>DLPX01000054.1:0-139 GCA_002477475.1 Proteobacteria bacterium UBA7447
TTTGTGGAGGGCTAATTAAAGTTTGTTAACAGGTAAACAATATGTCTTTTATCTCCGAAGAACAAAGAATTCACTGGATGACCAAAGGGTGGGTGATTTTGAACCAGACACTCGATGCTTCTGTGCGGGCATTGGTTCC
>DLPX01000054.1:550-5035 GCA_002477475.1 Proteobacteria bacterium UBA7447
CGGGTCCAGATCTGTCGCACAGAACGGTTTATCGAGGATCACCCGGATCTGCGAAAACTGATTACGCGGGGAGCAGTGATAAATTCGGTTGCGGAATTGCTGGGTACATCAGTGCACCTCTACAAGGAAAAAGTAAACTATAAATTGGCGGGTGGAGCAGGCTTTCGGCCTCATCAGGATGCCACGGCCTATGACCAACTCTCGCACCACATTACCTGCCTCATCGCAGTGGACCCCATGACTTCTTCCAATGGATGTCTCGAATTGAGTGACTACTCCAGTCGCGACTTGCTAGAAACTGATGGAGATGGATGTCTATCCGATAAGGTCGCCACCAGTCTGATTTGGAAGAAAGCTGAGCTCAGGACAGGCGATATCGTATGCTTCTCTTCGTTCACGCCACACAAAAGTGGAGCAAATCTTTCCGGTGAATCACGGCGGGCAATTTATCTTACTTACAACGCAGCGGTAGAAGGTGACCTAAGAGAGTCCTATTACGAGAAGCGCGCGAGTCAAATGGCTGAGCAAGAAAGTGACTCCTATGCGCGTATCAGCAATATCGGCCACTTCGAAGGAAGGTCGGTAAAAACCTAGAAACTGGATAACCCATGGCAATGACTACTCCGATATGGCGCTCTGATCCTGCGCAGTTCACAAATGATCTGTTCGCATGGATCTCTGAGCAAGGAGCGACTCGATATGATGAGTCTGTGACTCAGCTAGAACATGCGCTACAGTCGGCCGCGTTGGCAGTGAGCGAAAGGCGTGCCGACAGTGAAGTCGCAGCAGCTTTACTGCATGATGTTGGCCATCTCTTGATGGATGAACACCAAGAGCGCAATGATTTTCTGGGGGAGGATTTAAAGCATGAAATCGTCGGGGCGAATTGGTTGAGCTCATTTTTTCCCGAGTCGATTACCCAGCCGATTCGCCTTCATGTACCAGCCAAACGTTACCTTTGCTCTTTAGATAAAGAATACTGGTCGTCGCTTTCGAATGCCTCAAAAAAGAGTCTCGAGCGACAAGGCGGGCCGATGGAAAAATCTGAGATCATTGAATTCGAGCAACAGACGGGCTACGAGGATGCAGTGCGAATACGCCGGTATGATGACCGCGCCAAAGTTGCCGACCGAGAGGTACCTTCTTTATCGGAATACTCTGACCTTATTAGAAACTTGCTGCGCAATCCGGATTAAGTGCTTGGATCGACGACGTTCCCGCGAGCGAAGTAGCATATGTAGAAATCGAAGCCGGATCGGATGAGAGATAACCTCATCAGTTTCTTTGTAATGGATCTCGAATCACAATTTTTGGACTATCTCCCCACCTAAACATGACTATAGAAGAAAAATTTTTTGCAGGGTTTAGGAAGGGTATAACGTTTGCTGAATGCTACATTTAAAGCATGATCAAAATTGTGACCTACAACATCCAGTTCGGCCGGGGCCGTGACAGCAAGGTCGATCTCGGCCGGATCATCGATGCGGTTAGGGGAGCAGACGTTATTGCGCTGCAGGAGGTTGACCGGTTCTGGACACGTTCTCATATGGTGGACCAGGTCGAGGTTCTCGTCGACGCGTTTCCAGGTTATGACTATGCTTTTGGTGCAGGTGTTGATCAGGCAACAGGAACCGTTGGAGGGGACGGTCGACCCCAGCGGCGTCAGTTTGGCAACCTGTTCTTGAGCAGGGAGCCGATCGAATACACCCGCCATCATCTGCTGCCGAAAAGGGCGAGCATCGGCCCCTTAAGCATCCAGCGCTCGGCCCTTGAATGCGCTGTTCAGCTCTCGGGCACCCGTATCCGTTTTATGAATACCCACCTCACGCATCTTTGCTCCGAGACACGCCTGCCGCAGGCACAGGAGTTACTGCGTATTCACGAAGAGACGCCTTACGAGGGCCTGCCCGTATGCGGCAATATAGAGGTGAATCCGCTTGATGACGGGGGGGACTACTGGGCGGATGGAGTGATGTCAGAAGAGGTGCCAGCGCATGCGGTGATGCTGGGCGACTTCAACTGTACGCCAGACACCCCGGAATACGAACTCATTTCAGGGCCCCTGTCGCCGTACGGCGGGCGGGTCACCCATCCTCTGGGTTTTGTCGATGCCTGGGTATATGCTGGGGGAGATCCCGATGGAGGTTTTACTTCCGACGTTAAAGATCAGCCCGCACGCCTGGATTACGCCTTTGTCAGTGCGGGGCTTCGCGAATGTATCGCCCGGTGCTGGGTCGATGAAGCAGCACCGGGTTCAGATCATCAGCCTGTCTGGTTAGAGCTTGCAGCCTGATCTTCGAGCGTGTCAGCGCTCATTGGTTTTTGCCGGGCGAGAAATGAGTGTTCATAGATCGCCAGCAGGGACGGAATCAGAAACAACACCAAAAATGTGGCAAAGGCCAGCCCAAAGGCGATAGAGGTTGCCATCGGGATCAGAAACTGCGCCTGCAAAGAGGTCTCAAAAAGCAGCGGTGTTAGGCCTGCGATCGTTGTCAGAGAAGTCAGGAGCACGGCGCGAAGGCGCTGGCAGGCCGCTTCGACTACTGCTTTTTCCACCGCCATTCCTTGTTGGCGTAACTCCTTGTAGAACGTGACAAGAATGATTGAATCGTTGATGACGATTCCGGCCAGGCCGAAGAAGCCGAACATGGAAAGAATGGTGAGATCAATTCCCATCAGCACGTGACCCCAGATGGCGCCGATAAGCCCGAAGGGAATCACGACCATGACGAGCAGTGGCCAGCCGTAAGAGCCGAATACCCAGGCCAGCACCAGATAAATCAGGATGAGTGCAACCAGGGCGCCGCGCTGCATGTCGGCGAGCGTCTCGCGCTGATCGGCCTGACGACCCTCAAAAGAAAACGTCACACCGTGGCGGGTCTCAAGCTCGCCTAGGGTGTTGGCCTTGAGGTTGGCGATGATACGGTTGTCGTTGTTGACGGTGTCATCAACATCGCCGGTGACGGTTACGGCCAACTTGCCCTCAACGTGGCGGATCGAATCAAAACCCCGGCGAGGGGTCATGTTGACGACGTTGTCGAAGGGCACCGCCCCGCCCCCTGGCAGCATGACTTCAAATTCTTCCAGACTGTTGATGCGGTCGCGCTCGCTGTCCGGCAGCATCACCCGGACTTCGACTTCATCCCCGTTGTCCGCCATCACCTGTACCAACTGGCCCTCATACCCCGCCCGCAACTGTCGGCCAAGATTCTCCACGGAGAGTCCCAGCGCTTCGCCGGTTGGGGTCAGCTGGAGAATGCGCTGCTCGCGCCCGTAGGGCATGTTGTCTTCCACGCCGGAGACGCCGGGAATTTCATTCAGCACGTTTTTCAGTTCAATTGCGGCGGATTTCACGCTCTCAAGATCTGAGCCGATGATGCGCACCTCAAGGTCCTGCCCCGGCGGTCCTGCGGTTGGCTCCTTGATGGAGAGATTTTCGAGTCCTGCGGCTTTGGGAATCCGGGCGTGCCATTCATTGATGAACTGGCGGTTGCGCACGGACCTTTCGTCAGGCTTGATTAGTTCGACCAGCACTGAGCCAATGTTGTCGCTGCTTCGTCTTTCCCAGTCGCCACTTTCGCCAAGCCCCTTGCGTGAGATGGCAGTGCGAACCAATCCGCCGCCAAAGTGTGCGTCAGTGTCCCATGCGGCCTGTTCAATCTCTTCAAGATATTGCGCCACCTGGGATTCCGGAGTGCCGGAGACAAAATCCACGTTGGCAAAGAGGATCGGGCCCTCCGCCACGGGGAAGAAATTGAAAGCGATCCGGCCGCCTGCCACCCACCCAAAGGTGCTCGTCAGGATAGCGATGGCCAGTGCGACGGTAATCCAGCGCGCGCGAACCCCGGCGCTGAGCATGGGGCGGAAGATGCCCTCGCGAAAGCGTGCAAAGCCGACATCCAGTTTCTTGCGAAGCCCTTTGGGCCGGTAGCGGCCCATACGCGCGAAGGTGCCTCTGAGGTGCCCCGGCAGCACCAGAAAAGATTCCACCAGCGACGCCAGAATGACACAGATCACGATGATCGGGATGGTGCGCAGGATCGAGCCGATGATGCCGCCGATCAGCAGCAGCGGCATAAACGCCGCGATAGTGGTGAGCGATGATGACACGACCGGCGCCAACATGCGCCGAGCACCACCCTCTGCCGCGCTTAAAGGATCCTCGCCGCGCTCAAAGTGCGTCACGGCATCTTCTCCGACCACAATGGCGTCATCGACAATGATGCCGAGTGTCATGATGAGCGCAAATAGACTGATCATGTTGACCGAACCGCCGTAAAGGTACAGCACGCCAAGCGCCGCCAGAAAAGAGGTCGGGATGCCGATGGTCACCCAGCCGGCAGCGGGCGCATTGAGAAAGAAATACAGAATCAGGATCACCAGCACGAGGCCCGACAAGCCGTTTTTCAGCAGCAGCTGAATCCGATCCTGGATGTATTCCCATCTTTCGTCGTAAATATGAAGACCGATGCCGGGCGGCAGCCC
>DLPX01000054.1:5383-35534 GCA_002477475.1 Proteobacteria bacterium UBA7447
GCCGATTCCAGGCTGTCCGCACCGCGGGTACGGGAGAGGCGCATCTCAACCGCCGGCTTGCCGCGAAAACTGACCTCCGTCTGGGCGTTTTTCGGCCGCCGGGTGATCGTGGCGATGTCTCCCAGGGTCAGCAGTCTGCCGTCTTGGGCCACGATCACGGGTAGGTCAGCAAAGGCATATTCGTGCCGGCGTTGGTCCTTGAAGCGAAGCTGCAGGGCGGACTCCCCCCGCCCGATGATGCCAACTGGCATGTCCCGTGAAGCTGCGGAAATTTTGCGGCTGACGTCTTCAAGCGTGAGACCGAGCTCACGCAGGGTGCCAGGCGAGACCTGAATGGCGATTTCTTCTTCGGGGAGCCCGAAAATTCGGATATGGGAGATGCCTTGCTCGAGCAGTTCCCGTTCAAACTGGTTGACCAGTGCCCGCAGCCCACGCTGGTCGTCGGGCCCGCTGACGAGAAGACTCGCCACCAGTTCATTGTTGATGATGCGCGAGATCTTCGGGTTGTCTGCGCCATCGGGCAGGTTGGTGACGAGATCCACTCGCTCTTTGACCTCGTCCAGCGCAGGGCCCATGTCTGTGTTTTCCCGAAACTCAAGCGTGATGAGCGTCTGACCGTCCACCGACAGTGACGCAAGTTCCTTAACGTTATCGATACCCTTGAGTTCACGTTCCAGGGGATCAGTCACGAGGGTCTCAAGATCTTCTGCGCTTGCGCCCGGCCAGGTCACACGAACAGAGACGAAGTCGATATCGAAACTCGGGAAGAACTGGGTGTTGAGCTGAGACAACCCCCAAAGACCCGAGATCATCATCATCACCATCAGTAGGTTAGCCGCCACCGGGTGACGGGCGAAGACAGCGAGCACCGAGGTTTTCAAATGACTACTCAGTTGTCAGTTGCGCAGCGAGATGACTTCTACGCCGAGGCCTTCAACCGCGTTCGGCAGTTGGTTCGCGAGGAGGATATCCCCAGCTTCGAGCGTCTTGCCCCGAAAGAGGCTCCAGCTGCCCCACTCGCCGTTACGGTAGCCGCCGACCCGCTGAAGCCGCACCCGTTCCAGCCGGTCATCCCGAATGCGGTAGGCTGAGTCGGCGCCGTAGATCGCCGTGGCGGGTAAGGCAAAAACACCTCTCTCACGCGGCAGGGTAACGAGCACCGCCATGGTTCTGCCGAGTTCCAGCGCCGGACGGTCTCCTCGGAATCGGAAAAAGGCATCGACGCCGCCCTCTCCCGATTCGATTTTCGCTGAAAGCCGCGCCAGTTCGAGCGTGAAATCGCTGCCGTCCATCATTACTGTCGCGTCGATGGTGATGCCGTCCGTAAGGCTTTGCCGGATCGCGTTCAGGTGACGGTTGGGGACCTGTGCGCGCACCTCGAGGGACGTAGTGTCAAAGAGATCAACCAGACGGTCTCCCGGGCGCACGCGGTCTCCCGGAGAGACGTGCACGGCGGTAATTCTCCCGGCAAAAGGTGCTGCCACACGGGTCCGCTCGAGATTCCGCGCAGCCTGGTCGCGTTGAGCCTGCGCCTGCTGGCGGCGGGCCTGTAGCTGGGCGAGACGCGGAGGATGATCCGCAATCGCGTAGCGCCGGTTGGAGAGGCTGAGCGTCTGGCGTGCCACCGCCTCTCGGGCATTGTCGACATTCGCCTGCGTTCCGGCCTGGGTTTGGGCCAGTTTCTCAGCGCGTGCCAGAGCGTTTTGGGCCAAGTCCAGCAGTTGCTGTTCCTGGGCCAACGTAGCCAGGTCGTTGCGGTACCGGCTGTTTTCGCTCTCGATGCGAGCCTCGATTTCCGCGAGCTCGGCCTCTCGCTGGGCGAGTGCCAGAGTGGCATCCACATCGTCCAATTGCAGCAGCACCTCTCCCTTGCCGACTGCTGATCCCACCAGGGCATAGGACGCACTGACGTCAGCTGAAAGCGCCGAGCGGATTTTGGACTCTGCGGGAGACTCCAGACGCCCATAGAGTCGCACCGTCGGCCGCAACTCCCGGAACTCGACACGGACCGCGTCTACTGGCCACTGCCGCTCGGTGACAACTGCAGGCATATCCTCGGGCTCTGAGGATTTAAGTTGCAAGAAGATGGCAACGCCTGCTCCCACGAGCAGTAACGGCACTAAAAAACGCAGGATTCTTCGCATGGATAGAGGTCTAAAGCAATTTCCACACGATTTTAACGGTTGCCGTGAACAAGGCGTGGAAAGCGGCTGCCCGGCGGCCGATTAAATTTTCTGAGAAGATGAAAAAGTCAATTGCCCAACTTCACTGCGCGGGGCATCATGCTGTTTCATGAAAGATTGGAGTTCTCCAATCTCAGCCAGTTCGCGTGCCTTGCCAAGCGCTGCCTCAAGTTCATCCGGGGCCGCCAAAGCCCAGATCGAATCCCCGCTGCGCCAGTCTGCATCGAAAACGCCCTCGGCTTTGAAGTAGGAAGCGTCCTGCATCACGATACCCGGATCGACGGTGTGCTTTGGCTCGCCGAAGCCTGCTGCCTTAAGAAGCGAGGCCATGGCAGCCGGGTCACAGGTGCGCTCACAGATACGCTCGATCGCATCGGGAATCAGGTGATAGAACCAGAATCCCGACCTCAATTGGGCATGGCTGCAACTGTTGATGGTCACGATGCCGCCGGGTTTCAGGACCCGGGCAAATTCAGCGAAGATCCGCTGGTGCGAAGGCCAGTTCTGCTCTGGCTCATCTGCCACATGATGCAGGACCTGGTTGACCAGCACTGCGTCAACGCTCTCGTCGTCTAGCGGCAAGGTCTCGAGTGAAGCCTGATGGAAAACCACCCGCCCCGACTCGACCTCGGCGCCGAGTTTGCTACTGGCCGCCACCAGCATCGCCTCGTTCAGATCCACCGCCGTGATGTGCGAAACCTCATCGATGAGCGCAGCGGCGTATTGACCTGTCCCACAGCCTGCGTCGAGCAGCGCCTGGGATTTCATCGGCACCGCGTTCATTGACAGGTTCTCCCGGATGATCTCAAGGCCCTGCGGCGGGCGGGTGGCGTCGTAACTGGCGCTGGTCCGGGAATAGTTTTCGTAGCTGCTCATGAACTGAAGTAGTATTGCTCGCGAAGTTAAAATCTAGATGAGTCTGCCAATGATGACAACGAAACCCCTGCAGATGCTTTTTCCTGATGTGCGGTCGATTTGACCGGCACCGGCCAGTAACCGATTTTCTCGAGGTGATCGGTATTGCAGAACTTGTCGCGGGACAAGACGAGCCGGTCGCCCCAAGTTACAACGTCGCTCCCTCACGCGAGGCGATGGCAGTCTGTGTTGGAGACGCCGGCCCGACCCTGAAGGCCCTGGTCTGGGGTTTTGCGCCTGCGTGGGCCAAGAATCCCAAGATGCCCAAACCGATTAACGCCAGAGCTGAGACGGTTGCCCAAAAACCCATGTTCCGCGACGGGTTTCGTACCAGTCGATGTCTCGTCCTTTGCGACGGTTACTATGAGTGGCAGCGTCAGGCAGATGGTACCAAGCAGCCTTTCTATCTTACGGTTGAGGGCGGCGCACCTTTCTTGATGGCGGGTCTTTGGGCGCGCAACACGACCCTGGGAGCGGCGCCGGTTGAGTCTTTCTGCGTCATCACCGCCGAGGCGAATGCATCCTGTCGGGATCTGCATCCAAGGATGCCCCTGATTCTGAGCCCAGAGCATCATGAAACGTGGCTTGATGCCTCTTCACTGGATCTGGACACCGCAACTGAGATGCTTCGGCCACCGGCAAATGCGATGCGCCTGTCGGCCGTCAGCCGGTTCGTCAACAGTCCCAGTAACGACAGTGACCAATGCATCGCGCCCATCTCTCAGGCATGAGTCATGAACAGTCCACCTGATACATCGCAAATACAGTCCGTTGCACTGGTCGGAGGGTCGGGTTTTGTCGGCCGTCACCTTGCCGCAAAGCTGAGGTCGCGCGGCCATCGGGTCACGATTTTTACCCGTCGTTTCTCGGATACGCTTGCAGCGCGTCTCGCCCCTGTCGAGGTCGTTGAAGTGGATACCGAATCGACAAACGCCTGTATCAACGCCCTAAAGGGGTACAGCGCACTGGTCAACCTTGCCGGCATTCTCCACGAGTCGCGCGGACAACGTTTTTTATCAGCGCACGCCGAATTGCCGGGCCGGCTGGTGCAGGCCTGTGAGGCGGCCGGGGTCGGGCGCTATCTGCATATGAGTGCGCTGCGTGCCGATATGAAGGATCCGCCAAGCGCCTATCTCAGATCAAAAGCGCGCGGCGAGGCAGCCGCCGCCGCGACGAATTCACTTGCCGTCGATGTATTCAGGCCCTCGATCATTTTTGGTGCGGGCGACAATTTTTTCGGACAGTTTGCAGCGATGCTGCGCTGGTTGCCGGTGTTTCCACTTGTGTGTCCCACTGCCGAGTTTGCTCCGGTATGGGTAGACGATGTTGCCGAGGCGTTTGCGCGTGTGCTCGAAGGGGAGGGTGCGCCCGGGACCTTGCGCGTCCATGATCTTTGCGGCCCCAGGACGTATACGTTTCGCGAGTTGATCGAATTCACCTCCGCAGCAATGGGAAAACGCCGGCTGGTGATCGGGGTGCCGAACTGGGCAGCGCGCCTTCAGGGCCTGGCGTTGCAGCAGCTCCCCGACCCCCTTTTTACGCTGGACAACTATCGCTCACTTCAGGTGCCCAGCACCTGCGGGTGCAATGCGCTTTCGTCCCTTGGGATCGAGCCAAGTGCTCTTGAGACGGTGATGACCCCGCTGCTCTCAAACTGAGGGTTTAGATAGGCTGAAAAAATGCGTCGGGGATTGCACCGGCAACACACGGCGCAGGCTTAACGTTCGGGACGAGCCTCTCGGGAGAGCAGGGCGGTGACGGCGAGCTTTGGATCCAGGTTCTCGAAAACAATTCGGAAGACCTGTTCGCTGATTGGCATCTCGACATCAAGCGCCTGACTCTTGCGAAAAAGTTCCCGTGCCGTATTGAGGCCTTCCGCCTCCTGGCCGATGGTTTCAAGCGCCGTTGTGACATCTTCTCCCCGGCCAATAGCGAGTCCCACGCGCCGGTTTCGGGACTGATCATCCGTGCAGGTGAGGATCAGGTCACCGAGGCCGGTGAGACCCATGAAGGTTTCGGGACGTCCGCCGAGCGCTTCGCCCAGTCGGGCCAGTTCAGTGAGTCCGCGGGTAATGAGTGCCGCCCGCGCATTAGCGCCAAAGCCCAGCCCGTCACTGATTCCGACGGCAATGGCCGTTACATTCTTGATGGCCCCGCCCAGTTGAACACCTCGTAAATCCGTGCTCGTGTAAACGCGGGTTCGAGCATCGCGAAACCACGCCGCTACGGCAGAAGCATCGGCATCGTTTGCCGCGGCCACGGTGAGGGCGCTCGGAAGTCCCTGCGCAACTTCTCCGGCAAAGCTCGGACCGGACACGACTGCGGGGACTGCGTTCTCGTCCATGACTTCCTCAAAGACATCGCTCAGCAGCAGCGAGGAATCCGGCTCGAAACCTTTGGTCCCCCAGCAGATATAGCAGTGTTTGTCCCTCGGTAGATGCTCCTTGAGTTGGGTCAGAACTGCTCGAAAAGCATGACTGGGCACCGCGAGAACCAGGCGGCTTGCGTTGGCAGCCTCTTCAAAATTATCCGAAGGCGTGATCCGTGGTTCAAGCGGGATGCCCGGCAGGTAGGCCTCGTTGCTTTGGCTTCTTGCCATCGCTTGGGCATGACCGGGCTCACCGCTCCACAGCAGGGTGTCCTGCTGGCAGCGCGCCAGGAGCAGAGCCAGGGCGGTACCCCAGGATCCGGCTCCGATGACAGCGGTGGGACCGGGCAACGCAGTCATGGTGTGGCCTGGCGAATCCCTGACGCTCAGCTGGCAGGGCTACGCCGTGATGATTGACCCGGTCTCGCCGTTGCCAGCCTGACCGGCGTCCTGCTCTTTTTTCTGCAGGTACATCGCATCGAAATTGACCGGGCCGAGCAGGAACTGGGGAAAGCCCCCTTTGGAGATGAGGCCGGCGACAGTCTCACGTAAAAATGGAAAGAGCACGTTGGGGCAGGCGGCCTCCAGCATCATTTCGAGCATCTCCGGACTGCTGCCTTCTACCGTGAAGATCCCGGCTTGCTGTACTTCTGCCAGAAACACCACTTGATCTTCATGCCGCGCCGTGACGGTGGCCTTCAGGGTAACTTCGTAGATATGCTGTTCTGCATCGATCACGTTCTGCTGGGCTTTGAGGTCGATTTCGGTTTCGGGACGGTAGTCCTTCCAGGTGAACACCTCGGGACTGCGGGGGGATTCAAAAGAGGCGTCCTTGATGAACACCTGATGCAGGTGAAACCTGGATTTTGCGGATGTGTCTGCAGCTTGGTTCATAGGATTTTCCGTCAAGGTCACCGCTCCAGCGGCAGATTTTCTTTTTCCCAGGCCGCCAATCCCCCGCTCAGGGTGTAGACGGACTTGAATTCATTTTTACGAAGCACCGCGGCGGCCCGGCTCGCCCGTTGGCCGCTGCGGCACGACAACACGATGGGTCGATTCTTGGTGCGGAACTTCTCGAGTTGCCCCAGTTGTTCCTTGATCTTCGACACCGGGATGTTGATGGCTTTGGGGATATGACCCTTGTTGAACTCATCCGGTTCGCAGACATCGACCACGACCGCATTTTCCTTGTTGACGAACTGCGGCAACTGAACCGCGCTTACCTGATTGGCGCCGCTGCCACCGCGACGGACTGAATCAAAACCGATAAGCAGGGAAATGACGATCAGTGCCGCAAAAAGGTGCCAGTTGCTGGTGACAAACTCTAGATCCATGAGAACGGGTCGGAAGAGGAAAGGGAGCGGTAGTCTACCTCAGGCAAATGACGGGAAGCCGGTCATTTGCTGTCCTGTCGGGCTGATTCAACCGATCAGTGGGCGCTGCAAAAAGCCTCGCGCATGGTCTCCATCAAAGCCAGGATCTTGTCGTCGCCGATCCGGTAATAGACCTTGTTGGCATCTTTTCGTGAAGCCAGAATGCCCTTGTCGCGCAGGATGGAAAGGTGCTGGGAGATATTGCTTTGCGACGTGCCAACGAGGTCCACGAGGTCCTGTACGCTGGTTTCGGTTCCCTCCGCGAGAATGCATAGTATCTTAAGGCGCAGGGGATGTCCCATCGCCTTAAGTGAGCGCGAGGCGATATAAAGGTCCTTTTCATTGGCGAGGAAAAGCTGCTCCATGCTGGTGGTGGAGTTTCCGGAGTAGTCGATCTGGTTCTCGGAATATGCCATGTCATTTGACCTTATATCGATGGAATATTAACGAAGCATTATACACTAATGTTCGAAAAATCCCTTTCTGTGCAGGGGTTACGCGCGGACTTTTTTCCAACACGGGAGCTTTAACGGTCACGGGGGGCTCGCGCCTCGACGGTATACTGTTCAAGAGAGCGCTTTGCCTTTGAACTTCAGCCCGTATTTTTCGTAAATGAAATCGACCAGACTCCCAGGCTTCACCACCATTTTGATTGTTCTTTCTTTTCTGGGGATGACCCAGGTGTCGCGTGCCTACGATGGATCGCAAGCAGACGCTCTGCCGATCGAGGATTTGCGGCTCTTTGCTGAGATATTCAGCATGATCAAAAGAGATTATGTTGAGCCTATCGATGACGCGACCCTGCTGCGCGACGCCGTTCGCGGAATGCTCGGTGGCCTGGATCCGCACTCGGGTTATCTTGACCCGAGCTCGTTCCACGATATCAACGTCGACACACGCGGAGAATTTGGAGGCCTTGGGATCGAGGTTACCCTGGAGGAGGGTGTGATTCGTGTGGTGGCGCCGATCGACGGTACGCCTGCCGACCGGGCCGGCATTCAGAGCGGAGACCTCATCATTCGGCTGGATGGCAAGACGGTGAAGGGCAATTCCCTGGACAGCGCGGTGGAGCAGATGCGCGGGGAACCGGGCAGCGAGATCACATTGACTATCGTGCGCGAAGGCGTTGATCAGCCCTTTGACGTGACTCTGAAGCGGGCGATCATCCAATTGCACAGCGCCCGCGGCGAGTTGCTCGAAGACCGTTATGGTTACGTTCGGGTGAGTCAGTTTCAGTCAGGGACGAGCGCGTCACTTCGTCGTCAAATCGAAAAGCTTGAGGAAGCCGCCGGCGAGCCACTGTCCGGGCTGGTGCTGGATCTTCGTAACAATCCGGGTGGGGTGTTGAATGGCGCTGTGGAAGTCACTGATCTTTTTCTGCGCGAGGGCGTCATTGTGTCGACTCGCGGGCGTACCGCCGACGCCGATTACACCTTTAGCGCCACAGCGCGCGATGTGTTGGAAGGTGCGCCGATGGTTGTCTTGGTCAACCGGGGCTCAGCGTCGGCTTCCGAGATCGTCGCCGGAGCACTGCAGGACCATGGCCGTGCGCTGATCCTGGGAACCAAGACGTTTGGCAAGGGGTCCGTGCAGACCATATTGCCGATGAATAACGGGGCGGCGCTGAAACTTACCACGGCCCGCTATTACACACCCAACGGCCGCTCAATCCAGGCGACTGGGATCGAGCCGGATATCGTGAGCCGGCGGTTGCAGTTGTCCGATCAGCCAAACCGTTCCGGTACCCGCGAGGCGGATCTCGCCGGGCATCTGCAAAATGAATCCACCGATTCGGAGAATGAAGCCGGTGCGGCAGTGCAGGCAGAGCGCCTGCAGGATCGCGACTTTGAGGTGGGCGAGGCGCTTAATCTTCTAAAAGGAATGGTACTGGCCCGTCGCCAGACAGGCTGATCGTGATTTCGGTTTCAGTCCCCGATGGCGCAGCGCCAGGATCCAACTTCGGCCTCGCGTTTTCCGTCAAACAGCCAGAGTGACCCGGGTGTGATACGAACGGTGGGCTCATTTTTGTTGGGGTCACTTCGGGATCGCTTGCCTGACCATCGCATCATCAGCGCTGCTTCCTCGGGACAGTCCTCTTCGGAATAGATCTGACAGGCAGCAAATCCCACCTGTGCCACCCGGTGCACCTCAAGGTCAAGCGGCATGGCATGACAGCCGGGTTCGTCCCGATTGGGCACCAATGACAGCTCGGTGAGCTGGTTCGTGCTGTTGATGCTGTAAAACCGGATGTGGCTATCTGCGACGGGTTCCGTTGGCGTCTGTGCACAGCCGGAAAGCCACCCCAGTATCAGCACGGTCGCGATCTGGCGCCATGCGTTGGCGGACCTGGTGTTGGCCGGGGCCCGTTTATCCGAAAAGTCTGCAGGTTTCATGGGGGAGTTGTAGTTCAATAAGTCAGCGGTACACAAAACAATCATCGCGCCTGCGCGAGTCGGACGCAAGACGCACGCAGCCGCTTGAGTAAACGTATACTGGTCTTGAGGTACTCAACCCCATCACAACAGCGCTTTCAGGAATCCAACCCAAACGCCATGTCGAAACAATTGGTACTCGTTGACGGATCGTCTTATCTGTATCGGGCTTTTCATGCCATGCCCAATCTCGCCAACTCGCGCGGCGAATCCACCGGCGCGGTCTACGGCATCGTCAACATGCTGCGCCGGCTCATGCGCGAATACGAGACGCCGTATTTTGCCGTGGTGTTTGATGCGCCTGGAAAAACTTTTCGGGACAGACTTTACAGCGCTTACAAGGCGAACCGCCCGTCGATGCCGGATGAACTGCGCTCGCAGATTGACAAGGTCAACGCAGTCATCGGCGCAATGGGGCTGCCTTTGTTATCCGTGCCGGATGTCGAAGCCGACGACGTGATCGGCACGCTCGCCCGCCGGGCCAGCGCCTGCGGGATGGAAACGGTGATCGTCAGCGGCGACAAGGATCTGGCGCAACTGGTGGATGCGAAGGTCTGCATGTGTGACAGCATGAAGGACGTGGTCTATGACGTCGAGGGAGTAAAAACCAAGTTCGGCGTCCCTCCGGACCGAATCGTGGATTTTCTGGCGTTGGTCGGTGATACCTCTGACAACATCCCCGGCGTGCCCAAGGTAGGCCCAAAGACCGCAGTACGCTGGTTGCAAGAATACGGCTCGCTTGATGAATTGTTGGCCCAGGCCGATTCGGTGTCCGGGAAGGTAGGGGAGAACCTGCGTGCTTCCCTCGAACAGATACCCCTGTCTTACGAGTTGGCGACGGTGAAGTGTGACGTGGCGCTCGACAAGGGGCCGGAAGATCTAAAGATCGGCGCTCCGGATGAAGAGACGTTGCGCCAGCTCTACGCCGAGCTTGAGTTCAAGACCTGGCTTGCTGACCTGGGTGGGCTCAACGAAGCGCAGGAAGACAGCGCCACGGCGAGCGCCGAGTATGAAACGGTGCTGGATAAGAAATCCTTTTCCCGGTGGCTTAAGCGCCTCTCCAACGCGCCGCTTTTTGCTTTTGATACCGAGACCACTTCCATCGACGCCATGCGGGCAAGGATTGTGGGTGTCTCCTTTGCGGTCAAACCCGGTGAGGGGGCTTATGTTCCGCTCGCGCATGATTACCTTGATGCGCCCTCGCAGCTGAATCGTGAAGAAGTGCTGGAGGCATTGCGGCCTTTGCTGGAGGATCCGGATCAGGAAAAGGTCGGTCAGAACCTTAAGTACGACTGTACTGTGCTCAGCAACCACGGCATTACGCTTGCCGGCATGCGTTTTGACACGATGCTGGAATCCTATGTTCTCGATAGCACCGGGTCGCGCCATGACATGGATACGCTTGCGCTCAAGTATCTCGGCCACAAGACCATTTCTTTTGAAGAGGTGGCGGGCAAAGGCAAGAACCAGCTGTCGTTCAACGAACTGCCCCTTGAGGACGCTGGTCCCTATGCCGCTGAGGATGCCGAGGTCACGCTGCGCCTGCATCAGGTGCTGTTTGACCGGCTGCAGACAGAGCGAGGTCAGTACGACCTGTTCGAGCAGATTGAGATGCCTCTGGTGCCGGTGCTGTCGAAGATCGAGCGTACCGGTGTGCGGGTGGACTGCGACATGCTGGCTACGCAGAGTGCCGAACTCGCCGAACGCATTGCCGAGCTGGAAGCGATGGCGTACGAAGAGGCTGGCTCGGTTTTCAATGTCGCCTCGCCCAAACAGATACAGGAAATCCTGTTTGAGAAAATGGAATTGCCGGTGCTGGCCAAGACACCCAAGGGGCAGCCGTCGACCGCGGAAAGCGTCCTGGCAGAGTTGGCCGAAGAGCACGAGTTGCCGCGCCTGATTCTGGAGCACCGGGGTTTGAGCAAACTCCGATCCACTTATACCGAGAAACTGCCTGCTCTGGTGAATCCCGATACGGGACGGGTGCATACCTCCTATCACCAGGCAGCGGTGGCCACCGGACGCCTCTCCTCCAGTGACCCGAACCTGCAGAACATCCCCATCCGCACGGCAGAGGGCAGGCGCATCCGCGAAGCCTTTGTTCCCGCGCCAGGGAGCCAGCTCGTTGCGGCGGATTATTCCCAGATCGAACTGCGGATAATGGCCCACCTGTCCGCTGATGAAGGCCTACTGGGCGCTTTTGAAAAAGGAGAGGATGTACACCGCGCGACAGCTGCGGAAGTTTTTGGCACGCCGGTCGAGGAGGTTTCAGGTGACCAGCGGCGCAGCGCCAAGGCTATCAATTTCGGACTGATTTACGGCATGTCTGCCTTTGGCCTCGCGCGTCAGTTGGGCATTGAGCGCGGTCAGGCGCAGGAATATATCGATCTTTATTTCGAGCGATATCCCGGTGTCCGTACGTTTATGGACGAGATCAGGGCCCAGGTGCGGGAACAGCGTTTCGTGGAAACGGTGTTTGGCCGCCGTCTTTTTCTGGCCGATATCAGTTCCAGTAACCACGCGCGCAGGCAGGCGGCAGAGCGTGCTGCAATCAATGCGCCGATGCAGGGAACGGCAGCGGATCTCATCAAAATTGCGATGCTGGCTGTGGACAAGTGGCTGACTGACGATCAGTGCGGTGCCCGCATCATCATGCAGGTGCACGATGAGTTGGTTCTGGAAGTGCCCGAGTCAGAGACGGATCGCGTATCGGAGGCGTTGGCCCAGATGATGTCCTCGGTGGCGCAGCTCGCTGTGCCGCTGAAAGTGGACGTCGGTAGCGGTATCAACTGGGCGCAGGCACACAGCTGACGGGCGGGATTTACGCCTTCTGAGAAAGCAGTTCAGCGATGCGCTCGCGCGCTTCATCGACGCCGATGCTTTGGGTGGCCGAGAAAAGCTGAGTGGTGACGAGCGGCATGCCTTGTAAAAACTTATTGGCATCGCGCAACGCCTGCAGTCTCTTGCCGCGGCCCAGCTTGTCGCACTTGGTCAGCAGGATATGGATTGGCAGGTCAGCAGTCGCACACCATTCGATCAACTTGCGGTCCGGCGCGGTAGGTTCGCGGCGGCAGTCAACGGGCAGAATCAGTGCCCGCAGGGTCTTCCGCTCTTCCAGGTAACGCTGAACGGTTTTTTCCCAGTGTTGTTGCAGGGCTGCCGGGACTTTGGCGTAGCCGTAGCCGGGCAAGTCCACCAGGCGGAAATGATCATCCAGGCGAAAAAAGATGATCTGCTGGGTCCGGCCCGGGGTTTTGCTGGTGCGTGCCAAGGCTTTGCGCGACGTAATGGCATTGATCGCGCTGGATTTGCCAACGTTGGATCTCCCCGCGAATGCCACCTCTGCGCCAGTATCGTCCATCCAGTCACGCGGATGGTGTGCAGCACAGTAATACTCGGCCTGTCGCAGCAGTTGAGGTTCGCAGGTGGTTGAAGTCACAGGGTATAATTGCTTTTTCGTCTGGTCACAGGCAGCACGGGTCCCGATGCAGGCCTGCGACTGAATTCCGCACAGGCGTACAGGCCTGGCAGGCGCAGGTGGCCCCGGTCAGCGGGCGCGTTAACAACAGGAGCAGTTTAATGAATCGGTGGGTATCCATCATCACGACCATTTTAATGACTGGTGTCTCAGCTCAAGGGATTGCCGGTGATCCCGCCGCGGGCGAGGCGAAGGCGCAGGCTTGTGTGGCCTGTCATGGGGCGGATGGTAACAGTGCCAATTCAGGCTTCCCGTCGCTGGCAGGACAGGTTCCGGGATATATCGCCGGACAACTGGCTGCCTTCAAATCAGGCAAGCGGGCCAACGCCATCATGATGGGGCTGGCGCAGCCGCTGAGTGCCGAGGACATGGCCGATCTTGACGCGTGGTATGCGTCTCAGACAATCGCGCCGCGAAGTATCAGCGAAGATCAGCTTGCGCTCGCCAGCGAGGGCGAATCCCTCTATCGGGGCGGTTCGGCCGAGCTTGCAGTGCCGGCATGCATGGCGTGCCATGGTCCGGCGGGGCATGGTATACCCTCGAACTACCCGAGGGTCGCAGGCCAGTGGCCCGAGTATCTGGAGGGCCAACTGCTGGCGTTCAAGTCTGGTGAGCGCGCCGGCAAGATCATGGGCCCGATCGCCCACCGGCTGTCGGCGCAGCAGATCCATGCGCTTTCGGTCTACATGTCGGCGCTGCAATAGCGCGATCCACCTGTATCCGGCCGCACTTCGCCGGTACACCAGCCCGCCTGTGTTCAGGTAGCGGCTCCGGAGACCACTATGGCAACCGACAAACTTTGGGGCGGGCGCTTTAGCGGCAGGACCGACACGACCGTGGAGGCCTTTACCGCCTCAGAACATTTTGACCGCCGGCTCGCGGAATACGACATCGCTGGTTCGCGGGCGCATGCCCTGATGTTGAAGTCCTGTGGAATCATCAGCGAAGCGGATTGCAACACAATCATCGATGGCCTCGAGACCATCTCACAGGAGATCGCGGACGATCGCTTTGTGTGGAGCGCAGCGCTCGAAGATGTGCATATGAATATCGAGGCGCGGCTCACTGAAATCGCCGGCGAGCCCGGCAAGAAACTGCACACTGCTCGTTCGCGCAATGACCAGGTCGCCACGGATATGCGGCTCTTTACCCGCGACGCAATTGATCAGCTGCAGGCCGATCTCACCGCGCTGCAGTATGCGCTCGTTGACCTTGCCGAGGCGGAAGCTGACTCGGTCATGCCGGGGATGACCCATATGCAGAGTGCCCAACCTGTGACCTGCGGTCATCACCTGCTCGCCTGGAACGCCATGCTGGAAAGAGACTGGCAGCGTTTTGGCGATTGCCGCAAACGGGTCAATCTGTCCCCGCTGGGTGTTGCCGCGCTAGCCGGCACCGGGTTTCCCGTCGACCGGAACATGACCGCCGCTACCCTGGGCTTTGAGGGTGTTTGCAGCAACTCCCTGGACGCTGTGTCGGACAGGGATTTCATCCTCGAATTCTGCGGAGCGGTTGCGCTGATGATGGTGCACCTTTCCCGGATGGCCGAAGAACTGGTGTTGTGGGCGTCTCAGCATTTTGGGTTCGTGGATCTGGGAGATCCCTTCTGCACCGGATCCAGCATCATGCCGCAGAAGAAAAACCCTGATGTGGCAGAACTGGTGCGCGGCAGGAGCGGCCGGGCCGTGGGAAACCTGACCGCATTGTTGGTGCTGATGAAGGGGCAGCCGCTCGCTTACAATCGGGACAATCAGGAAGACAAGCAGCCGCTTTTTGACAGTTTTGACAACGCCCATGCCTGTTTGGGGGTACTGGCTGCCATGGTGCCGAATATGATCTTTGACCGAGAACGGATGCGAAATGCTGCGAGCCGCGGGCATGCGACAGCAACAGATCTTGCGGACTATCTGGTGCGCGGAGGATTGGCTTTTCGTGATGCGCACGAACTCGTGGGAACAGCGGTACACCTTGCCGAGTCATCAGGCCGCGAACTTGATGCCTTGTCGCTTGAAGAACTGCGGGGTGTGAGTGATCGAATCAACGAAGACGTGTTTGAGATCCTGACGCTGGAAGGGTCGCTGCACTCACGGAATCACATCGGCGGAACGGCTCCTGACCAGGTGCGCCTGGCCGCCGCGCAGGCCAGGCAGGTTTTGGCAGAACGGTGACTGAGATGGTATTTCTTAAGCTGAGCCGAGTTCGACAGGCGGCCGCACTCGCCCTGGTGGCGCTTGCGCTGGGCGCTAGCGTGCTGAGCGCAGGCTGCGGCCAGAAAGGCCCGCTGTATCTTCCTGAAACGCCCGCCTCAGAAGAGTCCGAAGACAGCGACAGTTAATCCGAACGTGGATCACTTCGGATATCGACAGGATCGGCTGTACGCAGAGGAGGTCCCGCTTTCGGCCATCGCCGAGCGTGTCGGGACGCCGTGTTATGTCTACTCGCACGCCACCCTGGAACGCCATTATCGGGTGTTCGACGAGGCCTTTGGTGACTGGCCGCATCATATCTGTTTCGCTGTCAAGGCAAACGGCAATCTCGCCGTCCTTCAGGTGCTCGAGCGTCTTGGCGCGGGTTTCGATATTGTCTCCGGAGGAGAGTTGGCTCGGGTCCTTGCCGCCGGCGGTCGTGCCAGCAATGTGGTTTTCTCAGGGGTCGGCAAGTCTAGCGATGAAATCGCAAAGGCCCTGACGGCCGGCGTCCGGATTCTGAGCATTGAGTCCGGGGAAGAACTTGAACGGGTGAATGCGGTTGCCCTCTCCCTTGGCCACAAAGCGCCAATCGGTATTCGGATCAACCCCGATGTGGATCCAAACACTCACCCGTATATCGCCACCGGTCTTCGAGAGAACAAGTTCGGGGTGCCGGCAGCGGACGCGCCAGAACTTTACCGAAAAGCCAGTGCGATGGCGGGGATTGAGGTCGTCGGGATCGGCTGCCACATCGGCTCGCAGCTGACCGAGATTGCCCCTTTTTGCGATGCCGTGGAAAGAGTCCTCGATGTGGTGGATACCCTTGCCCAGGACGACATCAGGTTGTCACATCTGGATCTGGGCGGCGGAGTGGGTATCCGGTATTCCGACGAGACGCCACCTGATCCGAAAGACTATGTGCAGGCGATTCTCGCTATCCTCAAGCGTCGAAACTGCGATCTCGCCGTGACACTGGAGCCGGGCCGCGCGATTGCAGGAAATGCGGGCGTGCTGCTGAGTTCTGTGGAGTACATCAAGTCCGGGCCCGAAAAAGATTTTGTGATCGTCGATGCCGCAATGAATGATCTGCTGCGTCCGGCTTTGTATCAGGCCTGGCATGAGGTAGTCCGGGCAGATCGTGGCCCGGACCGCAAGATGCTGACATGCGATGTTGTGGGACCGGTCTGTGAGACGGGTGATTTCATTGCCCGCGACCGCCAGTTAGCGGTCGCGCCGGGCGATCTGGTTGTGGTCCGTTCGGTGGGAGCTTACGGTTTCGTCATGGCATCCAACTACAACACCCGACCGCGCCCGGCTGAGGTAATGGTGGATGGTGATCAACTTTACGTGGTCCGCGAGCGTGAGCAGACCGCCGATCTTTTCTCGGCGGAAACGCTGCTGCCGTGATCATTTGTTTGTGTTTATGAATCTGCTGTCCGACAGACCGGCCAACCCGACCTTTGTTTATGTCACGCTGATCTTGTGCGCAGTGGCGAGCGTGATCGCCTCGGCCTGGTGTATTCATATTGACGACGTCATTAATAACGATGGGGTGGAATATATCCGCGCGGCAGAGCAATTCGCCGCCTGGAACTGGGCAGGCGCATTTGCGGTGCACCAATGGCCCTTCTTCTCCTTTTTGATGTGGGCGACAGGCACAGCGCTCGGTACCAGTTATGAGACGGCCGGCCAGTTGCTCAACACCTTTTTCTTCACCTTGTCCTCGTTGCTGTTCGTAGGCGTGGTGCGGGCCTTTGGCGGGACCTCCCAGCGATTGACGGCGTTAGCGGCACTGGTTGCCGTGCTGCATCCTGCTTTTAATGAGTATCGAGCCTTTATCATTCGCGACGCGGGATATCTTGCGTTTTATCTTCTGGCACTATTTTTTTTGGCAAAGTCCGTCCAGGTTTGGAGGTGGCGTTATTCGGTCTTCGTGGTGTCAGCGCTTTTGGTCGCCAGTATTTTTCGGATCGAAGGCGCAGTATTTCTGCTGTCGGCACCGCTTCTGATCATGACTGCCCGGGGTGAAAATGGCGGTTCTCCCTGGACACGCCTGGTGCTGACCGTGATGGCGGCGGCGGTGCTGGCATTGGTATTGGGCTGGTGGCTGATTGCACCGGGCGGTGGTGCTGTCGCAAATGTTGCGGCCAGTTCGCCGCTGGACGTGATCGGTACGGCATGGCATGAGATAACAAGCAGTGTGTCTCACAAAATTGCGGTGCTGCGAACGGAGTTTTTAGGGACCTATGCCGCCGAATATGCCTGGACCCTGTTTGTTTTTGCCGTGATCATGATTTTGTTGTCGGCTACTTTCTCGCAGCTCACCATCCCGTGGGTGTTACTGGCCTTCGGGGGGCTTGCGGTCGGCGTGCGTTTCCCACGCAAACCCCTGAACCGGATCTGGCTGACACTGGTTGGGATGCACCTCGCGATATTGCTCGTCTTTGCGGTCATCAAGCTATTTCTAGCCACGCGTTACCCGTTGGCGCTTGCCGTTACCATCCTGATCCTGATCCCCTTCGCGCTTGAGCGCGTAGCCCAGGCGATTCGATGGCACGAGCTCAAAACACCCGCACGCGTACTGACGGTGGTCTTATTGTTGTGGGCCGGGGGTGAGAGTATCAGCGGCCTAGATAACGCGACTCGGGCAAGTGCAATTAAAGATGCTGGGTTATGGCTGAAAGATCGGGCGACTATGCCGCAATCCCTCGTAACGAACGATCGACGCTTAGCATACTACGCTGGGAGGCACGGGGATCTTGAATATATAGAACACCGATATGCACGGCTCCAGCTGGGTCTGACAGAATGGAAATGGTGGACGAAAGGCTCGTATTTAGCGTTACGCCTGACTCGCGACGACAAAGCGAGAGAGGATTTATTCTCCGAGGCGCTGGGGAAGTCGCCGGTAAAGGTTTTTTCGAGGGAATCAGGCGACCGCGTGCTGGTCTACAGAATTTATGAATGAGCTTTCGCTCGGAGAGTCTCCGAGTAGATTTGCTGATCGAGTGAGTCGGGGGTGATCGTCCTGATCATTTTCGCTTCCACCTACATGGCAGCAGACACCAATGCTTAATGATGCTGCATCCGATCCGTCAGCTCCCGCATGCCGTCCACAGACAGGTTCTCAAAATACATCCGGTGCCACAGCTCCAGGTTGAGCAAGATCCACAACCTAAAGTTGTGATCGGCTTTGCCGCTGAGGTGCTCATCGAGCAGCGTTTGAATCGCGGCGGCGTCAAATATTCCCGCTTGGATAAAGCGCGACTCGGCAAAAAGATTCCTTAAAAAATGGCTGAGGTCATTGCGAAGCCAGAGCGCAATGGGAAAACCGAAGCCCTGTTTCTCCCGATAAACCAGTTCTTTGGGCAGATATCTTGAGGAGACCGACCGCAGGATATGTTTCAGTTTCATACCCTTGAGCTTCATGTTGCCCGGAATGCCCGCAGCATACTCAACCAGTCTGTGATCCACCAGGGGAGAACGGTTTTCCAGTGAATGGGCCATGCACATGCGATCGGCGATCACGAGCAGATGGTCGGGCATCCGAGTCATGAGATCGGTATAGAGCATCCGGTCAACTAGTTCGTTGACATTGTGTGCGTCAAAGTGGGCGAGGATTTTTTCCCGCGAGTCCTGTGCATCGAATGTGGCCTGGGCCTTTTCGGTAAAGAGCGAACGTTTTGCATCATCCGTGAAACGCAGAAAGCTCATACTGTGCGCATAACGGTCTCCCCGGTCGCGCAGGGACATCTCATTTAGCCAGCGCGCTTTTTGTGCGATGGTCTTGTACTGGAAGGTGTCGGGGATCAGTCGAATCAGGCGCGACATGACATTTTGACGCAGCCAGCGCGGCATCACCGCGTAATAGTCGGCCAGCCGCTGCCCGGCGAAACGGTCGTAACCAGCGAAACTTTCGTCACCGCCGTCGCCGGAAAGAGCGACTTTGACGGTACGCCGCGCAAGCTGGGCAACGAGATAAACGCCGACACCAAAAGGATCAGACGGTTCATCCATATGATGAATCATGGCCGGGATCTTGTGGATCATGTCTGACTCGACTATTTCCTCATGCGCCTCCATCCCGTAGCGCTCAGCAACCATCCGTGCGTAGGGCAGTTCATTGAAAGACTGTTCTTTAACGCCGATGGAAAAGACCGGAACCGGCTGATCCTGAAGCGTTGCCATCATTGCCGAGACCGTTCCGGAATCGATACCGCCTGACAGGAAGGCGCCGACCGGCACGTCGCTCAGCATATGTGACTCCACGGTCTCCCTCAGGGTCTGATGCAGCCCTTCTTCGATCTCCCTTTCTGAGCCGGGGTGCTTTTTTAGGAAGTCGATATCCCAGTAGCGATCTACTTTGACCGTCTGGTTTTCAAATACCAGACGGCTGCCCGCAGGCAGTTTGTGAATATCCTTGAAGAATGTGAACCCATCAGGCATGAAGCGCAGCGACATGTAGTGCCACAGTCCTTCGAGTTCCATCTGCGGCTCAATGAGTTTAGAGGCAAGCAGACCCTTGACCTCGGAAGCGAAAGTAAAGGCGCCTGATACGTTACTGAAGAACAGAGGCTTTTGGCCCATATGGTCACGAGCGAGCAGCAGTCGCTCGCGCGCCCGATCCCAGAGCGCAAAGGCAAACATGCCTTGCAGATGCTTGACGCAGTCATCGCCATGCTCCTCGTAAAGATGAAGGATGACTTCCACATCCGTGGCCGTGCGGAAGCGGTGACCTTTTTCCGAAAGCTCTTTACGGAGAGACGGGCTGTTGTAGATCTCTCCGTTGCACACCAGCACGAGGGAATCGTCTTCATTCAGGATCGGCTGGTGACCTGTCGCAAGATCGATGATGCTGAGGCGGGTCTGTGCCATCGCCATGGGACCATGTCGGAAAAACCCCATGTCATCCGGCCCCCGGTGCACGAGTGAATGGGCCATGGACTCAATGAGCGCACGCTGATCAGGGTCTGGACTCAGGATTCCCGCAATTCCGCACATGTTGTGGTGAGATCGTCAGTTGATTGGGCTTATGCGTCTCCCGAGGCCACAGACTCAGACGCAACACCGTGCTCGGGACAGACAGATTGTACGGTCTTTGGCGCACCCTGGTGCATGGGATAATCAGATGATGAGGCAACAGTCCGCAATGGTTATCAGACAAAGTCTTCCGCGTCTGATGACAGGGCTTGCTTCTTCATTGTTCCTGATGGCTGGCCTGATGTACCTGGTGGAGCGCACCGGCACCGAGGTGAATCTGGCGATGGTTCTTGAGTTGCTGAAGGCCATCTCGCCAGGCGTACTGCTGGGGTACACGCTGATCGTGCTCGCGAACACTCTCGCCCGCACCGTACGCTACCGCTTGCTGCTCGATACGCGACCCGATGCCCCGAAAACAGACTTTGGTCCTTTGCTCGTGGTAACAGCAGTGCGCAACATGGTGGTGGATCTGCTGCCCGCCAGGATCGGCGAGTTAGTCTTTGTGGGCTTACTGAAAAGGGCCTGTGCTACTCCCGCCGCCTCGGGCCTCGCTGCGGTAGCGCTTAGTTTGCTGCTCGATATCGTGGTACTCGTTCCTTTGCTTTTGGGAGTGGCGCTGGTGCCGCTGACCGGACCCGCCCTGCGCGAGGGTTCGTTCCCGGCCGCAGTGCTATTGACCACGTTAAGTATGGTGGTTGCGCTCGTTCTGTGGCCAGGGTTTCGGCTAATGGCGAGGTGGTGCCGAAGCATAGGCACCAACAGGCCGCGGTTACATCGAGCCGTCGCTTTCTTGTTGGATATCGCCGACGCCCTAAACCGGTCACGGCATGGCGGGACCTTGGGAAGGGCGCTTGCTATTACCGTGGTGATCCGCTTTCTCAAATACAGTGGTCTCACACTTCTTTTTTATGCTGTCGTCTCGGGTCCCGGGGTACAGGATATTGATGCGGTCGTGACCGATGTTGTTGCGGCGCTGGTGGCATCGGAAGTGGGCGCCAGTCTGCCGATACCGACCTTGATGGGTTTCGGGGCTTATGAAGCAGGCGGTGCAGCGGCCTTGGGTCTGTTGGGATACCCCCTGGCTCTGGCCCTGTTGGTGCTGCTAACAGTACATATAGTTAGCCAAATACTGGACTACGCTATCGGCGGAATCTGTCTCGTGGTGTTTTTTCTCATCAGTCCCGGCAGGAGAGATCGCCGACGCAGTGAAAACGCTAGCGTGTCCGCACCATCGCACGGGAGATGGAGCTACATCGGGGCCGCAGCGCTGACCCTGGTGTTGGCAGGAGGGTTGCTGGTTTACCAGCTGGATCGGGTTCGCTCTGTGCGGTCCCTCGTAGCGCCCCCCGCCGGGGGAATCACGGTGTCTCAGGACGCCGCGGCAACCCCGCCGGACGGGCTAGATGGCTGGGTTGTCTGGAGTTCAAACCGGTATGGCAATCACGACATCCTCAGGATGCATCTTCAGGGTCGGCATATCAGCCGGCTGACGGATCATCCCCATACCGAAACATTCCCGCGAATTTCTCCTGACGGAAGGTCCATTGTTTTCATGCGCTCAAGGCAGCCTTGGGTATCGTTGCGTGACCCGGTCAATTGGGACACCTATTTGTTGAATCTCGATAGTGGTCAGGAACGCTTGCTTGCCGAGTACGCAGGTACTCCCAGTTGGTCTACAGATGGCCAACATGTCTATTTCCAGCGCCGTGGATCGGCGTTCGTTGAGTATGAGTTATCTAGTGGCAAAGAGCGCGTGCTACTTCGCTCCGGTGTAGGAGGTATTCCGGCTGGGGTGGAGTTGCAGACACCTTCATTCAACGCTGAAACCGAAGGGTTGGCATCAACCTGGCGCGGGACCCAACGAAAGACCGTGATCAATTACTCCAACGGAACGACGATATCGATCGGAGGGGGCTGTCAAATAACCTGGTCTCCGCGAGGGCGGTTTGTCTATTGGGTCGATCGTGGTGGATTGATGGAGAACCGACTGTATCGACAGATCCCGGGTAAGGACATGGTTGAGCCATGGCTCGACCTTCCCGCACCATACAGCCATGAGTATTT
Source organism: Proteobacteria bacterium UBA7447 (assembly GCA_002477475.1). Taxonomy (GTDB): domain Bacteria; phylum Pseudomonadota; class Gammaproteobacteria; order Arenicellales; family UBA868; genus UBA868. The sequence goes on from DLPX01000054.1 coordinate 27,366, forward strand.
TCCCAAACTAAATCGGGGGGGACGGTATCTCGTGCTAGGAGCCAGCGCCGGTGGTCATGAGCACGATGTTGCCGATTATGAGATTTTCCTTTGGCAAGTCGGAGCGCCTGCCGATCAGGTGCAACGGTTGACATTCCACAGCGGCAACGACAACTGGCCCGATATTTATACAGACTAGATCACTTCGCGAGGGCTCTCGGGAACTAACGTGAATCGGTGCTGGAACTGAAAATACGAAAATAATATGGCCAGCGAGTAATTGTTAGTGGCGCTATAGAGAACGAACGCAGCAGGATACTCTGGCCGCTTACGTTAGTGGGATCGAGGCGAAGCCGTTTACAGTCACCAATGCCCACTGGTAACACAAGTGAGTTTTCCCCTGACTCAAAACTGGTCGTCATCGACGATAGGCCCAGCTGGTCAACGAAGCGACCGCCATCGGACCAGAAGAACTGCAAAATTCCCGGACCGTCACTGTGCATGTTGATCTTGAGAAGATTATTCGTTTGAAAATATTTACAAACGGATGGGGTGAAATAAATCTGCCCGTCGTTGCTCGTTGTCCGAATATGCCAGCCGCTCTCGTCGATGCTTAGTTCAATATTTTCTGTGTCCAGAATCGACGTTGCCGTTGTTAGGTCTAGGTGCCGAAAGCTCTCTCCTAAACCCAACACTTTAGCCGGAGGATCGTAATAAGGAATAACAAACCGCCGTAGCCCGTCGATATGAACCGCGAAAACGATACCTATCGCGATTACCGGAAGTATGGGGATACGGACTGCTCCAAGGGTTGAGCCGAACACTAACAAGGGACGCCATCGCCTGAATACCCGTGAAGCGTTTATTTTTTCGACGCAGGCCAAGAAGAGCAGGATGGGGCATATGAGGATCGGTAGCAGGTATTTCCCCTGGATTTGAATTTCTTTGCTCCACTCGTAAAGTGTATAGGCAGCGAATTGAAGGACGATGGCCAGGAAAAGAAGGCTCTCAAATAACAGCCTTTTCAAATCGCCCGCTCGTGCGCCTCGGACAGTGGCGAGCAAAACACCTATCCAGCGTACCGGAACATATACGGAACCAACCATGAGCGCCGTGGTATAGAGCAGGTATTGTGGGAGCCCCAGCCGAAGACGCAGCCAGTCCAAGTTACCAATAGAAGCAACAAGCGTCTCGTCGAGAAAGTGGTCGTAATTTCGTAGGATCAGATCAGCGAGGGAAACCCCCTCCTTGGCGAAACTGCGTATATGGCCTGGATCTACCGATAGATACTGTGTGCTGATGGTTTTCCCGATGTTGAATAGCAGCGGATCGTTCCAGCCGTAGTGCCAGATATTGAAGCCGATCCACCAACCCCCTCCCAGCATGATCCCGACACCCACCAGCATGATGGAGAGAAGCCATTGTCCTGCCGAGGGTCGTGCAAACAGTAAAAGCACAAGCCCAGCAATGGGCAGGAACACCCATGCCGTGAACTTGGACAACAGGACAAGGCCGATGGCGGTTCCGGTCAGTAATGCGAGCGTTGGATCAACGGGTCCGCGCAGTAGACGAATCAGGCAATAGGTCAGGAACGTAACCGAGAAGATAGCTGCACTGTCGTCATTCAGATGGGAGGCGATAAAAACAAACTGTGGCAGTAGGCCGATGAGCAGCACACCGCCCACCGCTAACCACCGGTTGTTGAGGTACCGGTGTAGCGCCGCGAAGATCAAGCCCAAAGTCAGAGCGCACAGCAGAGCCGAGCCTGCGCGAAACAGTATCCGCAGTTCGATCTCGGTCCAAGAGAGTAAGCGCGCCGCTCCTGCAGCGACGAGATACGACAACGGCGGACGCAATGCCCGGGTGGAGCCGTAGGCCGTTATGTGCAGTTTTGGAGCGTCCTCGGGCAGGATAGCAAGTCGGCCCTCGGTGTAGATAAAGCGGGCGCCATCGAAGTGGGCATCGTAGTCGGGCCCAGCGCCGTACGGTAGAGCAATGGCGGTTGCGAGGTAATAGACAAGAAAGGCGAAAAAAACCAGCAAGGCGCCTTTCTTGGCGGAGTAATCAGGATGGAGGTTTACCAATGTTGTCTACCGATGGCGCCGGCCCGCGTGCCGCATCCGGGTCACGCGCAAGGGTAACAGGTATCCTGAAGTCGTGTCAGCGAGACCCGAAGCGCCAACGCACGACGCCAATGACGCTGGCCTGCGCCCCGCGTTCTGCCCGGTGCAAGGGTTCGTCGCGCAGGACCATGTAGGTAATGAACTGGGCGCGCTTACCAATTGGTTTGCGATAGAAGAACTCGAGACTGGTTTCAAGACCATTAGGAACGAGGCTGGTGCGTGTTGAATTGAAACCGACCCTTGCGCGCATGGGGTCCCAATAGGGCGTGCTGACTTCCACATCGCCATCAATCGTTCTCAGTGGCTGCGACACTCCGAAGCCCAGTTGATCACCCCGGCTGAAAACATGCCGTCCCGCGAGGCCCATTCCCCAACTGTTGCTCTCGATCTGCGAAAAATTGCTGAGCAGGCTTTTTTCGTAGTCATCGGCAAAGGTCAGTCCATGGGTATATTTGCCGATCAGCGACCAGTGTTTTGCAAAGTCCAGATGTCCCCTAAGCACGGTGAAGAAGGTTTGGGCGTGTGAGGCACTCAAGGCCCCACCCGAGGCACCGCCAAGCAGATTGCCTTCCTCTTCCATCAGTCCGAGTGTTGCGCCTACGCCAAAGGCCTTTCCCACAAGGCCAAGGTGAACCGAGGAGGTATCGCTTTGCAGGCCATAGCGATTCCCGTCGTCCACCGAGGCGAAGGACACGCCTGATTGCAGACCGCGTTTTGGCGCGTAGGCGATGGCGCCGTGATACCCCTTGGCAGTGAAACCGAAAAAGGGATTCGAAAATGCGTCTGACCGAAAGCCGCCAACGAGTTGTCCAGCCGTACTCTGGGCACTCAGGCCGTGATCAAAAAGCGCCAGTGACTGATTGAGCCCAAAGGCAGTGTACAGGTTACTCTCGTGGGTCGTCTGGATACGCATCCGGACGGGACGGCTTTGTTCATTCGTTAAGGGGTCATCAAAAGAAGAAGGCGCTTGGGGACGGTCGGCCCAATACACTGTACTGACTCTGAAATCGCTTCGTTCGATAAGCGTCTCGCCAACTTCCTCGGTATCCAGTTCCTGAACCACAGACTTGGCCGACGGTCCGGGGTTGCGCACACTGATGCGGGTCTCCAGATCGAGCTCGTAGGTACGACCGAACTCGTCCAGCACCAGAGTCTCATCGAGGTCCGAACTGTTCCCGATTAGCGCATAACCCACACCGCCGACCACCAGGGCAGCAAGCGCTACGCCGGCTCCGCCACCAGAACCGCCACTGCCCGAGCCGCTGCTATCTGTGTCGGTCGAGTCCCCAGATGATTCACCGTCATCAGAGGTCGACTCGTCACCGTCTTCCGTCGAAGCATCGCTATCGTCTGATTCTTCCTCCTCGACAGGAGCCGTGATGATGCCGATTGGTGCAAGAGCGGCTTCGATATTAAGTGCTCCGACTCCAGTCTGGCTGTCAATTCCGGCTGGGCCGATATCGGTCGCGGTGGTTCTCAGAATCTGAGCGACCTGCGTGGCGGTGAGCCCCGGAGAGTGGCTCCAGATTAGCGCGGCGGCTGCGGCTACCTGCGGCGCAGCCATCGAGGTCCCCGTAACCCGGAAATAGGCGTCATCGCTCAGGTTGCCCGCCGCCAAAATTTTCTCTCCCGGGGCGGTAATAAAGTTGGTCTCATGGCCTTGTGCACCGTTACTGAAAAACGATCGGTTGCCCGCGCCATCATGAGAGCCCACGATCAACCCTGCACCACCCAACGTGTCGAAGCTACTCGCGGGGCTAAAGGGACTGGCCTCTCCCCTGTTTCCGGCGGGCGCGATGATAAGCTTCCCTTTGGCCACTGCGGACTGGAATGAATCAAACTCTTCCGTGGAGGTTGATGTACCCACTGTCTCGAGCAGAATGATCCTGACACTCGGGTTAGCAGCAGCATAGTCGACCCCCTGACTGATCAGGTTCCCAGTGGTTTCGTTTTTGTCATCAGTTATCTTGACCGGCAATACCCGGGCGCTCGGTGCAATACCACCTACTCCAACACCATTCCAGTTTCCGACGATAATCCCAGCGGAAGCCGTACCGTGTCCTTGGGTGACCGACGCTTCATCATCAAAAGGATCGTTGTCGTCGTTAACAAAGTCATAACCTCCCGGTGCAATTTTTCCCACCAGATCGACATGGGTTGCACGAATCCCTGAGTCAAGGTCTGCGACGACCACACCTGCGCCGAGAAGACCAGCGTTCCACGCGGGCACGACCTTGATACCAGCAAGATAGGGCTGGTTCAGGTATTCGCCTGACTCGACATCAGGGCTGGCTCCGGTAGCAGTAACGCCAAGAGCAAGCAGTACGCCTATTATTTTTGAAATGAAAAGGTGTTTCATGACGTCGATACATGCGGGGACGAGACTTCCTGCGGATGATCGCGGAAGAAGCCGTCTTTTCCAGGAAACCAACCTTAGTGAGATCAATAACAAGTTTCAAGTGCTATACGGGATCTTGGCCGGACTCTTTAAGTGCGAGCTGCCCCGATTTTCTTGCAGAGAAGTCCGGTAAGGTGCTGTTACGCAACTCGGCGCTCTTTTCGAAGCGCAAACACGATTCCCCCGAGAATGCCCTGCGACAACGTTAAACCATAAGCCAACCACGCAAAAGCCAGAGCCTGAAAGTTCTCGATCCCATAAAGGGAAAAAAGAAATACAAATACTGTCTCCCGAACCCCGATGGCATTGATGGAGATCGGCAACATCATGATGAAGAGAGCGACCGGGATAATTAAGAACATCGATTCGACCGGTACCTCAATGCCGATGGATCGCGCGATCAAGATAAAGCAACCAACTACATTGATCTGAAGTAGCACTGACAGGATTAAGGCGCTCAGTACGGCTGATCGCGCATGGCGATAGGCCTGAAAAGAGCGATGCACCTTCTCCAGTATCCGGCCAATTCGGGCAACCCCGCTGCTCTTGGCTGAAGAGAGTATCTGCGTGGTCGATACGGGGATTTTCAGAATCAGCCAGGTGGTGACACCTATTCCGGCAAGACTTGCCGCCACCCAGACCCCAATAAACGGCACCGCGCCAGCGACCGCCTCATCGAAGATCAATGCAAGCAACGCAAACCACAGCAGCACAATCACCCCGAGAAAGCGGTCCACCAGCACCACGGTGACTGCATCCGACTTGCTGTTGCCCAGGCGCCACGAGTCGTACATCCGAACCACATCCCCGCCCACGGTAGATGGCAGAAAGTTGTTGAAAAAAAGAGCGACCATAAATGAGCGCACCAGGAAAAAGATGGGCGCATCGCCGCCTTGCACCCGGATCAAGGTGCGCCAGCGAAAGGCAGTAATCACATAGCCGACAAAAAAGAGACTAAAGGCGAGTGTCAGTAAGGAGGTGCTGGACTCTGAGATGACCGCGAAGACCGAGCCCAAGGCTATGTCGTGCGTCATCCAAAAGATCAGTGCGACGGAAAGCGAGATTTTCAGTAGCAAAAAAAGGGTCTTTTTCTGCATGCGGGAACGCGGCTTAGGCGGGTTTCAGTATTAGCCGCGCCGGCTGATGGTGCGCGCCGGCACGCCACCAACGATCTCCCGTGGCGCGACCGGTTTAACGACGACAGCCCCTGCTGCGGCGATGCTGCCTTCGCCGAGACAGGCGCCATCCAGCACGGAAACATTGGCGCCTAACCATACGCCGTTACCGATGCTGCAACCATCGCTAGGACGCATCCCTTGTTGGGCGATAGGGATATCTGACCGGTCAGTTTGATAGTTGCCTCCACCCACGAGATAGCATCTTGGCCCCAGTGCGGCATCTTCGCCGATCGTTACAGGACAGTTCTGAACAGATTGGATGATAGTGTAGGCGCCGACGCCCGTCCGGCTACCGATCGTTACCGAGCCTTCCTTGCACGAAACCATGGTGTTATTTGCGAGAATGACATCGTCGCTAATGTGGATCGCTGTTTCGTTTGTCGGGCTTCTGGCATCCAGTAGCACGCCTTCGCTTAACACGACATTATTGCCGAGACGAATCCGCCCGGGATGCCTGAGAATCATGTTCACACCAAACATCACCCCGGAACCGCATTGTCCAAACAGACGCGGCCAGAAAAGCTTTCTCAACATCAGGCCCAGAGCCCCCGGAATCGGTGCAAGCCAGGAGCACCATTCGAAGTAAAGAGTGGCCCCGATGCTGCGTGACCCCACCATCACGTCCTGATAGCGGCGCAGTCCGGAGGTCTTCTGGGTGACCGCCTGATGGGTTTTTAAAGAAGACGAGGACAAGGGTCGTGTGTTGCGCGGGTCGATCAGGATGCGACGGGCTTTAGCCTACGGCGGGAACCTCTACTTTAGGCCGCAGGCGCTGGCGGGGCGGCGGGGCGCTTTGCACCGCAGGTGGGGCTTCCGGCGAGCGCCCAGTGTCGGTACTGGACGGCGTTGGTTTGGCTGGAATTTTTTCGGCCGAAACGGATGTGCGGTGGCTCTCATCAGATTTGACCGATACGGACGGTTTTTGTCCGCCAGCGGAGCGCGCTTGGCGGCGCGGCTCTTCCTTTTTGCCTCTTGCCTCGTTGCGTTCCTCGCGTTCGCTCGATTTTCTGTCGTCGGAGCGCGTGTTCGGCGCTGGAGCCTCCAGCATGCCTTCTGAGATTTCCTGACGTTTCAGCGCATGGCCAATGTACTCTTCGATATCCATCAGAGAGAAGGCGTGGTCCTCGCAGGCAAAACTGATCGCGTGTCCGCTGGCGCCGGCTCGCGCAGTCCGCCCGATCCGATGCACGTAATCTTCCGGATCCTGAGGCAGATCGTAATTGAACACGTGACTGACACTCGGGATGTGCAGACCTCTCGCTGCCACGTCTGTCGCAACGAGCACGCGGCGGGTGCCTTCTGTGAATCCCTTCAGGAGTTGCTCGCGCTTTTTCTGGGGAACATCGCCCGACAGCACGCCGGAGGAATAGCCTTGCTGCTTCAGGGATCGGCCAAGCCGGTCGCAGGTCACCCGCATGTTCGCAAACACCAGTACACGTTCGCCTTCCGTCTGGCGCACTAGACCCAAGAGCAGAGGCAGTTTTTCACTGTTGGCAGGGTAATACACCTCCTCCAGCAGACGGTCTGCGACGACCGTTTCCGCGTCAATCTTGATCTCCTCGGGGTCATTCATGTGTTCGTAGCCCAACTCATGAACCCGATGAGACAGCGTGGCCGAAAAGAGCAGATTGAGTCGCTCCTTCGGGGGTGGCATCCGTCTCAGGATGTATCGGATGTCCTTGATGAAACCAAGGTCAAACATGCGATCGGCTTCGTCCAGCACTACGACCTGTACGCCTTTCAGGTCAAAAACCTGTTGCTTGAAATAATCGATCAATCGTCCCGGCGTCCCGATCAGGACGTCGACGCCAGCGCTGAGGCTTTCGCGCTGTTCGTGATAGCCGGTGCCGCCGTAAACGAGCCCTAGTTTGAGACCCGTTGCCTTGCCCAGCATCTCGGCATCGCGATGAATCTGAATGGCCAACTCACGGGTCGGTGCCAGAACGACGGCACGCGGATTCACCCCGTCGCCTGATTCAGGTTTGGGATGCGTGAGCAGGTGATTGAAGATGGCCAGCAAAAAAGCTGCCGTCTTGCCGGTGCCGGTTTGGGCTTGGCCGGCAACGTCTTTGCCTGCGAGAACCAAAGGCAGGGACTGAGCCTGGATTTTGGTGCAGTAATCAAATCCAGCGTCGCTGAGCCCGGTCAGCAACTGGGGTTCTAGTGAAAAATCGGTAAATCGGGTTTCGGTAAGGTAACTGATATCTTCCATTTTGTTCTTGTGAGTAGGTTCGTGGCATCGTTTGGTGATGCCGGCGGTCAGGAATCAGCTTTAGGCGTGCTTGGTGTTCTTGGCGCTGCGCCTCCGCGGTGACCGGTTTTGGCCGGTATCGTGACGCGCTCGGAAATCCCGGAAAAACGGGTTCTTGATTCCTGATGCGAAAATCTGGTAAAACTAACGAATCGTTTAGAGGTGTTGTGCCGTTCACGCAAGGGTGCGGTACACTACTGGCTCTGGCGGAAAACGGGAAAAGCAGTATATCACACCCCC
>DLPX01000054.1:35910-59528 GCA_002477475.1 Proteobacteria bacterium UBA7447
CGACAGTCGATCAAAATTTCAAATCGAAAGAAGAAAACAGGAACTGATTAAGCATGTCCGACAATATTATCCACGTCAGCGATGACTCATTTGAGCAGGAAGTCCTGCAGTCCGAAATGCCCGTGCTTATCGACTACTGGGCCGAATGGTGCGGCCCGTGCAAGATGATTGCGCCCGTGCTGGCCGAGGTGGCGAGCGAATATGCGGACAAGGTCCGGGTCGCCAAGCTGAATATTGATGAAAACCCGGCGACGCCGCCCAAGTACGGCATCCGCGGCATTCCTACTCTCATGCTGTTTAAGAACGGCGAAGTAGAAGCCACCAAAGTGGGTGCCGTGTCCAAAGCCCAGTTAACGGCCTTTCTGGACGAAAACATCTGAGACATCGCCTGGCATCGAAAAGGCTGATACCCGAATCCCCGAATACTGCAGCCGGCCCCAACACCAAGGAGAGGTCGGCTGAATCCCGAAACACAAAACGAGTTAAACCAGGGCAAACTGCCCGCCCCACCACCAGATTCAATCAAAACCAACCCTGCATGCCGTGAGATCACCCGGATCCCGCGGCCAGACGGGTGTTTATTCCTACCCCTTACCGAGGTCTGTATCGTCATGTCCCTGAGCCTGTCAGAGCTTAAAGCCAAAACCCCCACAGAACTTGCAGAGGTCGCCCGATCTCTCAAGTTGGATAACGTGACCCGTCTGCGCAAGCAGGATCAGATATTTGCCATTCTTAAGTCTCAGGCAAAACGCGGCGAGAAGATCAAGGGCGAAGGCGTTGTTGAAATCCTGCAGGACGGGTTTGGCTTCCTGCGCTCGGCGAGCAGTTCCTATCTTGCGGGCCCGGACGACGTTTATGTTTCCCCGAGCCAGATTCGCCGGTTTGGCCTCCGAACCGGCGACACCGTCGCGGGACTGGTCCGCCCACCCAAGGATTCCGAGCGCTACTTTGCGCTGCTGAAAGTAGAGACCATCAACTATCAGCCGCCTGAAGAAGCCAAGAAGAAGATTCTCTTTGAGAACCTCACGCCTTTGCATCCCGATGAGCGCATCCGACTCGAGCAGGGCAACGGGTCATCGGAAGACCTGACCGGAAGGACCATTGATATCGTGTCACCGATCGGCAAAGGTCAGCGCGGCCTGCTGGTGTCGGCGCCCAAAACGGGCAAGACCGTCATGCTGCAGCAGATTGCTCACGCCGTGACGGCATCTGAGCCCGACTGCGAGTTGATCGTTCTGCTGATCGATGAGCGCCCGGAAGAGGTGACCGAAATGAAGCGCACAGTGCGCGGCGAAGTGGTGTCCTCGACGTTTGATGAACCCGCCACCCGCCACGTACAGGTGGCCGAGATGGTGATTGAGAAAGCCAAGCGCCTCGTGGAACACAAGAGGGATGTGGTGATTCTGTTGGATTCCATCACCCGTCTCGCGCGGGCCTACAACACGGTCCAGCCGGCGTCAGGTAAGGTGCTGACCGGTGGTGTCGATGCCAACGCGCTGCAAAAGCCCAAGCGTTTCTTTGGGGCGGCCCGAAACATCGAGGAAGGCGGCAGTCTCACGATTCTCGCCACCGCTCTCATCGATACGGGCTCAAAGATGGATGAAGTTATCTACGAGGAGTTCAAGGGTACCGGCAACATGGAGATTCACCTGGACAGGAGAATCGCCGAAAAACGGGTCTATCCCTCGATCGTCATCAGCCGCTCCGGCACCCGCCGCGAGGAATTGCTGACGGATCCCGCGGAGCTTCAGAAGATCTGGCTGTTGCGCAAATTGTTGCACCCAATGGATGACATAGAAGCCGTCGAATTCATGCTCGATAAACTGCGAGCCACCAAGAGTAACGCCGAATTCTTTAAATCAATGAACCGGTAAACCTGAACTTGCGGCCCGGCACCGTTTCGCCTATGATCTCGCCCCCCTGCGGACCGGACCCGCTGCCAAACCAGCCGTTTTGTCATGAAGCCAGAAATTCATCCCTCCTACGACACCATTAAAGTCGTCTGTGCCTGCGGCAACAGTTTCGAGACCCGTTCAACGCTCGGGCAGGAACTGCACGTGGAAATCTGCTCAGCCTGTCATCCGTTCTACACGGGCCAGCAAAAGATCGTCGATACCGCCGGGCGCGTTGGCAAGTTCCAGAAAAAGTACGGCCGTTCGGCTTAAGTATCCCGGCGCCAGGGGTGTCTGGCGTAACGCTTTTGAACGACGACGACCTATTGGGGTTGTGCTGTTGTGTCTGCTTTTATTTTGTCCCGCACCGGTTTTTGCCGAGATTGAAAGGCGGCTCGGTGAGGTCGCCAAAATTGTTGACGGCGATACGCTGATTCTTGATTCTGGCGAAGCGATTCGCCTCGTGGGGATCAACACGCCGGAGATGGCGAGGGACGGTCGTCCGGCAGAACCCCTCGCTCTTGAGGCGAGAGACACTCTCGCTGCACTGCTCGCCGATGGACAGGCGCTGATCGAAAATGCGACGCAGCCGCTTGACCGTCATGGCCGCACGCTTGCTCATCTCTTTCGCCCTGACGGTATCCATGTTCAGGAAGTCCTGCTGCGAAAAGGCTTGGCAAGTGCCGTGGCGATCGCACCCAACGACCGCTATCTCGATCGTTTAATCGAGGCGGAGAGCGCTGCCCACCACGCGGATCGCGGGCTTTGGGCGCTGGACTACTATGCCCCTAAGGCGCAGGACAAGGTCGGCGCAGGCTACCAGTTTGTTCGGGCACGTCTTTCACGGATCGAGATGGGAAAAAAGTGGTTCAGTTTTTCGGCGGGAAAAAGCCTCACGGTCCTGGTACGCCGAAGCGACTGGACCTCCCGGTTTGATTACTCTCCGATAGCGCTGGATCAGGCGAGTATCGCGGTGCGCGGATGGTTCTCAAAAAAGAAAACCCGCGCGACCCTTGTGATCAACCACCCCTTTATGCTGGAGCGTTGCGGTATCAGTCCGCTGCGTCTTTGCGCTGGTGATTAATTCGGGATCGCAAGAGAGGCAGTGATTATCTCGACCCATATTTCCGGGCGAGCGGGTAGACTTCAAAACATGAAAATTCGAAAGATTTCAATGAAAAAAACCGTTTCCATGCTTATTGCGATGGTCCTGACTATCGCGTCCGGACCCGTCTTGGCGGGGACTTTCGGCGTCCATGCACCGATGGTGCGCATGGTGCCGCCCGGCCAAACGGTCAGCGCGGCCTTCATGATCCTGCAAAATCACGGCATGAAGGAGCGAACCGTGATTGCAGCGCACTCGGATGTTGCCGATGCGGTGGAGCTGCATAACCACATCATGGAGGACGGCATGATGAAGATGCGTCGAGTTGATGCGATCGTAGTGCCGGGACATGCTGAAGTTGTGCTGAAGCCAGGGGGGCTGCACATCATGCTGATTGGCCTGACCCGCAGTCTTGAAGTTGGAAAGAACGTGACCCTCGAGCTCGAATTTGCGGACGGTGAACGCCTGTCCTTCGAAGCGCCGGTGCAGATGGTTTCGAAAGAGCATGATCACTCGACCCACGATCACTGACTGGGCCCACCAGAAACTATTCGGAGAGAAGAAACCGTGTTGAAGTCCTGGCGCATGCCCGTGCTGGCCCTGCTGGTGGCAACCGGCGTCGGTTTGGGTGCGGGAGTAGGGTGGCATCAGCATCGTGCGCAAAGTGTCAATCCCTATGCGCATCTTGGCGGCGACTTCACGCTGGCGTCGGCCGACGGCCCGGTGTCGTTGAGTGACTTTCGGGGCCAGGCAGTGATGCTGTTCTTTGGCTATACCACCTGCCCCGATGTATGTCCGATGGATCTGGCGAAGATCAGTGCCGTGATCAACCGTTTTTCCGACGCCAATCCGCAGCAGGTGGCAGGGCTCTTCGTCAGTGTCGATACTGAACGGGATACGCCAGAGCGCACGGCAGAGTATGCGGCCTTCTTTCATCCCCGGATCACGGGGGTCAGTGGGTCAGTCCAGGCGGTGGATACGGTTGCCAAGCAGTACTATGTGCTCTACCAGAAAGTGGAAGACCCCGGCTCTGCGCTGGGGTACACCGTCGATCATTCGGCAACGACCTATCTCATCGGCCCGAAGGGCAAAGTCCGCCAACTGTTGAAGCACGATTCGACCGTAGATGAGATGACTGACGCTGTGCGTGCGGTGCTCGCGGGATAGCCTGGGAAGCATTCTGATGAGTATCAGTCTGGAGCAGCAGGTTGACGAGACCGCCAATGCCCTCGATGCGGCGGACCTGTTTTTTGGTCACGGCACTGATAATGCTTTTGATGAGGCAGCCTGGTTGGTGCTCGAAGCCTGTGACCTGGATCCCAGCGGCGAAGACATTCCCTGGGATCAGTCGCTGACTCCCGCCCAGCAGGCGTCCGTTGCGGCATTGCTCAAGCGGCGGATTGATAGCGGTGAGCCGCTCGCGTATCTGGTGAACCGCGCCTGGTTTGCCGGCAATGATTTTTTTATTGATCATCGGGCCATTGTGCCGCGTTCCCACATCGGTGAATGGATTGCGGACGGTTTCTTTCCCTGGCGGGCGGATCGTCCTGCGGCAGCCGTCCTTGATCTATGTACCGGCAGTGGTTGCATCGCCGTTGCCCTGGCGCTCGCCTTTCCCGAGGCCACGGTTGATGCCAGCGACATCAGCGACAGCGCGTTGGAAGTCGCCGAAATAAATGTGGCACGTTATGCTGTACAGGACCGCGTCCGGCTCAAGCGCGGAGACCTTTTCGAGGGACTCGGCGAGGCTCGGTATGATCTGATCGTTTGCAACCCGCCCTACGTCAGTGACGACATCATGGATGGGCTGCCGGGCGAATACCGACACGAGCCGGCGCTGGCGTTCGCCGGAGGGGCGAGTGGTCTGGACTTCATCAACCGGTTGATGGATCAGGCACGCAACCACCTGACGGAAGACGGACTTTTAGTGGTTGAGGCAGGCAGTGCGCGGGAGTCGCTTGAGGCAGCTTGGCCGCGAACCCCCTTTTCATGGCTGATGTCAGAAAACGGCGAAGCGGTGGTGTTCGCCCTGGAAGCGGCGGAACTCGACCCGTCGCCCCGAATGCCGGCCTGAGCCGGGAGGGCCGGGTGAGTCAGATTTCAATCATCTCAAAGTCGACTTTTGTGGCATCACAGTCCGGGCACTGCCAATCGTCGGGAATGTCTTCCCAGCGGGTTCCGGGTGCGATACCTTCTTCGGGAAGCCCTTCGGCTTCGTCGTAGACAAAACCACAGATAATGCACATGAAAGTTCGATTAGCCATCACAAGTTTTAGGAAGAAGCAGAAACAGGCCCGCGATTCTAGCCTAAGAATCGCGAGCAGGGCGTCCTGCCGCCGCCGGTATTTTTGTCTCATTTCAGACAGGGAGTTTTTTGTATGAGTAACGACGACCATCTTTTTGAAAATGCGTGCGCAGTTATCCCGGGCGGAGTGAATTCCCCCGTGCGGGCATTCAAGTCTGTAGGCGGCACCCCAGTATTCATTGATCACGCAAAGGGGCCATTTCTGTTCGGCGCCAATGGTCAGCGCTACATCGACTATGTGGGCTCGTGGGGCCCGATGATTCTGGGTCATGCAGACCCCGACGTCGTCGAGGCGGTGCAGTTGGCTGCTGCTGAGGGCCTCAGTTACGGCGCGCCCACAGAACTCGAAACGCAGCTCGCCCACCTTGTGTGTCAGGCGGTGCCGTCGATGGACCAGGTGCGTATGGTGAATTCAGGCACCGAGGCGACCATGAGCGCCATCCGTCTTGCCCGGGGTTATACCGGCCGCGACACGTTGATCAAGTTCGAGGGCTGCTACCACGGGCATGCCGATAGCCTTCTGGTGAAGGCGGGTTCCGGAGCTCTCACGCTCGGCATTCCGACCTCTCCCGGGGTACCTAAAGATGCGGCCCGGCACACTCTGACGCTTGAGTACAACAACAGCGAAGAGGTGCGGCAGGTCTTTGCCGAATCAGGCGACGATATCGCCGCCGTGATTGTGGAGCCCGTTACCGGGAACATGAACTGTATCGCTCCTGCGCCGGGTTTTCTGGAAACCTTGCGCGAGGTCTGTGATCAAAGCGGCGCGGTGCTGATTTTTGACGAGGTCATGACGGGGTTTCGCGTGGGACCGGGCGGGGCGCAGGAACTCTATGGTATCCGGCCGGATCTCACGACCCTGGGCAAGGTCCTGGGCGGTGGATTGCCGGTAGGCGCTTTCGGCGGCCGCGCCGAGATCATGGCGCATCTCGCGCCGCTCGGGCCGGTCTATCAGGCGGGCACCCTATCGGGAAATCCCCTCGCCATGAGTGCGGGGATCGCAACACTGAAAAAAGTCGGGGCACCGGGATTCTTTGATGCCCTGACCGAAACCACCCGCTCACTCGTCACCGGTATGGCCCAGGCTGCTGCCGACGCGGGTATTCCCTTGGCGACAGAATCTGTTGGCGGAATGTTTGGACTCTTCTTCACTGAGAACGATCGCGTTAGTTCGTTTGCGCAAGTGATGGCCTGCGACAGTGAGCGTTTCTCAACGTTTTTCCATGGCATGCTCAAGCGGGGTATCTACCTTGCGCCCTCGGCGTTTGAGGCAGGCTTTGTCTCGGTGACCCATTCCGAAGCTCAAATTAGCGAAACGCTGACGGCGGCCGCTGAGGTCTTTGCTGAGCTTAACTGAGAAAGTTGATGGTCAGCGGATAATGCGCGGGGAGATTGACAGAAGTCCGCCAGCCGTTTCGGACCAGCACGATGATGTGAAACGCCATGAGGATGCCGAGCAGTAAAAATCCGACAAAGAAGAAAACCAGGATAAGCGCGCTGACATAGAAGATGCTGATGGTCAGGGCAAAGTTCAGCGCGGCTCGACCGTTGACATCCAGCGCATGGCCGTGCCGTCGCCAGAAAAGCCAGAGGATCCAGGGTCCGAGCAGATGCCCCAGAGGGAACCCGGCGTAGGTCGACAGCCCTGCTAGATGCAGGACAACAATTCTCCAGTCCGACGCGTGCGTCTGATCTTGTGACGACTCAGGGGTGACGGGTTGTGATCTCGCGAGTCCGATGATGCCCGTCATGGCGGCCAAAGACGCAAAGGTCAGGGCCAGGATCACCGCAGAGAAGGACACGACCGGCAACCCCGGCAGTGACAACAACACCCCAGCCAGTCCGGCGGACGCGAGCAGGCCCAAACCCGCACCCAGAGCCAGAAAGCTGATGCAGACGAACTTCAGCATCATACCGGCGAGCGGTTAGGACTCACGGGCAAAACGAGAAGTGATTGTCCCGGGCTGCCTTGGGCGGCCCGTCGACGTGAGATTACTCGAGGGGTGAAACGTCTTCCGCGGCGGGACCCTTGTCACGGGTCGTAAGAGTGAACTCAACACGCTGTCCTTCATTCAGAGTCTTGAACCCTTCTCCTCGGATTTCACGGTAATGGACAAATACATCGTCTCCACCTTCCTGCTCAATAAAACCAAAGCCTTTTCTTTCGTTGAACCATTTAACGGTTCCGGTATGTCGTTCCGACATGAACTCCTCCACTATGGTGACTACAAACAATCTGGGGTCTTCGGTTCAATAGTCCTCGTTCCCCACGCGCATTGTAGCCGTGTTGCGACTGGGCGCAACACTTTAAAAAAAATCATTTACGTTCTTTTCGCACACCGTGTGTAAGGTAAAAGGCGCCTCGTCATCGAACCAGTCTTCAATGAGTCTGTAAGAAATCGAAATCGAAGGGGGAGGAACAAACAGACCTTGCTCGATTCGCGAGGCAAGTGCTTCACGGCTGAGCCAGATCGCATCTTCAAGTTCCTGGTCATTCAGACTGATACGCTCGCTGCCAGCTTGCGCGTGGTAGCCCAGCATCAGCGAGCCCGGAAAAGGCCATGGTTGTGACGAGTGATAACGCACGGCAGTCACATCGATCCCGGTTTCTTCCTCGACTTCGCGCACCACAGCCTGTTCTGCGCTCTCGCCTGGCTCAACAAAACCGGCAATAGTGGAATACCGGTTCGGTGGCCACTCGGGTTTGCGCCCAAAAAGGGCGTGGTCTTCGCGTTGCACCAGCACAATGATCGCGGGATCAGTACGCGGATAGTGGGTTGTCCCGCATTGCACCTGAGAACACTGGCGAATATGTCCGCCTTGATCCAGGTGCGTGGCGCAGCCGCAGCGTCCACAGAAACGGTAGCGGTGATGCCAGGTAGCCATCGCCTGTGCGTAGCTCAGTAGCGTGGCCTGCGAGTTGCTGACCTGCTCGGCCAGTGAACGCAAACCGGAAAACCCCCCGCCCGGTTCAGGCAGATGGTGGTCAAGGAGCAGGGCAAAGTAAGGAGTTTGGTCTTCTTGTCCCAGGTAAACCCGGGGCTCACAATCGCCGAATCGGTTTGCGGCTTCCTCGGCGGTGAGCCATGCCGGGCGCGCAGGATCCCTCGAGTCGACCGCGATACGCATGCCATGAATACCGATGAATCGCGCGCGCTGATCAGCGGCCTGCTCAGCAATCATCTCCGGATCCAGCCGCAGTAACGCGCCGCGATCGAGCATGTGACTGGTGAGCAGGTTAAGTCGGCTTCTTTGCAGATGGTCCATCAGGAAGAGCGATCATGGCAATCAAGCCCAAAGGGTACTACAGCCGGCTTTGGCGGATGTGAGGCTTTGGTTAAAATCATGCTTCATCACATCCTGGGTTTATCCGCGGGTATCGTCCGCGCCTTAGACTCTTTTGCGGCGTCTGGGTTTTGCATATGCGTAATGAGGTCTGTCAGTTGCTTCGTGATGCGTTGGCATCACTGGTTCAGGAAGGCGTGTTGCCGGATGGGCTTGAGGTGGATGTCCAGGTTGAACGATCCCGTGACCGGGAACACGGTGACTTCGCAAGCAACCTGGCAATGGTGCTTGCAAAACGCGCGGGCCTGAAGCCGCACGATCTCGCCGAGCAACTCTGCAGCGCGCTGCCGGCTTCCGATCTTTTGTCGCGTGCGGAGGTGGCCGGACCGGGATTCATCAATCTCTTTTTGTCGCGGGGGTCTTATCAGTCGTTACCGGGAGAGATCCGCTCACGCGGCGCCGCTTACGGCACCTGTGACGTCGGCGCCGGCGAAAAGGTCATGGTCGAGTTTGTCTCGGCCAATCCGACAGGGCCGCTGCATGTCGGGCACGGCCGCGGCGCCGCTTACGGTGATGCGCTTGCCCGGGTACTGCGGGCTGCAGGCTATGACGCCATCAGCGAGTACTACATCAATGATGCCGGGCGGCAGATGGATATCCTCGCACTCAGTGTCTGGCTGCGATATCTGGAACTATGTGGCGAAACTGTTCTTTTCCCGCGGGCTGCCTATCAGGGTGACTATATCTTTGATATTGCTGCGACCCTGCATCGAGAGGATGACGATCGGTATCGCACCGAAGCGCAGCCGCTTTTCACGGACATACCCGAAGAAGATGATCCCCTGCTGGATACGCTGATCTCACGCACCAAAACGATCTTGGGCGATGACGGTTTCAGACGCATCCATGGCCTCGCCCGCGATACGCTGGTGGAAGACATCCGTTCAGACCTTGAACGGTTTGGCGTGTCCTACCAGACCTGGTTCTCGGAGCAGAGCCTGATCGACAGCGAAGCCGTGAGCCGCGCCATTGCGTCTCTCAAGGAGACCGACTTTCTTTATGAACGCGAAGGCGCCTGGTGGTTTCGCAGCACCGAGTATGGAGATGAGAAAGATCGCGTAGTGCTTCGCGCCAACGGCAACCACACCTATTTTGCGACCGACATCGCCTACCACCGAGACAAGATTCAGCGCGGGTTCTCGCACGTCATCAATATCTGGGGTGCCGACCACCACGGCTACATCAAGCGGGTTAAAGCATCGATGTCGGCACTGGGGCTGAATTCGGATGATCTCAGCGTACTGCTGGTCCAATTCGCCGTGCTGTACCGCGGTGGTGCCAAAGTGTCGATGTCCACGCGCAGCGGGGAGTTTGTCACTCTGCGCGAGTTGCGCGAGGAAGTCGGCCGGGACGCCGCGCGTTTTTTCTATGCACTGAGAAAGCCGGATCAGCACATGGACTTTGACCTGGATCTTGCCAAGTCGCAGTCCAGTGACAACCCCGTGTATTACGTACAGTATGCGCATGCCCGCATCTGCAGCGTGTTTCGACAACTGACAGAAAAGGGCATCGACGCGGATCTTGCTTCGGCAGATCACGGTCTGCTCACCGAGGCGCGTGAGACCGATCTGCTGCAGAAGTTGTCACGTTATCCGGAGGTGGTGGAATCGGCAGCGCGAGCCTATGAGCCCCATCAGGTGGCGTACTATCTGCGCGATCTGGCAAACGACTTTCATACCTACTACAACGCGCATCCATTTATCGCCGCTGACCCGGATCTTCGCCTGGCCCGACTGTCTCTGATCGACGCCACACGCCAGGTTATCGCGAACGCGCTTGACCTGCTGGGTGTTACCGCGCCAGAGCGCATGTAGGCAATGGCTCGAAACAGCCGGACCCGAAAGGCGGACGGAGGCTCACGCCTTACCTACGATGTCGTACTGATGGTGCTGGGGATTGCGGTCGGCGTGGTCGCTGTTGTGTTGTATCAGGGCGCAATGAGCGGGGATCCGGATCGCATGGGTGCAGGCATCAGCCAGCTGCTGCGATCGTCGGATACCCCAGACCCGGAATCAGCCCCCGAGGCCGTTAGTGCGGGTGTGGAAACGCCTGCCCGGGCGAGTTTCGACTTCTACACAGTGCTCCCAGAGATTGAGCATGTCATCCCGGAGACTGACCTTCCCGATCCGGCTGGCGCAGCCACGGCGGCGGGGGAGTCCGCCCAGGCACGAGAAGATCCCGCGCCGCAGGGAAGTTTCTATATGTTGCAGGCCGCTTCTTACGATAACCGCCGCGAGGCGGAGCGGATGAAGGCGCGGCTTGCGATTACCGGTTTCGTGCCCAGCATCCAGCACATCTCGGTGCAGGGTCAGGGCGACTTTTTCCGTGTGCGGGTAGGGCCGTTTCCATCCATGGCAACGATGGAAAGTGCCAACCGTGTCCTCGCCGACATGAACATCAAGGCGCTGCGACTCAAAGTGTCCCGCAAGCCTTAGATCACTGCGGATCAGGACCTCGCTTTCAGCCAGCCGGCAATGGCCGGCGGCACTTTCTTTTGTGCACTGCGGCTGACATAAATCCCAATGTGGCCCCCCTCAAATTCGAGTTCGCTGTAATCGGAACTTGCTACATGATCTTCAAGGGGTCGCGAGGCTGATGCCGGAACCAGGTGATCGTTTCGGGCATACACATTCAACACAGGACAGCGGATGGCGCCGAGATCAACGATCCGACCATCAAGCACCAATTCACCGCGAACCAGGGCATTACGCTGGAAGAGGTCTCCGACAAATTCCAAAAAAGCCCGCCCCGCCTGGTCAGGGCTGTCTGCTATCCATCTTTCCATCCGGGCAAAGGTGCGAAGGCCCTGGGGGTTGTCGGCAAGATCAACGAGATCGATATATTTTTTCGATCCAAGGCGAAACGGCTGCAGGGAGACAAACAGCCCATTGAGAAGCGTGCCCGGCACATTGCCGTAGCAGCCCACCAGAGCATCCAGATCGACCTTGCGGACCCACTGGGACAGGGTGTTGTCCTCGGTATGAAAATCCACCGGCGTCACCATGGTGATGAGGTTGCGCACTTTTTTGCTGTGAAGTGCTGTGTAGCAAAGACTGAATGTGCCGCCCTGACATACGCCCAGCAGGTTCACTGAGTTCTCGTTGCGAAGCGAACCGACAGCCTCAACGCATTCATCCAGCAAGGCACATGCGTAATCAGAAAACCCCCGATGCTGGTCCTGCTCGCAGGGGTCCTGCCATTCCACCAGAAAAACGTCCATCTGTGACGCGAGCAGGCCTTCGATCATGGAGCGGCCGGGTTCCAGATCCAGCACCCAAGGGCGGTTTACCAACGCATACACAATAAGCACCGCACAATGGTCGGCCCGTTTTTCGCCCTCACCGTATCGCAGCAACCGAAAGCCCTCGCCCGCCAGCACCGTTTCATGGGGTGTGGTACCGATTTTTGGCAAGCCCATCCCTGCCAGTTGGCTCGCGCTTTGGGTCAGTTGCCCGGTGAGCTCTGCAAGCTCCAGACCAAATGACTCAGGCGCTTTCACTTCTCGGACCTGTCTTTTCTGTTGGTTTTTTCCGCCGCGTTTCCTCGGGTTTTCTGAGAAGCACCGGTCGACCCTGCTTTTTTTACGGCTTTTGCCTTAGCGCCGCTCCCGGGTTTTTTGCTGGCCCGTTTTTTTGCAGGGGAGGGCGAAGCGCTGTCGACCTGGCGGAGTGCCTCAAGATCTGCTCTCAGCCTTGCCTCTCTGGCAGTCGCGGCAACGAGGGCTTCTTTGAGTTGGATCGGATCATCGGGCGCAGGGGCCGAGCCGATACCCGCTGCGAGTTGAAGCGCTACCTGCGAATTGATGAGTTCGCTCACGAGATCTGCATAGTCCTCCGTGACGCTTTGTCGGGCAAAGACCGCTTCTGCGCAACTCACCCAAAGATCATAGATGTCCCGCAGGTCCTGCGGTGCGTGATCTTCATCGAGTGCTTCGCGCAGAGCGTCAAAGGACTCGTAGCCGATCTTTAGCCAGGCGGCCTGCAGGGCCAATGCCGCCTCGCGATAGCGCCTTGCCGCCGATTCCCATGTCGCACCCTCCTCAGAAGGGGCGGGCGGCAGGTGAAATCCCAGCGAACCAGGAAGGCCGTTGGCTGGGTTCATCCCGACCAGGGTCTGCAGCCAGTCGGTGGCATGGGGCATGTTCATGGGAGCCACGCCGGGGCTGGCCTTATCGAGCTGCTCTCTAAGCAGCTGATGCAGTCCGAGGAGGGCGCTGGCCCAGTCGGCAGGAACCTCTTTATTCATCGTCTGATTTTAGTTCAGAAGGTTCCAATTTCCCGGTTGCTGGGGTTCCAAGATCAATAATCATTGCTGCTTTGCAATCGCTAAATGCTGGTCTCCATAAAGAATAGAAATCTCACAAAAATGAGATTAGGAGTTATGTAAACTACTGTTTTATATATTTTAAATAAGTTTTTCCAGAAAATGTTGCACTGCATCAATCATTCTGTTATTGTGCACTGCAACAAATATATTTCAGCCCTGTTTTTAAAGAGGACAAAACCATGAATGCCAACATGACCGACACGTATGAGACTGCCGCAAAAACCGCTGTCAACGCGGCCAACAGCGCCGGCCAACTGATGGTCAAGAATATCGAGAAGATGATTGAACTGCAGATGGGATCTGCCAAAGTTTACGCCGATGCCCTTCTGAACAACACTCGCGAAGCGCTCCAAGTGAAAGACGCGCAGTCCGCTCGATCCTACTTTGAAAAGCAGCCCGAAGTGGTTCGGGGCCTGGTGCAGAGAATGACCAAAGACTCCGGTGAGATCATGGAGCTCAGCCGGGCTTACGTTGACGAAGCGCAGGCGCTTTTCACCCAGTCAGCTGCCGATCTCGGCACGGTGATGGAAAAAGACATCAAGACTGGTGGCAAATCCGCTTAAGGAATGACGCGTCTTCAGGCGCTGTCGCATTAAGACGACATTCTTGACAGGGAAGACCGGCTACTGCGGGTCTTCCCTGTTTTGATTGAATCGCAAGAAGAGATAAAGGCAATCCAACAGGATCGCCAAGACCCGCCGCTGTGACACAATGATCAAGCCGGTGCTTCCCAACGCGATGCGGGTGCCTTTTCCGGGTCTTGGCCCCCGGCCTTTAGAAATCGACAAGACGAGGTAGACCTTCCATGACATCTGAAAAGGACGTAGTGATTGCAAGTGCCGCCAGAACTCCCGTCGGCGCCTTTAACGGTGGACTCTCCACATTGCCAGCGAGCGAACTCGGCAAGGCGGCGATCATCGCCGCACTCGAGCGTGCTGGCGTTTCCGCCAACGAAGTCAATGAAGTCGTTATGGGCCAGATCCTGACTGCCGGGACGGGGCAAAACCCGGCGCGCCAGGCAGCGATCGGGGCCGGGGTCCCTGTGGAAAGCACGGCGCTCGTGCTGAACCAGTTGTGCGGTTCAGGCCTTCGCGCCGTAGCGGCAGGCTATCAGTCTATCCGCAACGCAGATGCCGACATCGTGGTGGCCGGTGGACAGGAGAGCATGAGCCAGGCACCGCACTGCGCCCATCTTCGTGAGGGCCAGAAGCTCGGTGGACTGGAGATGATCGACACCATGCTGGTTGACGGCCTGCTGGATGTATTTAACGGATACCACATGGGCAATACTGCCGAGAACGTTGCCTCTCAATTTGGCATTTCCCGCGAGATTCAGGATGCCTTTGCGGCCTCTTCTCAGCAAAAAGCCGAGGCGGCGCAACAGGCCGGCCGTTTTAATGATGAAATTGTTCCGGTCACGATCAAGGGCCGCAAGGGCGATACGATCGTGAATGCCGATGAGCATCCGCGTCACGGCACGACGGTGGAGAGTCTCTTGGGTTTGCGACCTGCCTTTGATAAAGAAGGCAGTGTGACTGCCGGCAATGCGTCAGGGCTCAACGACGGGGCGGCAGCGACCGTTTTGATGAGCGCGGCCGCAGCCGCCGATCGCGGGATCACGCCGCTTGCCCGAATCGTTTCCTGGGCCACAGCCGGCGTTGACCCCAGCATCATGGGAACGGGCCCGATCCCGGCCAGTACCGCCGCGCTCAAAAAAGCGGGCTGGACGATAGACGACCTTGAGCTTGTGGAGGCCAACGAAGCCTTTGCCGCGCAGGCCTGTGCGGTCAACCAGGAGATGGCGTGGAACCCTGACTTGGTCAATGTCAATGGTGGCGCGATTGCGCTCGGTCATCCCATTGGTGCGTCAGGCGCTCGGGTACTGACAACACTCCTTTATGAGATGCAGCGTCGTGAGGTGCATCGGGGTCTTGCCACCCTGTGCATCGGCGGCGGTATGGGAATCGCAATGTGTGTCGAGCGAAACTGATTGCACTTGGCATTCAGACAAGGGCAGTGCGCGATTCCAGCAATCCGTTAACCATTTTTGACGAAATTCAAGCAATTTAAAGTTTAAAGAACGAGGACTCAAAAGATGTCACACACAGCAATCGTGACCGGTGGAACCCGCGGCATCGGTGCCGCCGTATCTGTGGCCCTGAGTGAAGATGGCCACAAGGTCGCAGCGACCTACGCCGGCAATGATGAAGCGGCCGAGGCCTTCAAGACACAGACCGGAATCAGCGTGTACCGTTTTGATGTGGCCGATTTCGATCAGTGCGCCGACAATGTCTCCCGAATCGAGACTGATCTTGGTCCGGTCGGCATCCTGGTTAACAACGCCGGCATCACCCGAGACGGCACTTTGCACCGGATGGATTTTGAGCAGTGGAACGCGGTTTTGCAGACCAACCTTTCCTCCTGCTACAACATGTGCCGTAACGTCATAGACGGCATGCGCGAGCGGGGTTTCGGCCGCATCGTCAATATCGGATCCGTCAACGGCCAGGCAGGTCAGTACGGTCAGGTGAACTATGCGGCTGCCAAGTCCGGCATCCATGGCTTTACCAAGGCACTGGCTCTGGAAGGCGCGGCCAAAGGGGTCACGGTCAACGCCATTGCGCCGGGTTACGTGGATACGGATATGGTCCGGGCGGTGCCGGAAAAGGTGCTTGAAAAGATCATCGTCACCATCCCGGTCGGCAGGCTGGGTTACGCAAGCGATATCGCCCGGGCGGTGCAGTTTCTGGTAGCGGACGACGCGACCTTTATTACGGGTTCCACGCTGTCGATCAACGGCGGCCAGCATATGTACTGATCCGGATGGCTGTCGCGCGCGGCTTTCTGTCCCGGGGTGGTATTATTGCACCGCACAATCGCAGGGGCCGGACGTCACCATGCGTACCATCAAGAAGTACCCCAACCGGCGGCTTTACGATACCGAAGTCAGCCGTTACATCACGATCTCGGATCTTCGCCAACTCACCATAGAGGGCGAAGAGTTCGAGGTCGTTGACGTCGCCAGCGGCGATGACCTGACCCGCACGGTGCTGCTGCAGATCATCAACGAGCAGGAGAGCGGCGGCCAACCGCTTTTCACGACAGAAATTCTGACGCACCTGATCCGTTTTTACGGGGGCAGTACGCAGAAGATGTTCACCGATTACCTAAACCGCAGTCTGGAACTTTTCGTTGATCAGCAGCAGGTATACCAGGATCGGCTGACTGAATTTCTCGGCCAGACCTCAGTGGGCATGATGTCCGAGATGGCCAAACGCAATCTTGAAGCCTGGCAGGATGTCCAGCAGAACTTCCTGCGGTCGGCCGGTCTCGTCAAGGATGAGGCGGGCGACTCCAAGCGCCGCACTGACAAACCTGCCAAGAAGTCTGCCGACGACTGAACATGGCTTCACCCAACCCGTCTGACGGCCGCAGCGGTGGCCGTATCCTGGTGGATGCGTTGGTTGCACAGAAGGTAAAGCATGTCTTTTGTGTCCCTGGTGAGAGTTATCTGGCAGCGCTTGATGCGTTGCAGGATGCGCCAGATATCCGCACCGTGGTCTGCCGGCAGGAGGGCGGTGCCGCCATGATGGCTGAGGCCAGCGCGAAATTGACCGGACAGCCCGGCGTGTGTTTTGTGACGAGGGGGCCTGGTGCCACCAATGCGGCTTCGGGGATCCACGTGGCGGCCCAGGATTCCACACCGGTGGTGCTGCTGATCGGTCAGGTCAGCCGCGACACGCTTTGTCGTGAGGCCTTTCAGGAAATCGACTACAGCCACTTTTACGGCCCGATCACCAAGCATGTCGAGCAGGTCCACGAAGCATCGCGCCTGCCCGAAGTGGTGAGCCGCGCTTTTCACACTGCCTGCAACGGGCGGCCGGGACCGGTCGCTGTGGTGCTGCCGGAGGACATGTTGCAGGAGTACGCGAAGGTTGAGGACCTTCCCGCCCGTCAGGCCCTCAAGCTGTCGCCTGATGCGTCGGATATGGCGCGATTTACAGAACTCCTTTCTCAGGTCAGGCGCCCAATGCTGCTCGCCGGGGGCCGCAACTGGGATGCATCGGCCCGTGCTGCGCTGCACGAATTCGCGGCGCGCTGGCACCTGCCGGTAGCAGCCTCCTGGCGCTACCAGGATGTTTTTGATCATACCGATCCCCACTACATTGGTGACGTGGGAATCGGTATCAATCCGCATTTGGCAGAGGCATTGATGCAGTCGGATTTGGTGGTTGCGTTGGGGATACGCCTCGGGGAAATCACCACCCAGGGTTACAGCCGACTCAAGGTCCCGATGCCGGATCAACAGCTTGTGCACATTTATCCGGGCGCGGAAGAACTTGGGCGTGTCTACTACCCCACACTTGCGATCACGGCACAGGCGCCGGCGTTTGCACTCGCGCTCCGAGAGATCGCGCCGCCGGCTGAATTGCCCTGGGCGCAAGAGACGACCCGGCTGCATGAAAGCTATCTTGAGTGGAGCACCCCGGCGAAGGCACTGGGCGACGTGAGCCTCGCATCGGTGGTGAGTGAGCTCAGTGACATGGTTAATGACAATGCCATCATCTGCAATGGGGCGGGTAACAACACGGGCTGGCTGCACCGTTTCTTTCGATTCCGAGAGGGCGGCCGGCAACTCGCCTCCACCAGCGGTTCGATGGGTTACGGGATTCCGGCCGCGATAGCGGCAGCCTTGGAACATCCGGAACGCCAGGTGATCGCCATGACGGGGGACGGCGATATCCAGATGACAAGCCAGGAGCTGGCGACAATCGCGCAGGAAGGTTTGTCGATCGTTGTGATTGTCGTCAATAACGCGATGCTGGGCACCATCCGTATGCATCAGGAGATGCATTTCCCGGGCCGGACCGAGAACACCGATCTGGTGAACCCGGACTTTATGACGCTGGCCAATGCCTATGGCTTTGCGGCAGAGCGGGTAACGCGCACAGCAGATTTCGGCCCGGCTCTGCGGCGGGCATTGGACGCTTCCGGCAGCACGTTGATCGAGGTCGTGACAGATGCCCAGGCGATTGCGCACACGACGACGCTGAGCGAGATTCGCACTCGAGCCAATGCTTAGTTGTATGCCCGATAGTGTGCGCCGCCATGACTGATCATTTCATCCAGGCACTGACTGATGCCGTTGACGAGTTTGCCGGGGAACGGGACTGGGAGCAGTTTCATGCTCCCAAGAACCTGTCAATGGCGCTGATGGTGGAAGCCGCTGAACTCGCTGAGCACTTTCAGTGGCTGACGGAGCGTCAGAGTGCCGATCTCGCGCCAGAGCAGCTTGATGAGGTCTCAGAAGAAATCGCGGACGTGCTCATTTATACGCTGCGTCTGGCTTCACGCCTCGGTGTGGATGTCGAAGCGGCCGCGTGGACCAAGCTTGAAAAAAACCGGCGCAAGTACCCGGTCGATAAAGCCCGGGGCAACGCAAAAAAGTACAGCGAGCTTTAGCCGAGTGCGTTAAGTCGAAAAAGTCTGCGCATAGTGTTCGCGCAGGACGTTCTTCTGTACCTTCCCCATCGCGTTTCGCGGCAGCGTCTCCACGGTAATGATCTGCCGGGGGACCTTGAATCCTGCGAGTTGGGTTTTTAGCTGTGTGATCACGCTGTCGGAGTCAATGACCGCCCCGGGCAGCGGACAGATCACGGCGACCAGTCCTTCGCCGAGATCTGCGTGGGGCACGCCGATGACCGCCGATTCGTTGACACCCTCAATGACATCAATGGCGTCTTCGATTTCCTTGGGGTATACGTTCAGCCCGCCGCTGATGACAAGATCCTTTTCGCGCCCCACGATGCGCACCCGCCCGTCGCCATCCATCGTTGCCATATCTCCCGAGACAAAGAACCCGTCCTCGGTGAATTCGCTGGCCGTTTTTTCAGGCATCTGCCAGTAGCCCTTGAAGACATTCGGGCCGCGCATCTGCAGCACCCCGGTCTGCCCGGCGGCCACCGGAGTGTGTTCGGCATCGCAGACCCTGAGCGTGACGCCGGGGAGCGCATATCCCACGGTGCCGGCGATCCTTTCACCGTCCAGAGGGTTCGAGGCGATCATGTTCGCCTCGGACATGCCGTACCGTTCCAGGATCCGATGTCCCGTGTGTGCGAAAAAAGCCTCAAACGTCTGCGCCAGCAAAGGCGCCGAGCCGCTGATGAAAAGCCGGATAGTGTCACAGAGTTCCCAGGTGAACTCCGGGGTATCCATCAGCCTGGTGTAAAAGGTGGGGACCCCCATCATGACTGTGACCGATGGCAGGTGTCGGATGACCTCCTGTGCATCGAAGCGCGGCAGGAAGTGCATCGGAATACCGCGCAGCATTGCGCAATGGACCGCCACGAACAGGCCATGCACGTGGTAGATCGGCAGGGCGTGGAGCAGCACGTCGTTTTCAACGAAGCCCCAAAGATCGATGAGCGTGAGGGCATTGCTGGCGAGATTGTCATGGCTCAGCATGGCGCCTTTGGAGCGCCCGGTCGTGCCAGAGGTATAGATGATCGACGCGATGTCGTCCGGTCCGCGCTCGGCAATCCCGCTTTGCGGTTCGGCGGTCTTCACCGCGTCCATCAGTGTTCCTTCGCCGTCGTGTCCAAGGGTCAGCAGCAACGCGCCAATCGCGCCGGCACTTTCCTTAAGACCCTCTGCGCTGTCGGGCCTTGCGATAAAAAGTCTGGGCGTCGCGTCTTTCAGAAAATAGGCGAGCTCCGAAGCGGTGTAAGCGGTGTTGAGGGGCACAAAGATCGCACCCAGGCGCAGTGTGGCGAGATACAGCAATAGGGATTCGGGAGACTTGTCGATCTGGGCAAGCAGGCGGTCTCCGGGACGCAGGCCGAGCGCCTGCAGCGCTCCGGCGTAACGGGCCGTGGTATCGTCGATGTCACCGTAGCAGCAGGCCTCTCCTGCCGGTGTCATCAGCCAGGGCGCTTTGGGGTCATCGGGAAAACGGCTGCGCAGCAGCGAATAGAGGTTGTGATTCAAGTCCGACTGGGCGAGATTATTCAAAGCGCTAATTTTAGCGGGATCGACCTGATATCGCTTCAGAATGCTAAACGGGTGACGCGTCGGATCTTATCCTTGCTGCCGATGCCTTAGTCAGAACACATAAACGGTCACATACACCTAATGACAAAAGAACTCGCTTGCCTGGTGATTCACGGCATCGGCCGTCAGGAGCCGGACTTTGCGAATGATCTGATCACAGGTGTCTCAAGGCAGTTGCAGACGTTCGGTCGTGACCCCGAGGCGGTGGCATGGCAGTCCGTCTACTGGGATGACATCCTGAGGTCCGCCCAGGACGCCTATCTGCAGGCGGCCTACGCAGAGGCGGACCTCAATGCACACGGTCTGCGCACCTTGTTGCTCAATGCGCTCGGTGATGCGGCAAGTTATCGGCAGTTGCCGTCAGGCCGAAGCCGAGGCGGCGAGGAAACACTCACCTACTGGCGTATTCATGAACGGGTCAAGGACGCGCTCGGAACTTTGTATCACGGCCCGCTGCAGGACCGCCCGGTGCCGTTGGTGGCGCTGGCCCATTCTTTCGGCGGACACATCCTCTCGAACTACATCTGGGACCGCCAGCAGCGTCCGGACAAGCGCCTGTCTTCGTTTGAGCGGATGAATTGGCTGAGTGGCTTCATCACTTTCGGCTGCAACATCCCCCTTTTTACATTTGCCTGTACGGAAGTGGTGCCGATCCGGTTTCCTCCACCGCGCCTTCCGGCGCGTCTCAAGCCAAAAGCACGCTGGCTGAACTTTTTTGATCCTGATGATGTGCTCGCCTGGCCCTTGAGGCCGATCAACGGTGCCTATGCTGACGTAGTCGACAGTGATGAGCGTATTCATGTCGGCGGCCCCGTAACCGGATGGACCCCTGCCTCTCATTTCGCCTACTGGAGTGACAAAAGGTTCGCCAAACGGATCGCAAAGTTTCTGGATTCCCTGCTTTAGGCTGCCAGCCCCGATGCCCCGATCAGAGGGGCTTTTGCCCCTATTCGTGTGATGGCTGTCACTGAGATGTGCGCCCGGTTTTCGCATGATGTCACTCACCATACACAGTAACCATGAGTGGGAGAGCAGAAAATGGAATTGATACAACATCAGGCGGCTGACGCACAGCAGGTATTTGCCATGATCACGGAATTGATCGAGATCGGTGTGCCCGTCGAGAAACTGCACCAGCAGGGCATCGCCGAATTTGATATCGAGTATGTCGACATGCACCCGGACGACGGCCTGTGGTCGGAGTTTTTCGATTGAGCAGCTTCTATCGCTCGTTTTGGCCGGAGGTTGTGCGCTATGTCTGAATCAGGTGGATTTTTATGCCCTTTGACCTTCGCCTTGATGCAAAATGCATCCATAGATGTGATTCGGGGATAGCGAGGTTTAAGGGGAGTTTAAGGAAATATGACGACAGAATTGTTAGCACAGGCGCAGTCGCTGCAGGACCGTACCGTGGCCCTCCGGCGCGAGATTCACCAGCATCCGGAACTTGGCCTGCACCTGCCAAGGACACAGCAAGCTGTCCTGGATTCCCTGCAGGGCCTGGATCTCGATATCCGGCTGTCGAAAGACACCAGCGGTATCGTGGCAACACTGCATGGCGCCCAGCCGGGTCCGGCAGTTCTGCTGCGCGGAGACATGGATGCCTTGCCGATGCCAGAAGAAACCGGCCTGCCGTTTGCATCAGCTGAGCAGGGCTGCATGCATGCCTGCGGACACGATGCTCATACTGCCATGCTGGCAAGCGCCGCGCATCTACTGCACCAGCATCGCGAGCGGATCAACGGCAGCGTGCGCTTTATGTTTCAGCCAGGCGAAGAGGGTCCTGGTGGGGCCAAACCCATGCTGGATGAGGGCCTGCTCGATGCGGACGGGGCGCCGCAGGCGATCTTTGCCCTGCATGTTGAACCGGAACTGCCGGCCGGCAAGATTGCCTGTCGCACAGGGCCGATCCTGGCAGCGGTCGACACCGTGTTTGCCCGGCTGATCGGCAAAGGGGGTCACGGCTCAATGCCTCACAGCGCGCTTGATCCAACGCCGGTCGCCTGCGAAGTGGTGCAGGCAATTCAGACGATGGTCACCCGACGCTTTGATGTCTTCGATCCGGTCGTGGCCACCGTTGGACGCATTCAGTCAGGCACCACCAGCAACGTGATTCCCGAATTCGCCGAGATGGAGATCACGCTACGGTCGTTGTCCGTCGAAGCGCGCGCCCGTCTCGCGGAGGCCGTAGAGAAACTGGTCCGTGAGATTCCCGCGGCGCATGGACTTGAAGTCAGTTTCGACATCGAGAAAGGTTACCCGCCGACGGTGAACCACCAGAGTGGCGCGCAGGCCGTAGCCCAGGCGGCCAAAGCCGTGCTCGGCGAGAATCAGTATATGGAGATGGCCACACCCTGGATGGGGGCTGAGGATTTCTCTTATCTGCTCGAGCGCTTTCCGGGTGCGTTTGTTTTTCTCGGTGCGGCACTGATTGATGGGGAGCGCCAGCCTTGCCACTCTTCGAGGATGCGCCTGAATGAGGCGGCGTTTCCCGCAGGTGTGGCGATGTACGCGGCGCTTGCCCTGCAGGAGCTCGCGGACAAGCCTCACTAAAGTCGCTTAATTGTTTTGGTGTTGCGTCGGGTGATGACCTGACTCCCATTTCATGAACGCGCCCTGCTGGCCGTCGAGGGGTTGATTGCCAACGACGCTACGCCTCAAGTTGTGAAAATTTGATAAGACTCCACGCCGGTACATGTTGGTATGATTTCGTGGTGATTAATTTCTAGACGGTGTTTATCTTTAACGGACCAGCTTTAGATGAAAGACCTCAAACTCATTTTCAAGAACTTCGAGAAAAGCCTCCGAGCTTCGGCTTGGTTCGACGATAGCTGGGAAATCTATAACCGGGGGGTTTATCTCCAACTTTATAAGCGGAACTGGTTTAACGATAACCAGGGCGGAGTCCATTTCGAAACTTACATAGAAGCACCGCAGATCAAAAAGAAGAGCTTCCCAATATGTTTCCACGCTGAGGAAGAGTGTCCCGAGCAGCAGACCTTCATCAGCCGATTTCTCGAGGCCCACGGTGAAGAGATTCGGGGCTGGAAAGGTTACCGAGTACAAGGAGACGGCTATCGTGTTTGCCAGCGTGATCTGCCGCTGAATACCAAGAATCTCGAGCAGCGCCTCTTTGAAGAGTTCAATCGGCTCCGCCAGCTCGAAAGCGGAATAGACCAAGCACTTGAGGGAATCCAGTACTGAGGGCGAAGGCTTATTCCACTAGGTCAGAACCTTCAACCGAACGAATCCGTGGGATCTCAAAAAAGTCCCTGCATCAATGTCTGCGATTTTCGCGGTCCTAAAGGCTGGTGCGTCGGCTGTGGGCGGACCCGAGAGGAGTGCCGCAATTGGAAATCACTGAAACCCTACGCGCAGACCCTGCTGATCAAGGAGCTCGGCAGAAGAAAAAAGAAGATGGACAGGAAATAGTTTCTGCCATTTCGGCCCTGTCAGTCGATATCGCGCTAATCCATGCCCTCTAGCAGGGTTCGTCTCATACCCACCTTTTTTTCCACAAATCAATACTTTAACAGCCAAATTATGTCGCTGGATAAGCCAATTGATTTTTCTTATCTGCTGGATAACGAGATAG
>DLPX01000073.1 GCA_002477475.1 Proteobacteria bacterium UBA7447
TTCCTCCATCACCTTAGCCGCTGCCGAGATCTCCCCGTTAGCGTGGGTCAGTCTCTCGTTCTCATCCAACATCTGATTAACGCATTCACCCATAGACGCTACGGCTTGCTCTAAAGACTGAATGTAACCACTAGCGAGAATGCGTAACTGTCGCAGGGACTCTGTTGAATCCTTGCCGGAATGCCAACTGTCGCCCACGCGCTCTNNCTGAGCCATGACTTCAGCGGCTCTAGCGATCTATTTGTTGACCTTCTGTAGCCGTTCCATCTCTGACGCATTCACACTATTCTTTGTTCTCTTCAGTTGGTGGTCGAATAAAGGGACTCATTTCGTTATCCATCTGAGCGTCGGGAGGGATCAGTAAGTCCGTGTCTGAACCTCCCAATCCTCTCCCCAATTCCTCCATCACCTTAGCCGCTGCTGCAATCTCCCCATTAGCGTGATGGAGTCGCGCATTTTCATCTAACACTTGGTTCATATAATCTCTCATAGTCGCGACAGCCTGCTCCAGAGAATGAATGTAACCAGACGCCAGTACCCTCAACTGGCGCAGGGACTCTGTAGAGTCTTTCCCAGCGTGCCAACTGTCGCCCACGCGCTCTACTTCATCGAGCAGAGTGTTGGTCTTGTCTACCAGGGCGTCATGGTTGAAGTCCTCTTCCTTCATTGGATTCACCAATTCATTTCTAGCGAGCAAAAGACAATCGTGAAGAAAATCAGTTTGTTCCGGTACTCCGATAGAAATCCTGCCTTAGTCATACCACTTGTAATGGTTCCCATGCGATTTCACATTCACCCGAATCAGTCGCAATAAAAGCTGAATCTCCAGTAATAGTAATGGAGACGTCCATAGTACGTTCGACCAGTGCAGTGAACGCTTTTACACTTTGCGAATCAAAACGAAAGATAGATACTTTTAGCATCGAAAACTTGGATCGTCCCTGTTCCCACCACACATCTGATTTTGAATTAAAACTATATACTTTAACCTCGCTCGCCTGCCGACTTGCCTTTTTTATCCGATCAGGTGACGGTTCACCTACGTCAATCCACAAAGACGTTTGTTCGTCTAGGGTTCGTATCCAAATATCAGGTTCTTCTACCGCACTGAGACCTTTTGTAAACACTAATCCAGCTTGCGCGTTGATACTAAATGCAAGCAACTTTGCCACCATCCGATCCAGACTCTCAGATGGATGTTGTGCAATAGTCAAATTAAGCGCGTCGTAATAGTTTCGCTCCAGATCTGACAACGCGATTCTAAATTTATATATGGTAGATTTTTGTGCCACTAGATATTTAGTCTAATTTTCAAAACTGCATCGACTCGTGCGCAATCAACTATTCGTTAAGCGCTGAAATGTGCTCCCCGTAGAACTTTTGCTTACTCGCTGTAGACCGTTCCCCACTGAAGTTGACCGTGCTGCCAAGAGCCAACGTGCTTGTCTCCATTGGCGAATGTAAGAGTGCCTTGGCCGTGCATCTTGCCGTCTCTCCACCTGCCAATGTAGACATTGCCATTTTCCCATCTTAGGGTGCCTTGGCCATTAAAATTGCCATCCCTGAAATCACCGACGTACAACGCCCTGGTGTAGGTCGGCCAATGATGCCTCGGACATTCAGTCCAAGTCTTATCGAGAGTCCTGGCGCGGATAAAGGAGTCACAGTAATAGGAGTCCGCCATCACTGGGCCGCTCAGCATCAAAAACAACAGAATCAGGACGCATTTCATCACCTCGTAAACCCTGGCTTGGTAAGGTAAGTGCCAAGAAAACGTGCCATTTCCACCCTCTCTTTAACTGTCATCCCAGAGACCTGGAACGAACGAACGTCCAGGTCAATTCCGCCCTCTGGATATACCCAAACATCCACCGCAAGATAAGGCGGTTTACTGAACATAATCGTGAACACAATTCCCCCGAACATGATCTCTTGAGTTGAGAGAATGGCGAAGCGTCCATTTACATGGTCTATCGAGTGCTCTCTGATCGTAGTTCCCTTATCAACATCTTCTGCCTCACAGGGATACTGATCGTAAGGCGGCATGGGTCCCTGAGAAAGACATAGATCAAGGTATCGCCGAATCTCTAAAACTTCGGGTGAATTGACGCTTTCTAAATATTCACTTTCCTGATCTTCAGTTAGAGAAATAGTCTTTTTTGGCAAAGAGGAGGATAAAGACTCTGAAGAAGAAGCAATTGAGGCCGAAGGCAGAGTTATGACCAGGACTATTGATAGCCAGTGAAAAAGGAAATTCGAAGATTTTCTCTGACTACCGTCTTCTAGCATTAAGAGATTATTGCCCAGAGGAATGTCGACAGTCTGTAATGAAAATGGCAGTTATCCGGTATTTCGGTTTCAGCGATTACCCATCAAATGCTGGTAGGTATTTTTCCCCTCCGCTGTGTGAGGGGGATATATCTATAGATTTGAAGACAGAAAGGGTGTTGGTACCCAAGTTGGAGCCAATGAGATAGCGCGCGGGCGGGCCAAAATATAACCTCAGACCTACTTCCACCAACAGCGTTCGGTCTAATCCACTGGCGTCCATACTGGATCATCCAAATCCGACGTTAATGACGGTAGCATTGACGGTAACTTTTTGAGCAGCTTTAGCCTTTCATATACAATTCAAGCAGTTATAAATTAAGACGGCTTCCGCCGCCTCCACCAATTTCCTGACCTCATTCAACATCAAACGGTCAGGAGGGTTTTCGCGCACGCAGCAGCGTCGGCCGATGTTCTCCACTGTCCAGTACGACAATCATCTTTTCCCACACGTCGATGGCCCGGTTCAGATAATCCTCCCCCACCTGCTCAAGCAATCCGGCATACAGGGAACCGGCCAGATTGTCGCGCTCTATCCGGGCCTGGTTCCTGTACCAGGCATTTCGCTCGATGATCTCAATATCCACAAACCCGGCCGCTTCCAGAGCCGTTTGATAAACCTGCGCTGAAGCAAGTTCAAAGTCCAGCCCCTCCGCTTCTATATAGGCCTGCATTTGCGGTGAAGGCTCGCCTTCGTAACCGCACAACCAATCACTTGCAAGAAACCAGCCACCCGGAGAGAGCATCGTATGGATGTCTTTGGCCAATCGGGATTTGTCGGCAATATGGATAATGGAATCCTTGCTGAAGACAACGTCAAAACTGCCCAGATCAAAAGGCAACGGGCCGGGCGCCACCTGCTTGAAGTCACAAATGGCCGAGACGTCGTTCTTTTTGGCAAGTGACGCAGACAGGGAGATCAGATTTTCTTCAATATCGATTCCGGTGACGCTTCGGGGGTGGCGGGTCAGGGCGATGTGAACAGCCGCGCCGCCGATACCACAACCGATATCCAGCACACGGGCCTCCCTCAAATCTTTGTCACCGAGTACCCGGTCAATTTCCTCCGTTCCGCCAGGCGACATGAAGCCCTCTCCCCATACCGCTTCCAGCAGCGAGATCATGTCCTGGTCGTATTCGAGTTCTTCGGGGGTTTCCATATCTTTCTCCTCTTTCGGTCTCCCAAGAGCGGTGCTTTGCTCTTGTGTCTTTCATCTTGCTTCTTGTTACCCGCCTCTTGTTGTCCCGCTACTGCATTCCTGATCTTTGTCGTCAATGCTGAAGTGAGTATCGGGTTCTGTTGAAGGGCACTCCATCGGGGTCAATCTCGGCATCGAACTCCCGGGCATAGCGATGACCCTCATAAACCGCGGCTGCAATGATAGAGGGGCCAAAGCAGTCACCGATACGCCACACCGAGATTTTCCCCTTAAGCGCATCGAAAAGTTCATCTCGTGGCAGTCGTGCCGTCACCGAGACGACGCTGCCTTCGCGCTCGCGGGTATCACCGGTCAGCGTATTAGCCAGTCGCAGCCCCCCTGCCTCGACAGCGCTTAACTCATGCCTTGTCAGGATCTCGACCCCCATATTCAGCAGTCGCTTTTCAATGTGGCGCTGTTCCAGGGTGTATTCGGTCCAACTCGCCACACACATCCCCGGCGTGGCCAGCGTGACCCGGTAACCTTCACTCGCCAACTGTTCGGCGATGACCGAGGCCATGTAGTAGTGATCATCATCGTAAACCGTGACCGCACTGCCCGGTTGATGAGGACGTTTGCCATCCATGATGTCGTCCGGGGTCAACGCCTCACAGCCCGGGACGGGAAACCGGATGCTCCGACCCACGCCGTCATTGCGCCACAACGCACCGGTCGCCAGTGCCACCGCATCTGCACCAAATTCCTGGACCTGTCCCGCGTCCATTTCGCTCTCAAGGTAAATTCTGACGTTGGACAGACGCTCGATCTGACCAAGACGATAGTCGCGCACTCTTGCCCACTCGTTCAGGCCGGGCAACCGGCTTTCACGGCTCACCCGGCCTCCGGCCTCGATCCTGGCTTCAGCGAGTATGACGTCATAGCCGCGCTTACCCAATCCAAGCGCTGCCTCAAGGCCCGCAGGACCCGCACCGATAATGAGAACCGTTGAATCGGATTCCTTGGGCGAAATCGTTTCGGGATGCCATCCCCTGCGCCACTCCTCGCCCATGGTGGGATTCTGTGTACACCGACTGGGCGCCGAAAGATTGTTCCAGGCGGCACACACATTGCATCCAATACATTCTCGGATATCTTCCGGCCGCCCTGCTTTGATCTTGGCGGGCAAAAAAGGATCAGCAATCGACGGACGGGCCGCACCGATCATGTCGACCACACCACGACGGATGGCCGACACCATCGTGTCGGGGGAGGTATAACGTCCCACGGCAGCGACAGGCTTGCTGGTGACCGACTTGACGAAGGAAATGTATTCCTCCTGATAGCCCTCTTGCGCAAAGCGCGACGTCATGGAGTCATTTTCCCAATCACTCACGTTGACATCCCACATATCGGGCAATTCGGCCAGCATCTCGATGGCTTCCTTGCCCTCACTGGCCCATTCCAGTCCGTCTGCCCCCATCATTTCATCAACAGCAAACCGTGCCACCACGCCCATGGCGTCGCCCACCGCCTCTTTCGTCTCCTCGATGAGTTCACGATAAAGACGCAGCCGATTCTCCAAAGAACCGCCATACTCATCGGAGCGCTGATTGCTTTGCCGGGAAAGAAAATGGCTCGGCACAGTGCCGTCGTGCCCTGCGTAAACCACGACGATGTCGAAACCGGCCCGACGGGCCCGAAGGGCTGCCTTGCGGTGCCAACGACGGTAATTGCGAATATCGTCTCGGCTCATCGCGCGTGCCTGGATCGGATGCTGATGCCATGTGACCGGGCGATGTTCGGGACCAATCGGCACTTCCCGCGAGTAAAGACAGCCGCTGTCCTGCCCGTTGTGGACAAGTTCGATCCCTGCAAGCGCGCCGTGCTCATGTACCGCATCTACCATTGCCGTGAGGTAAGGCAGATCGCCATCATCCCACATGCTGGTTTCCGTAAAAGGCTGCACGTCACCCGTTGGATGAAAATCACATTGCTCTGTGGTGACGATTCCCCAGCCGCCTTCGGCCTTCATGCCACGCATGCTGATCATGCTGTCGGGGAACATCCGCCCCATGCCGTTGCAGTGGGGAACCTGGTAGAACCGGTTTGGCGCTGTCACCGGACCGATTGATACGGTGTCAAAGAGAACGTCGTAACGGGGGTCGCGCTTCACACTCATCGTCTTGCTGACTCAGTTATCCGCCTGATTATCTTCCTGAGAGGCATAGGCCTTCGCAAGTCCGACGTTCTCATCACAGCGCGTTCGCGGCAGACCGTCATCAAAGTTGACCCAGGAAAGTTGCCCCTCC
Source organism: Proteobacteria bacterium UBA7447 (assembly GCA_002477475.1). GTDB lineage: Bacteria > Pseudomonadota > Gammaproteobacteria > Arenicellales > UBA868 > UBA868. The sequence goes on from DLPX01000073.1 coordinate 5,777, forward strand.
ACACCGAAGTGCCAGTCCGGCGACCTGATCTCAGGCTCATCCAGCGAGCCGACTGATATCCAGACCGTCTCGGGATTTGCCGTCGGGGGGTCCTCAATCGGAACCAGATAACGAAATAAAAGCGGACTGCCACAACTTGGACAGAAGCTTCGCTCCATGATGGAGGAGGATTGATACCGGAGCGGCTCGTTTTTCGTAAAACTAAGATCGGTCAGTGCAAAAGCGACAGCCGAATGAAAAGCACTGCCGGACCATCTTTGGCAATGACGGCAATGACAGGTGCCCATATCAATGGGAGGCCCGTTCAACTCGTAACGCACCGCTCCACAAAGACAACCCCCGGTGATAACGGTTTCAGTCACTAGAGAGTTCACACCTCCCGCCGCGGGCGTCCTGGACCTAGTTTAAATCGGAGATTCAGCGGTAAACATCCGGCACCTGATCTTGCGAATCGAAAGTTACCTCAAGATCTTTCAACAGGCCGTCAGTGATACCGTATATCCAGCCATGCACCTGCAGAGACTGGCCTCGACTCCATGCGTCCTGCACGGTGCTAGTGTGGCATACATTATTGACCTGTTCGATTACATTAAGCTCGCACAGGCGATCGATTCGAGTTCTCTGATCTTTACAGTCAGAGAACCTCGATAAATTCCGGTGGTAGAGATCTTTGATGTGCCGCAGCCAATTATCGATTAGGCCGCTGGGACGTTGACTGATTGCTGTTTCAACTCCACCACAACCGTAATGACCGCAAACGATAATATGCTTAACCTGAAGTACATCCACCGCATACTGAATAACGGAAAGACAGTTTAGATCGGTATGAATTACCAGATTGGCAACGTTACGATGCACAAACACTTCACCAGGAAGGAGGCCCGTAATCTGATTCGCGGGCACTCGACTATCCGAACACCCTATCCAAAGAAAATCAGGATTTTGCTGTCGCGATAGTGTCTCGAAGAACTGTGGGTTGTCCTTCGTGATAGCGGCTGCCCAGCGACGGTTATTTTCAAAGAGTTTTTTCATGGCATGGGATTTTATCGTTCTTTGCCAACGCCGGCTGACGTCCCGGCCATAAACGCGTTGGCGAAGCAGGCTAATCTCAGGGCGACAATGTCTCGCCTTCGATCATTTCCTGATATAGATTAAGTATCCCATTTGTGAGGTCTTAGGCGGGGGAAAAGCCGACATGACAACTCAGATGATCGATTCAGATACTCTAGCCCGTATCAGCCAGGGATATGACAAGGTCGCATCGCGCTCACATTCGCTGCATGCCGACTGTTACCAGCATCAGCGTTTTCTTGATCTCGAGCGCCAGCAGATTTTCCATAAAAGCTGGCAGTTTTTCTGTCATGAGGAAAAACTGGCTCAGCCCGGAAGTTATGTTGCCGCCGAGATCCAAGGACAAAGCATCTTCGCATGCAGAGACAAAAGCGGCGAACTGCGAGCGTTCTACAACGTCTGCAAGCACCGAGGTCATCAACTGCTTCAGGGCAGCGGTCAGACAAAAGTCATTACCTGCCCCTATCACGCCTGGGTCTACGGCCTGGACGGCCGCCTCTCCCGCGCCCGGCGTTCGGAGCTCATTGAAAACTTCGATACTGAAAAAATCTGTCTGGACGCGGTAAGGGTTGAGGTCTTCTGCCATCTCGTTTTCGTCAACCTCGATACGACAGCCCCGGCACTGGCCGATGAGAGCGCATCCCTGTCAGACGAGATCCTGTCGTATGCGCCTGATCTTGCCAACCTGACACATGCCCACACCCTGACCTACCGCATTCAGGCCAACTGGAAAGCCGTGGTCGACAACTTTCTCGAGTGTTACCACTGTCCAGTAGCGCACCGGGATTTCTGTACGCTCGTTGAGATGGGCACGTACAAAGTCAAAACTCACGGGATCTACTCAAGTCATATGGCCAAGGCAGGGCGCGGTGACAACCAGGCCTACGGCGTTGAGAGCGCCAGCGTCACTGACCACGCAGTGTGGTATCTGTGGCCAAACACAACGCTCATGCGCTACCCGGGAAGGGGCAACTTCATGGTCTGGCGCTTTTACCCCGACGGACCCGAGCAGACCTATGAGGTATTCGACTTTTTCTTCGAAACCGATACTCCTAATGAATCGGAGCTGGAGGCTATCAGGTTCATCGATGAAGTTTTACAGCCTGAGGACATCGGGCTGGTAGAGAGTGTTCAGCGAGGTATGCAGACTCCTGCTTTCCAACAGGGACGTTATCTTGTTGATCCCGAGGGCAGCGGCATGAGCGAACATGCCGTTCACCATTTCCATGGGCTGGTGTTGGATGCCTATCGGAAAGCGGTACACCCATGAGTGCCGTCCCCCCAAATTATCTCAAGGGCCGGATCGCCGTGGTCACCGGCGGTTGTGGCGGCATTGGAAGAGCCATCTGTCGGCGCTTTCATGCCGAAGGCGCGGTGGTCTACGCAACGGATGTTGCTTCTCTTGATTTCTCCGAATCCAATATTCATGTACTGCATCATGATGTGGGTTCAGAGGAGGATGCCAAAGCGGTGATGGCGCACGTTGCGGCTGAACATGGCCGACTCGATATTCTCGTGAATGCGGCGGGGATCGAAATTGAAAAAACCATAGAAGAGACGACGCTTGACGAGTGGAACCAGAGCTTTTCCGTCAACGTCAGCGGCACTTTTCTCACCAGCAAACATGCGCTGCCGCTAATGCGCAAAGCCGACGCAGGCTCCATCATCAACTTTGGCTCCTATGACGGCTTTATCGCAGATCCCTCTCTTGCGGTGTACTGCGCGACCAAGGGTGCTGTGCATGCCCTGACCCGCGCGATGGCCTGCGATCACGGGCCCGAGGGCATCCGGGTGAATGCGGTATGCCCCGGTTATGTCAACACACCGATGCTTCAGAGCTTCTTTGGCGAGTCAGGCAATATCGAGTCTCTCAAACAGGCCGTACGAGACGTTCATCCCATCCGAAATTATGGCGAACCAGAGGACATTGCCAACCTGGTGAACTGGCTCGCAGGCGACGAGGCACGATATGCTTCTGGTCAACTGTGGATTATCGACGGTGGACTGTCTGCCCAAGTGCAGCAGATGCGCCTGTAATCTGAAACACCATAGCGAAACGAGCACAAAAATTGAGTCAACCGGTCATCATCACCTGCGCCGTCACCGGCAGCATCCATACCCCGACGATGTCGCCGCATCTGCCAATCACGCCGGCCGAGATTGCCGACGCGGCCATTGGCGCAGCCGAGGCGGGCGCCGCCGTCATTCACCTGCACGCACGACATCCTGAAAACGGCCGGCCCGACTATCGGCCCGAAACCTTTCTGGAATTTCTGCCCAGGATCAAAAAAGAGTGCGATGCGGTAATCAATATCTCGACCGGCGGCGGTATGGGGATGACCATTGAGGAACGTCTTGCGGCGGCCCTTACGGCGAGCCCAGAGATGGCGTCTCTCAATATGGGCTCGATGAACTTCGGTATTTTTCCGCTCGCTGAAAAATACTCGGAGTGGAAACATGACTGGGAGCAGGATTTTTTGGCGTCGACCAAAGACTTCATCTTTCCCAACACCTTCAAGACCATCGAGTACGCTCTTCGGGAGCTTGGGGACGGCCACGGCACCCGTTTTGAGTTTGAGTGCTATGACTTAGGCCATCTTTACAACCTCGCCCATGTTGTCGATAAAGGCTTTGTGAAGCCCCCCTTTTTTATCCAGTTGATCTTCGGAATTCTGGGCGGCGCCGGAGCGGATCCCGATCACCTTATCCATATGCACAACACCGCATTCAAACTCTTTGGCGAGGACTTTGAGTGGTCGGTGCTGGCAGCGGGGCGCCACCAGATGCCGTTTGCAACCCAGGCGAGCCTGCGCGGCGGTAATGTCCGGGTGGGTCTTGAAGACAGTCTCTACATCGGCAAACGTCAACTCGCGACATCGAACGCACAGCAGGTCGAAAAGGTTCGTGGGATTATTGAATCATTAGGTATGACGGCGGCAACACCCGACGAAGCCCGCGACCGACTCGCCCTGAAAGGTGCTGACAGGGTAGAGTTCTAGCCGATGATTGTGAACGTTACCCTGCTACCACAAAGATTCTTGCCGAGCGGCTTTTGCACTCTGCTGGAGCATGACGCATGAGTCGGCTTGACGGTCGGGCGGCGCTCGTCACCGGTGGACGCCAGGGGATCGGGCGCGCCATCGTCGACGCTTTTGTTGCTGAGGGAGCAGACGTCGCCACCTGTGGGCGCGGAAAGCGGCCTCAGGATCTGCCGCCGACCCTGGGTTGGCGCCAGACTGACGTTTCCTCGGCAGATGACATTGAAGATCTGCGCATCGAGATGCTGGACCGCTTTGGCGGACTGGATATTCTGGTGAATAACGCCGGTATCCAGATTGAGAAGACCCTTCTCGATACCAGCGATGACGATTGGGATGCGCTGATGGGAGTGAACGCCAAAGGCGTATTCATGGCGTGTCGCGCAATGATCCCCCTCATGAAACGCGGCGGCGTCATCATCAACATCGGCTCAATCTCGGGCAACGTGGCCGACCCCGGTATTGCGCTCTATAACGCCTCCAAGGCCTTCGTTCACGGACTCACCCGCTCGATCGCTGTTGATCATGGTCCCAAGATCCGCTGCAACGCGATCTGCCCGGGCTGGATTATGACCGGCATGGCGGACGCCGCCTTCGCGGTTGCTGATGATCCCGATACGGCAAAGGCCGATGCGCTTGCCCGACATCCAGCAGGCCGGTTTGGCCAGCCCAAGGACATCGCGGCCCTGGCAGTCTGGTTGGCCTCAGACGAGTCAGCCTTTACCACGGGACAGTGCTTTACTGTAGATGGCGGCATGACCTCTGCGTCGCCACTGAATCCAGGGCTCTTCTGACTTAAAGGCGACATCCGCCGTTGCCGGTGGACTCTAACTCCTGATCTGCTCCCCCCGGAACAATGATGTGACTTAAGATTGTTCCCCTCGGTGAGCGAAACTGCTTGAGGGAATACAGGGACTTATGAAATCACATGCTCAGGTCGTCGTCATCGGCGGCGGCGTCGTCGGTGTATCCATCCTCTACCACCTGACCAAGGCCGGTTGGCATGATGTGGTCCTGATCGAACGATCGGAGCTGACGTCTGGATCCACCTGGCACGCGGCGGGGGGCTGCCACACTCTCAATAGTGACCCGCAAGTGGCAAAACTGCAGTCCTACACCATTGATCTCTATAAGGAGATTGAGGAAATCTCCGGTCAGGAGACGGGATTTCGACTCACTGGCGGTGTCTTCCTGGCAGCGACCCCGGAACGCATGGAACTGCTCAAGGTCATGCAGTCGCAGGAGAAACTGCTGGGGATTGATACGGAACTGCTGACGCCGACTGAAGCGGAAAAGATTCTCCCTCTTATCAATCCGAAAGAATTTTTGGGCGCGCTGTATACACCGATGCACGGACATCTGTCTCCTTCTGATGTTACCCATGCCTTCGCCAAAGCAGCACGAATACAAGGTGCCGAAGTCGTTCTGCGCAACCGTGTCACGGACCTGCAGCCCACCCCGGAGGGAGGCTGGTCAGTCATTACCGAACAGGGCACGATCGAAACGGAGCACGTCGTTAATGCCGGCGGACTCTGGGCGCGGGAGGTCGGACGCATGGTTGGCCTGGAGCTTCCTGTGCTTGCGATGGAACACATGTATCTCATTACCGAGGACATGCCAGAGGTCGAAGAGATCAATCAATCCACGGGCAAAGAAGTCCTTCATATCGTGGACCCGGATGGCGAGCTCTATCTTCGCCAGGAACGCAAAGGCATGCTCATGGGCACTTATGAAAAAGCCGGCGTTCCCTGGAGTCCAAAAGAAACTCCTTGGGACTTTGGACACGAACTGCTGCAGGAAGACCTCGACCGAATTGCGCCATCCCTGGAAGTCGGATTTCGACACTTCCCCGCCTTTGAGCATACAGGCATCAAACAGATTATCAATGGGCCTTTCACCTTCGCGCCTGATGGCAATCCGCTGATCGGACCGGTCCGGGGGCTTCGCAATTTCTGGTGCGCCTGTGGTGTGATGGCCGGCTTCAGTCAGGGTGGCGGCGTGGGGCTCGCGCTGTCCAACTGGATGGTACATGGTGACCCGGGCTTTGACGTCTGGGGAATGGATGTTTCCCGCTTCGGCGACTGGACCACCATGGCCTACACCAGCGCCAAGGTGCGGGAGAACTACTCCCGGCGGTTTCAGGTCACCTTTCCCAATGAAGAGCTGCCCGCAGCGCGACCGCTTCGCACCACCCCGATCTATGAGAAACAAAAGGCACTGAACGGGGTCTTTGGCGTTTCCTACGGCATGGAACAGGCGCTATGGTACGCCCCGACGGGAAGTGAACCGGTCGAGAACGTCACCTTCATGCGCTCCAATGCATTTGAGCCGATCAAGCAGGAATGTCAGGCAGTTCGAAACGGTGTCGGCGTCTGCGACATCTCTTCGTTCGCAAAATACGAGATCACCGGAGCCCGGGCAGAATCCTGGCTTGATCACCTTCTGGCCAATGCATTGCCGCGCCAGGGCCGCCTTGCGCTTTCCCCCATGCTGAATGAAAACGGAAAACTGATTGGCGACTTTACAGTGGGAAGGCTGGATGATCGCAGGTTCTTCATTTTCGGCTCAGGCATGGGCGAGCAATATCATATGCGCTGGTTGGAAGCGCATCTTCCCGCCGATGCCGGTGTCAAAGTGCAGGCTCACGGCATGGGACTGCTGGGACTCTCTATCGCCGGCCCCAAAGCCCGCGAACTCCTCAGCCGACTCACCGACGATGACGTCTCAGCCGAAGCGTTCCGGTTCATGGACTTTCGCCAGATGTCGCTCGGTATGATTCCCGCCTTGGTGGGACGAGTCAGTTTCACAGGAGACCTCGGCTATGAGTTCTGGGTGCGGCCAGAATTCCACGCGCGGTTGTGGGACGACATCCTCGACAAAGGCGAGGAGTTCGGGACCCAACCCTTTGGCTCACGCGCCATGCGCTCGATGAGCCTCGAGAAAGGCTTCGGCTCCTGGGCAACGGAATATCGGCCCATTTACGGACCGTTTGCCGCGGGGATGGGCCGCTTCGTGAGCCTTAACAAAGGGGATTTCATCGGCCGAGAATCCGCTGCCCTCGAAAAAGAACAAGGCCCGGAAAAAAGTCTGGTCACATTTACCGTAGACGTCTCCGGCTGCGATGTGATGGGTAATGAGCCCATCTACCAGGATAGTGAGATCGTGGGTTATGTGACTTCCGGCATGTATGCGCATCACGTTGATCGATCAGTCGCTCTTGGCTATGTGCCCACCGGGTTGGCAGCCGATGTCAGTGACGGCGCATTTGCAATAGAGATTTTGGGTGAAATGCGGCCCGCAACCATTGCGCCGCAGGCGCTGTTTGATCCAGACGCATCGCGCATGCGCGGGTAACCCTCAGGTAGATGTCAGGGACTCCTTTTTGACCGCCTACGATCACCTTCTCTCTCCACTTGATATCGGGCCGATACAAGTACGCAATCGCGTACTTGTATCGGCCCACGTCCCGGGTTTTGCCGAAGACAACAAACCCGGCGAGCAGTATGTGGCCTACCACCGTAATTATGCGAAGAATGGTGTAGGACTTCAGATCACTGGCGGAACCCCGGTTCATGAATCGGGTCTTCTGAGTGTGAACAAAGACAGTCTGTGGAACCTCAGCGACGACATTATTCCGGGTTACCGCGCATTGGCCGATGCGGTCCACCAGGAAGGGGGACGGATCCTTGCCCAACTTGCGCATAGCGGCGGTACCGTTCTGATCAGCCAGCCCGGCCGGGAGAGCTGGTCAGCATCAGCGGTACGTTCGGAGACCACCGGCAATATCTCGCACGAGATGACCTTAAGTGAGATTCAGGAGGTTATCGATGCCCATGTGCTGGCCGCCCGGCGGGTCGCGGCAGGCGGCATGGACGGGGTTGAAATTCTTGGTGCCTTCGGATTTTTGCCCCAGGCCTTTTTGTCACCGCTGACCAATCAGCGGACCGATCATTATGGCGGCAACCTGAAGAACCGGATGCGGTTTCTAATGGAACTGCTCAAAGCCGTCAAAAGCGAACTCGGTCCCGATTTTGTGCTTGGGGTTCGCTTGCCGGGCGATGAATTTGAACCCGGCGGACTTGACCTCGCCCAGATGCGCGAAGTCTGTCGCCAAGTAGATGCAAGCGGACTCGTTGATTACTTCAACATCATCGCCCATACCAACATCACACATCTCGGCCGGGCACGTCACTGGGCACCGACGCCAACGCCCCATGGCGTCTTTGTACATCTTGCGGCAGGGATCCGTGAGGTGGTGGAGGTTCCAGTGTTTACGGTAGGCCGCATCGTGGATCCGGCGCGTGCTGAAGACATTCTCGCCCGGGGCCAGGCGGATATGGTCGGCATGACCCGCGCCCATATCTGTGACCCCGAAATTCTTCCCAAGATCCAGGGCAAGATCAAAAGCCATGTGCGTATCTGCGCGGGCGCCAACGTCTGTATCGCCAATCGCTATGCCGGAAAACCCATAAGATGCATCCAGAACGCCTCGCTTCCCACGCCAGGCGCTGCCCTCTCACAAGCTTCCCATGCCAAGGAGATTGCGGTAATCGGGGCAGGTCCGGCCGGGCTGGAATGCGCCCGCATTGCGGCTGAGCGGGGCCACCGTGTCACCGTATTTGATGCCGCCAACCGGGCGGGCGGGCAACTTGCGCTATGGTCAAGCGCGCCTTCCACAAAAGAATTGGCCCGGGTAATTGACTGGCGACTGGAGGAACTTGAGCGCCTGGGCGTTTCCATCACGCTCAACCGCCTGATCGAGCGAGAGGATATTCTTGCGCTTGGCGCCGATGCGATCGTGATTGCGACCGGAGCCATGGATTCCTGCAGGGCATTTTCGGGCGCCGACAGGATTTCCGTATTGTCACCTCATGAAGTGCTGGGAGGTCACCCCGTCACCGCAACCCGGGCCCTCGTGCTCAACGAAGGCCGCGGTCAGGCAGGGCTTGCCGCCGCAGAAGCGCTCTTGCACCAGGGCATCGCCGCCGAAATGATTACCTCGGATATCGCTGTTGCCGCTGATCTGGATCCTACCAACCGTTCCGCATGGTACGAACGCCTCGGCAAACAGGACTGCAGTTTCACAGCTGCGCATATTCTCGAAGAAGTTCGGGGGGGTACGGTGACTTTGCGCAATGTCTTTGATGAGCGGTTCAGCACCCGGGACGAGATCGATCTCATTGTGGATTGGTCAGGCTGCAAGGCCAACGATGCGCTGATTGGCCACTGGGAGGATCATGCATTTCAGGTGGTCTCGATCGGCGACTGCCGGGCACCGCGTACCGTCGAAGTCGCCATCAGCGAAGCAGCAGCGACCGCAAAGGCCCTCTAACCCTCAAGCGACTTCCCCCATCGGAGAGAGGCATCTCTCTCGCCCGCCTTCAATCACCCGTCGGAGCGGGCGAATAAAAGAGCAATACAACAGCGCCCTCTTTACTGCCCGCCGTGTGCAAGGCCTCCGGAGCTCGCACGATAAAATCACCCGGGCCATATTCGTGATCCTGATCATAGAAAGCCCCTTCCAGCACATAAATCTGCTCGTATTGGCTATGGCCATGCATGTCCGAAAAAGCGCCAGCGTCTACCTTCATCAGCCACGTGCGTATCCCTTGGTGATCGTCTTCAATTAACGGTTTAACCCAGAATCCGGGAGCATCGCTGTCCTGCCAGGGAATCTCCCTGGACTTCAGCATTGACGATTCTCCCAACGGCATCTTCAACGCAACCGCGTTATCAACCGCTTTGAACATCTCATTCATCTTGATCCCCCATCTGGACTCGGCTTAACCAGAAAGCCATTCAAATTGTTGGCACGATATTACGCAGAAGAATAACTCGGATCACACGCCAACAGTGACTCTTTGCCAGAACCGCTATTAAAGTTAGACTAGTTTTATGGATAAAGAAATTTCCGCCCAGTGGAAAGCGCTGATTGAACTTGCCACGAGCTACGGTCTCGAACTCATCGCGGCGCTCGTCATACTGGTGTTCGGCTGGTGGCTCGCCGGCCGGGTGCAAAGACTCATCCTTCGTGCCCTGGATCGACTGCCGCGGATGGATGCCACTCTCAAGCCTTTTCTTTCATCACTGGCCCGGTACGCCATTATCGCGGTCACGTTGGTTGCGGTCCTCGCGCGCCTCGGGGTTGAGACCACCTCCATCATCGCAGTCCTTGGTGCGGCGGGCCTTGCGATTGGTCTGGCACTTCAGGGAACACTCCAGAATATTGCGGCCGGCATCATGCTGCTGGTATTGCGCCCTTTTAAGGTGGGTGACTACATCGACGCCGGCGGCATCTCGGGCACGGTCGATCAGATTGGTCTTTTCACGACAGACATGACGACCTTTGATGGGGTCTACCAGTCTGTCCCGAACAGTTCTTTATGGAATACGTCAATCCTCAACTACAGCCGTCTGCCGACCCGACGTATGGATGTGCCTGTGGGGATTGCCTATGAGGACGACGTGGAACGCGCCATGGCACTTTTGCTGGAGCAGCTTAAGCAAGACGAACGCGTCCTTGAAGATCCTGCACCGCAGGTTCTGGTCACCAACCTGGGGGAATCCTCGGTGGATCTCAGCCTGCGCTGCTGGTCGGAGAGTAGCAATTTCTGGACGCTAAAGTTTGAACTCAACAAGAAGGTCAAACTCTGGTTGGATGCGGAGGGCATTTCGATTCCCTTCCCTCAGCGCGATGTGCATTTGATCCCTGCATCCGACAACAGCGCTAGTCCAGCGTTAAACGGCGACTGATTGCCGAGGGTTAACTCCGGGTTTAGAGCGCGTCCTGGTCCGTCTCTCCGGTTCGAATACGCAGAATCCGTTCAACGTCGTAAACAAAGATCTTGCCGTCTCCGATCTTCTCGGTGCGGGCGGCCCCCACAATGGCATCTATCACCTGATCAAGAATCGCCGAATCGACTGCGACCTCAAGCTTGACCTTGGGCACAAAATCCACAACATACTCTGCCCCGCGATAGAGCTCAGTATGGCCTTTCTGACGACCAAACCCCTTCACCTCGGTTACGGTCATCCCTTTGATGCCCACCTCAGCCAAGGCGTCGCGGACATCGTCAAGCTTGAAGGGCTTAATGATCGCGGTAACCAGTTTCATGTTGCGCTCCTGCGGAATGGGCCGATCACGGCGCTCCGCGTTGTTAAGGTGGGCATAAGACCGCATTATCGCAAAGATCGCACTGGGCGACATTCCTCTGCGCTTTCGAACCGCTTCAGACATCGAGTCATCGACACAGCGAGGTTATCATGATGAACATTCCTATTTTGATTGAGCCGAAAGCGCTACAGGCCGAGCTGTCAGACAACCAACTTCTGGTTGTGGATCTCAGCAAGGCCGCCACCTACGCCCAACGGCATATCCCAGGCGCAATCCACATGGAGTACTCGATCCTGAGTAGTGGCACCCAACCCGCTCCAGGATTGCTTCCTCCTGAAGAGCGGTTGGCGCAAATTGCCGGCATGCTGAAGCTCGGAACAATGTCCCGGGTGGTTGCTTATGATGACGAAGGCAGCGGCTGTGCTGCGCGTCTTGCCTGGACCCTGCACTATCTCGGTTATGAATCGGTTCAGGTATTAAATGGTGGGCTGCAGGCCTGGACGGATGAGGGTCACCCGGTGGGTGACCGACCTGTGTTGCCTGATGTTGCTGCCACACTGGCGCTCGCCTCGAGAAATCCCAGCGTGCTTGCTGACCATACCTATGTGCGTCAGCATCTGGACGACGAGTCTGTGGTGCTGCTGGACGCGCGGACTCCAGAAGAATATGCCGGCACCAAAGTACGCGCTGCCCGGGGCGGACATATTCCGGGAGCGGTAAATCTCAACTGGCTCGACACAATAGACAAAAACCGCAGCCTGCGCCTTAAGTCTCCAGAGATACTAAGCAATGCCTTGAAGACACTGGGCGTCAGGCCCGAACAGGAAGTGATCACTTACTGCCACAGTCATCACCGCTCGGCTCACGCCTGGCTGATGCTAAAATCGATCGGCTTCCCACGGGTGCGCGGTTATGCGGGCTCCTGGTCCGAATGGGGCAACCATCCCCACACTCCAGTCACCACCGGCACGTCTCCATGATTGTCATTTTGCACCCCGATAGTTCCCTCGATACCGACGAGGGCAAGGCCGTGTTGTCTTACCTGTCGACTAAATCCGGTATCACGCCCCGGACTCACAGTATTACCGGCGCCGACCGGACCCTGTCTGAGATTTACGTTATTGGGGATGTCGGCGCGCTCGATCAAGCAGAGATCGAAAGTCTGCCGGGCGTTGAAAAGGTGGTGCGTCATCTGACTCATTTGCCCGTCTGTATTGATCCTTCACACTCGGTCGGTACCAGAAACGTCGGGCCGGACGGCATCTCGGACCTCATGCATGCCACCGCGCAAGGCGTTATCGCCGGCGCCAACACGGTTCTGGTGGACTTTCATCCCCGGCCAGACGAAGCCCTGGTGGACGGACCCCAAGCCCTGCGCCCGGATGAACTGTCCTGGTTCTTTGAAGATGTGGCGACCGCCCGCCAAGCCTATGAAGCACGCCTTACACGAGCCCATGAGTATAATTTTTCAACGGAATCCTGATAATGAGCAAAAACAAAAGATCCCAGCGCACCGAAGCCGAATGGCGCTCTGCCCTTACAGCAGAGCAGTATCACGTCTGCCGCGAGCACGGCACCGAGCGTCCTTTTACAGGTGAGTACAACGACTGCAAACGTCCCGGAATTTATCATTGCGTTTGCTGCGGCGCGCCGCTCTTTCATTCGCAACACAAGTTTGATTCGGGATCCGGGTGGCCTAGTTTCTGGCAACCGGCAGAGGGCGCCGAAGTCGATGAGCATCGGGATGCCAGCCTCGGCATGGTGCGAACGGAAGTGCGCTGCGGCCACTGTGAGGCTCACCTCGGTCATGTCTTTCCCGACGGCCCCCAACCCACCGGTCAGCGCTACTGCATCAATTCAGTGGCCCTGAAACTCGAATCCGACGAATAGCCGAGACCGTCGGCATTGGCTCAGCCCTGCCGTGAGCGGATTCGGGGGATAGTAATCGACATTCCGGCTCTGGGTGGGCCGCTTCTGAGTTTGGGGTTATATCGGGTGATCACCCAGATCGGCAGTTCGAATTCACGCGCCAGCGCCCAAAGACTGTCCCCTAACTCGATCTTGTACTCCTCTGATCCCGTCACCTCGAAATTCTCTTTGAACTCTTCCACGAGGACCTGATGATATTCCTCACGGCGTCTCTCAAAAGCATCCTGATGAGCCGCATCGGTCACCGGTAGCAACAGTGCGTCGCCGCTGGCGAGGACCTGGCTGGCGTCAAAACCATTGAGTGCGCGAATACTCTCAACGCCGCCAAGCCGCAGCCAATCAGAATAATGTCCTAACGTCTCTTCGGGTTCGACATTGATGCGATAAAGTGTCCGGCCATCAACTGCGGAACGCTGCACTGAAAGATCAATCGGCCTGTCCAGCGGGCTCACACCACTCAGATCAGATCCCGAACGGTCCCCACTCGTATCTGCCATTTTCGGCCAGGCAGCATCCGCGTTTGACTTCTGGGTTGCCGTTGGGGCGGCGGGAGTCGCTGCCTGCGTCGGCGGCGCGTAGGAACGGGCGAGCTCTGCCCGAACTCCAGCGATAGCCAACGATTGTCCAGGACGGATGAGTGCATCTGCGCCGAGCTGGTTGTCGGTGATCAGCCGTCGGCAGGACACCTGAAATCGGGCAGCAATCCGGCAGGCGCTATCCCCGCTGACCACCGTGTAAGTTACGGTTTCGACAGATTCTGAAGCTGGACCCTGCTGCTCGGTGGTGCCGGGGGCCGCCACGCCTGGCACGGTCAGTGTTTGCCCAGGGAAAATGAGATCGCTTTTGGCAAGCCCATTGGCTGCAAGCAGTGCTTCACAGCTAATGCCGTGACGCCTTGCGATACTGCAGGCGCTATCGCCCTTGCCAACGGTATAACTTCCGCCAGGGGCCGTGGGAATAGTACCTGGAATCACAAGCGATGCGCCCACCTGAATCACCGAGCCGCGGTGCAGGCCATTCGCAGCCAAGAGATCATCACAATCCACTCCAAAACGGGTCGCAACCGCACAGGCACTGTCTCCCGGCTGTACCTTATACCGGCCCCGCTCGGCAACCCCGCTCTTCGCGCGTCCCTTGCCTGGAACCTGCAGTTTCTGGCCGACGCGAATCATGGCTTTTCGGTTCAGCCCGTTAACCGCAATCAGTTCTCGGCAATCCACGCGAAATGCTGCGGCAATCCCACAAGCCGTATCCCCGGAACGTACCGTGTACTCCACCGAACTCCCTCGGCGGGTTTCGGACGGCAGCATTCGGAGCCGAGCCACATGGTTGGCCCAACCTTCTTGGCGTTTTGGCAGATGCAAACTGTAGCCATCAGGAATAAAGCGCCAGCCATGCCAGACGAACCGGGTCAAAGCCGGGTTGAGTGTTTTCAATTGGGATTCTGTCAAACCGAAGATGCTTTGCACGCGGGAAATCGAAACCGGGCGATCGAGAATCAGGGTCTGGTACTGGAGCGGCCGGCCGGGCTTGATATCACCAAAGAACTGTTTCTGGTTACGCGCCACATGCCGCGCGGCCAGGAAACCTGCGTAGAAGTTCTTGACCGCCACCTGGAATTTGCTCGAGCGGTAATGGTTGATCACCCTCATGTAATCGGGGCCCATTTTCTTGATGGCCCGACGCATTCCATTGACGCCGTAATTGTACGAAGTAATCACAAAAGGACTAAGGTCACGCTGTGAGACCTGGCTGTCTTTCGCCTTGGCTGCAACAGTCAGCGTCTTGCGCGCCTTTTTCAGGTAGCGCGCCGCAGCCCAACTGGCGGCCTCAGGATCCAGGCGTTCATCCACAGTGGCATCGAGCTCCAGCCCGAGATCACGCCCGGTCGCCGGCATGATCTGCCACAATCCCGCTGCACCCAATCGCGAATAGGCCTTGGGGCTGTAAGAGGATTCCACAAAGGGCAGATACTGGATGTCGCTATGCAGTCCGGAGTCCTTCAACACCCGTCGAACCATCGGGCCATAGGTTCCAAATCGACGCAGCGCCGCCATGAAGCCATCGCGGTTACCCGACTGGCAGCGAATATCCCCTGCCGCCCGGCGGATATCCGTGCTCGAACGCTCTGGAAAAAGCTTCAGAAGATGCTGCTGGTAGGCGGTGGTGACCGGCAACTGGCGATCAATTTTCTTGGCCAGTGTGTGCAGTTCTGCCGCGATACGCTTTTTCTGATCCTTAATAAAAGCCGTGTTGCCCTTGCGGCCGCACGCCCGCCCCTCAATGACCTTGTAGACCCGACTGGGCGCCACCGAGTCATGCAGTACCGCATCCTGGCTGTCCCAACGGCTGTAGACATCGATCCAGAAGTTGACCCGATCCTGCAATTCGGGAGGACAGGGGAACGCCTTGCTGCAGCGCATCTTGTGCTGCTTGACCTCAATAAATGCCTCTGCCGTTTTGGGTTGCAAAACCCCCACCAGCAAAACGCAGGCAAACAGCCATCGGATTCCCGGCTTTGGCAAATCGAGCATAGTCTCTAAAAGTACGCGGTAAGTGTCCGGAATTCATCACCGGACCGGCATGCCCGACAACAGCAACCCTGATCGTTAATCCTACCAATTTGGTGCCTTAAGTGGAATGGACCTCCTGGAATCCACCCCTTGCTCTCAATCGGCTTTGTTACACTTACCCGACCACATTCACGAAAACCCACCCTCCAGGCTATTCCCGGCGCATGACACGCATTCGAACCCAAGACATTTCGACCAGCGTCGCTGATGCGCTTCAATACATTTCTTATTACCATCCGCCCGATTTCGTCGAGGCGATGACCCGAGCCTATGAGAAAGAGATCTCAGAGCCCGCAAAAAATGCCATCGCGCAGATCCTGATCAACTCACGCATGGCGGCCGAGGGTCACCGTCCCGTCTGCCAGGATACCGGGATCGTGGTGGTGTTCGTCAAACTGGGGCAGTCCGTCGTCATAGAAGGTGATACATCGCTTCAGGAAGCCATCGATGAGGGTGTGCGCCGTGCTTATACCGATCCTGACAACCCTCTTAGAGCATCGGTCATCTCCCCGCCCATTGGTGACCGCAAGAATACGGGCGACAACACCCCAGCGGTCGTCCACACTGAGATTGTCCCCGGCGACACAATTGAAATGACGGTCGCAGCCAAAGGAGGTGGATCAGAAAACAAGGCTAAGCTCGCAATGCTGAATCCAAGCGATGATCTTGCCGACTGGGTTACCCAGACGCTCCCTACCTTGGGCGCCGGCTGGTGTCCGCCGGGTATCCTCGGTATCGGCATCGGCGGCACACCGGAAAAAGCGATGCTGCTGGCGAAAGAATCCCTTATGGCCCCCGTCGATATGGCCGAGATTGTGGAACAAGGACCCAAAACGCCCACCGCAACACTCCGCCATGAGATCTTTGAAGCAGTGAATCGACTGGGCATTGGTGCACAGGGGCTTGGA
Organism: Proteobacteria bacterium UBA7447; assembly: GCA_002477475.1. Taxonomy (GTDB): domain Bacteria; phylum Pseudomonadota; class Gammaproteobacteria; order Arenicellales; family UBA868; genus UBA868. Next base: position 22,410 of record DLPX01000073.1, read on the forward strand.
GGCCTGACCACGGTGCTCGATGTCAAGATCAAGACCTATGCGACTCATGCCGCGTCCCTACCCGTCGCCATGATCCCCAATTGCGCGGCAACCCGGCACATTCATTTCACCCTCAAAGGGACTGGCCCTGCTGAATTGCCTCAGGTCGATATCTCAGTGTGGCCCAAGATTACTCAGCAAGTAATCGGAAGGCGTGTCAATCTAGATGAACTGACTCCAGAGGAATACCGCTCGTGGCGTATTGGTGACAACCTGCTGTTGAGTGGAAAAATCCTGACCGGTCGGGACGCGGCTCATAAGAGACTGGTGGAAATGATGGAGTCAGGGGTCTCACTGCCTGAAGGTGTCGATTTCACCGGACGCCTCATCTATTATGTCGGGCCGGTTGATCCTATCGCTGACGAGGCGGTCGGTCCGGCAGGCCCCACCACAGCCACCCGCATGGACAAATTCACAGACGCGATGCTGTTAGGAACCGGTCTTGCAGGCATGATCGGAAAAGCTGAACGCGGCCCGGAGGCCATTGAGGCGATCAAGCGACACCAGAGCGTTTATCTGATCGCCGTGGGCGGTGCAGCCTATCTTGTCTCCAAAGCGATCCGCCGGGCTCGCGTGATTGCCTTTGAGGATCTTGGCATGGAAGCCATTTACGAGTTTGAGGTGGAAGACATGCCGGTGACGGTCGCCGTCGACAGTACGGGGGCTTCCGTGCACACCGAAGGACCACGCGTCTGGAAAGATAAAATTGCCTCATTCCCGGTGCGGGTAGCATGAGTCTCCCTTGTCAGGGATCAATAAGCCCCGCGAAGTCTTTCGCGATCGCCTTGGCGTCGATGATGATGCTCATCGGCTCGTTCCACCCAACCCTGTCTAGGGCAAGCGAGGAGTTGGGCACGTTTCTGGGCGCCATGGACACAGAACATCCGGGCTGGTTCAAGGAAAGTTTTCTCGACTTTGAGGAAGATATTGATGAAGCAGCAGCTGAGGGCCGTCGGCTTGTGCTCTATTTCTGGCAGACAGGCTGCCCCTATTGCAACGCCCTGGTTGAGCACAATTTTGCGCAACGGGACATCACAGACACCATGCAGGCCCACTTTGACCTCGTGGCCGTGAATATGTGGGGTGATCGGGAAGTCGTTGAGGTAGGTGGACGGACCTTTACCGAAAAAACACTGGCCGCGGCGTTGCAGGTGCACTACACACCCACGCTGCTGTTTTTTGACGAAGCGCGTCAGGTTATCTTAAGGCTGAATGGCTATTACCCCCCCAACGCGTTCAGGGCGGCACTCGAATGGGCTCGAAGCGATACCGATCACTCAGGTGATTTCAGTGCGTATCTCGCCAGCCTTAAGACCCAGGACACCAATCCCCAACTCAACCCGCAGCCTTTCTTCGAACCGTCATCTGCTGATCTTTCCGCCCACGAAGGCCAAACACTTGCGTTGTATTTTGAGCAACCAAACTGCCAGCAATGCGACACGTTGCATCAGAAAGTACTTGCCCATGACATTGTTCGGAATCAGGCGAAAAAAATGCGCTCGGTCCAGGTTGATATGTGGTCTGAGGAGCTCATCACCACGCCCGACGGACGACAGACAACGGCCCGCGCATTCGCCAGAGACCTCAACATTCAGTTCGCACCAACGGTTGTATTCTTCGACGCTTACGGAGAGGAAGTGATGCGCCTGGACGGTGCCTTTCGCACTTTTCATACCCAGGGCATCATGCGTTACGTTAATGACAAAGCCTATCTGGAACAGCCGAGTTTCCAGCGTTATCTGGGAGAACTCGCGGAGCATTGGCGTGAAAAGGGCTGGGATGTCGACATCTGGAGCTACGATCTGCCGGTCAGCCGTGACGGCCAACCCGTCAGTGTTCCCTAAATAATTCCTATACCATGGGATGACGTTTGATGAAGCTCCCAGGCAACCTTAAAGAGGATTTTTCTCAAGGCGCGCTCGATGCCGATATGCTATCGAAGGATCCCGTCGAGCAGTTTGAGCGCTGGTTTTCTGAGGTCTGTGAGATTGATCCTGACGCCCCCAACGCCGTCAGTCTGGCCACCGCGTCCCGGCTTGGCGTCCCGAGTGTGCGCACCGTGTTGATGAAAATCTATGACGTTAACGGCTTTGTCTTTTTCACCAACTACAGCAGCCGCAAGGCGAAGGATCTTGAAGAAAATCCGCGCGCGGCGATGCTCTTTCCCTGGGTGCGTCAGGGACGCCAGGTGATTGTCAGGGGGCCCGTTTCACGCATTGCGACAAGCGAATCGCTTAAATACTTTCTGACCCGCAGCCGGGGCAGTCAATTGGGCGCCTGGGCATCAGACCAGAGCAGCATTATCTCGGCCCGGGGTGTACTGGTGTCAAAACTGGAGGAGGTCAAACAGAAATTCTCTGCCGGTGAGGTTCCGCTGCCCTCTTTCTGGGGCGGGTATCGGCTGGAACCGGAAAGCATGGAATTCTGGCAGAGCCAGTCTGACCGGCTGCACGACCGGTTTGAATACACCCGTGACGCTAATGGCGATTGGGTGATCGCACGGCTTTCCCCTTAACCGCCCGCAGGGTGCCCTGCCCTCGTCAGGCGGCTTCGGCATCTCCCATGGTGCTCTCGCTCAGCCGCACCGGGAAATGATCACGAATCTGTCTGTCCATCTCAAGGGAGAGGTGTGAGGGCCTCGATCCCGAGAGAATCTCTGCCACTTTTGTTCGCGCCATCTCAAGCAGATCTGGCCGCCCCATTTCGTTCCATTCTTTAGGGCTCAGCCGGTCCCCGACCTCGGGATACACATAATCACGCTGCATCAGTGTCATCGTCTGATTGTGTCCAAGGAAGTGGCTCGGGCCCCCGATACAGACATCGCGGATCGTATCCACGGAAAGCGACTCCTCAGTGATCTCAATGCCGCGGATCGTCCGATTAATCGCACCAAGCATATCGTTATCGATGACGTAACTCTCCAGACAGCATCCCAGCAGACTTGCGTGCATGCCGGCCGCTTCATAAATCAGATTGGCCCCGCTATGGCCGGCCAGTACGTTCGTATACGCCTTCTCATAGCCTGACTGTGCGTCGGGCAGTTTGGCATCCGCCATCCCGGCGGCAATCCCGGTGGGCAAACCATAGTAACGGCCCATTTGGCCGCAAGCCGCCATCAATACTGCCTGTTCGCCGCTGCCGCCGCTCATTGCGCCGGTACGAAGGTCTGAGACAAAAGGCCAGGTCCCGAAGATTGCCGGGTGACCCGGCTTGATGAGGTTGACGTACACCAGGCCGCCCAGCACTTCGGCCACTTCCTGGACGACAGCACCCGCCAATGACGCCGGACTGGTGGCTCCGGCCTGTCCTGCCGCCAGCAACAGTACCGGCATGCCCCGCTCTACGCAGGCTTCGAGCACGCGGCAGGCATCCTCGGCAAAACGCATGGGCGGAACTACAAAGCAGCATGAGCAGCTGACAAAAGGCCGCTCGCGCCAAGCAGCCTCTCCTCCAGCAATCATCTCCAGCATATCGATCGCCTGGTGCGCATGGGCGGGCTCAACGAAACTCGTCCCAACATGCTTGGCGGTCCCTGCGATAGCGGCATAGCAGGTGTTGAAATCCATCTCGGCAGGATCTTCAATATCCCTCAGCACCATGGAACGCTGGAAGAAGTGGATATGCTCCATCTGGTCCACGATTCGTGCTGCATCGTAGAGATCCTGTGCCGTCGATTCACGGTACTCTCTCTTGACGGTATCAACGATGTGCACCGCGGCTCCCGCCGTTCCAAAGTACGTGCGACTTCCGCTCAGATCCAGGTCATAGCGCGAATCCTGGCCATACAGCGTGATGTTCTTGGCACACTTGGCTAGCGCCTCATCCACCAGAGACCGCGGGATCAGCAGTCTCTCGTCCTCAGTATAAGTGCCGCCGGCTGCCGTTACCCGCTCAATGATGGACGGCAAAGCATTGGCAAAGCCGATCGTCTCAAGCGTCTGAAGCGCTGCCTCATGAATCCGCTCTACTTCCTCTTGGGTTAACGGCTGATAGCGCCCGCTTTGCAGACCCGGACGAACCGGTTTTTCTTCTTCAGGTATCGGTGCTGCCCGTAATGCCTGACGGGCAGCCCGGCCACCCATTCGACTGGTTTTCTTTGCCACCCGACTCCTCCCAGATCTCGTTCCCCGAGCCTAGTGCCCGGATGGATTGAATCGTGCTTGCAGATCCAAAATCAGTTCGGCCACTTTGACGTCTCTTGGCTTCACCCGATCAATCATCGGCAGTCGACCATCTAGGTGAACACTGCCGCCCTGTACCACCCCGCGGCTCAGCAGCATCGCACTGTGCCCTGCTTCAGATGCGAGCCTGACGGTCGCGTCATTGTAATACCGGTCTCCGCCAAACGGAATGGAAAAAACCGAGGTTTTCTGTACATGGGCCAGCGTTTTCAAAAAGCGACTGTTCTCATCTATTTCACGCCATTGCTCATCCTCGTTAAGGGATGACAGCACATAGTGATGCAGGGAATGACTGCCGTAACAGACCAAGGGGTGTGCTGTGAGTTCCTGGGTTTGTTGGGTGTAGAACCCGGTACGCCCTTCGATAGGCGCCTCATCCTCGAGAAAAGCATCCAGCATTTCACATACCCGGATGCTGCTGTTTCTTGGATCCTTGGTATAGCGATAAAAAGACTGCCCTGGATCGCGCTGCAACGCCTTCCCAAAACGCGTTTCGAACGCTTGGGTACGCCCTCGCTCCATTATGACCCGAACTTGATCGCGCCAGAACAGCGTGCCTTTCATAAACGCGCCGTTGATAAATATTGCCAGGGGAATCTGCAACGCCTCAAAGACGCGGAACGTTTCATCAGACACGCACTGATAGCCATCGTCAACGGTGACAGTGGCAAGTCCCTTGCGGTTGGATGCTTGGCAGTATTCGTCAACTGAGACAAACCGGTATGAGCGCGACAACGCTTCCAGGTGGCGAAAAAGCGTCTGTGGCACCACGTTGTGGAGTGCCTTCCCAAGCACTGCGGGCGGCGACGCAAATGTGCCGTGATAGAGCAACGCCAATCCGCACTGATCGGCAAGTTCATGCACGGACAACTGTTGAGCGCTCATCTTGGTTGCGACTCCTGATTCAGAGGTTTGCGTACGCTGGACTCAAAACAAGAGGCTAAACTAAAGCCCTTCCGCAGGCAAAAACATTTATCCATGAATTCAAAATCCTTCCACCTTGACGCGCAACAGATTTTCGAACAAATCAGCTTCGGACCGCTTGTCGATGATCTTGCCCGAATGCATCGGGAATCCCCTGCCGATCTGCAGGACATGCTGTTGGAGCAACCCGGGCAAATGGATAAAGACTACTGCCTGATCCGGGCAGCCTGGCAGGGTGGCGCAGCGCTCGGCGTCAAAATTGCCAGCGTCTTTCCAGCCAATGTATCGCACGATCTTCCGGCAATTCATGCCGCTTATATTCTTTTTGACGG
>DLPX01000024.1:0-3244 GCA_002477475.1 Proteobacteria bacterium UBA7447
ACCAGCACTTCAACGACTACGTCGTCGACAACCACCTCGTCCACAACCTCAAGCTCCGGAGCAACCGAAGTCTCGAATACTGCCTCGATCACCACGAGTGGTCAGCAGGAATTTGCATTAAGCAAGGTCAACTGGCTGCATACCAACGTGTCGAGCTGGCCCGTGACGCACAACCTGACAGTCAATCTTGGCGCCGGCACGATCTGTATGGAGTGGGGCGGTACCTCAACATGGCCGACCGCCACTATCCGGCATACCGATGGCACACGGGACATCAAGGTCAACGCCAACCCCTGGGTTTTCGTATGGCGTAACGGCGCCTGGTATGGAGGCACTTGGGAGTGGATGACCCCCAATGGCAACTGTAAACCCATGAGAGTCGTTGAAGGCGGCCATATCAAACGGCCCCCCTTGACTAATTGGACTCCGGCCTCCGGAGAAACCCTCTACTTCATGGTGTCTTCACTCGCGCGGGCCGGCAATCTCAACAATTACCAGGCACGAACCAATGTGGTAAGTGTTGTTTGGCCGTGAGTTAGGACGTGAGTTAAGGTTGAGGTTGAACAAGCTGGCGCTTCTTTAGAGCGATTCTCGTCATCCGGGTGACAGCGTCGCCCGGATCTTCTCCAGAAGGTCGCTGTTGATCTCACGGGGCCCGGTGTTCTGTCGGTTTGCGTAGCGCCGCTCGGCAGGCAAACGCACGCCTTCCAGCGCGTCGAGTTTCGCCAGAAAGGCCTCACTCTCGGCTTGCCAATCAGCGCCTGAGAGCATGTCGGGGTTCATTGCCAGAATGAATTCGCCTCCCTGGGGCGGCCCTCCGTCACCGCTGTCGCGGCTCCTGGAGGCGTAACTCGCAGTCTCTCCCACCAGGGGACCTGCCAGCAGCTCAATCATCATCGCGATGTGGGAGCCTTTGTAGCCGCCAAAAGGCAGCAGAACACCCTTGATAATTTCTTTGGGATCGGTCGTGGGGCCGCCGTCAGCGTTGAGCCCGGTGCCGGGAGGCACCTCATGACCATCGCGGGCCGCGATCTGCACATCCCCCATGGCCATCGAAGCGGTGGCCATATCAAATACCAGGGGCGTGCCGCCCGCCCGCGGCCAGGCGAAGGAGAAAGGGTTTGTGCCGTATAACGCCTGGGATGCGCCGTAAGGGGCCACACTCGGCATGTAGGAAACGCAGGCCATGGCGACAAGCCCATGTTGGCCCAGTGTTTCAGTTTCCGGCCACAGGGCCGCGAAATGATGCGTTCGTGTCAAAGACAGGGTGGCCAGCCCGTTTTCTTTGGCCGCTTCGGCGAGCGCCGTCAGCGAGCGCCGGTGTGCCAGGGGCGCGTACCCCAGATCCCCGTCGCAGTGCAGCACTACGGGCGATCGCTTCGACAGCGTTGGATCCGCATCGCCTTTTACTTTGCCGCTGCGAAGCGAGGCGACGTATCCGGGGATGCGGAACAGACCGTGAGAGTGTGAGCCGTCGCGTTCTGCGCGGGTGACGACATCCGCCACCGCGTCGGCGTGTTCTGTGTTGGCGCCGGCATTCAGCAGGGCTTCATGGGCGAGCGCGCAAATTTCATGCAAAGTGAGAGAGGAAGTCGTCATAAGATTCCTTCAAAAGAATTGATGAGCCCAGTATAGATGGCTTGATCGACCGGCGCAGGCCGGCGATGTCCTACAATTCAGGCATTGACGACAGGCAGGTGCTCGCGTGGCAAAACTTTACTTCTACTACTCGGCAATGAACGCCGGCAAGACGACCAACCTTTTGCAGTCTCGCCACAATTACGCCGAGCGGGGCATAACTCAGGATGCGAAAAAGACCTTGAGAGTGTGAGTCATCACGTTCCGCGTCGGCGTGCTCTTCATTGGCGCCCGCGCCCAGCAGGGCTTCATGGGCGAGCGCATAGATCTCATCTAGCCGGTCAATTTTTACATCGTTGATTGGCTATTATTTCTGAGGGCTAAAACCTAACCCCCACCTTGATTCCAACACCTATTGCATCGTTATCTTCAAAGTCTGAGGTGCCAATGACTGCGTTGGTTTTTGCATCGCCCGCCATTGTGTAGTTCAGGCCTCCAGAGATAACCGTATTTCCGGTTTCATACCGAAGTCCGAGTGTAAGGCCAGTTCGGCCATCAGTCGGGCCCAGATTGGAGGCCAATCCTCCTTCGCTTGCCTCGTAACCGATCGAAAAAGACATCACTAAGCTTGGGTCGAGACGGCGAGCGACACCAAGACTGAATGTGTTGACATCGTTTTCGTAGGAAAGGATGGAGTTTTTTGTGATTAACTTGTAATCCCTAGGTGTAATTGCAAAGTCAGACCAATTAACCCAGCGAATACCACCAAATACCAGTGTATCGGCGGCTACACCGGTCCGAAAATTGAAGTTAACCGATTGGGGGGTTTCAAGAATGGTGATCGAGTCGGGCGTCGCGCCTAAAGCCGCAGAGGTTTCCGTCGTCTGGTTCTCATGTTCAATGGCAGATCCATACGTCAGGTGAATAAGTAACCCAATCTCAGGGTTCTCAACGGCTGCGCCCAACACGTAACCGAAACCTTCGTCTTGTCTCGCTGTCCCACTGTAATTGCTAACGGCGGGAATACCAATATTTGCATTGATCGTTTGTCCTCTAACGCCACCATATACTGAGAATCGTTCAGAAATCCGAAAACGAGGAATCACCGTGAGCCCGTTTGATTTCAGGACTGCAGTAGAGCCGGTAAACGGATAGGTGGTGCCGGTCGGATATTTAACATTTCCGCCGTACGGCTGATCATAAATTAGCGCAAGCGACCACTTATCAGTAAGGTCTGATTTATACGCAGCTCCGACCTGAGTGTAGCTGTCTGCCATATCGCCCGATTCTTGACCAACAACCGATCCGGATACAGAGGGGTCGACGGATCCAAAAGAAAATTCTGCGTAGCCGCCTTTATGAAATAACGCGTCTAGGGGTTGTCCCGAACGATCGAGCCCGCCGGCGAATGCGATCGAATGGAAGACCATCATTGCTGCGGACAACGTGATTCTAAAAATCATTATCTCCTCCCCTACGTAACTGTTTTATTTGGGATATTTTGTGGTCAAAAGCACGTCACCCATAAAGCTAGAAACCTCTCGATTTATATTTTTTTTGGAAATGGGCTTTTGAACAGCGGTCTGACGAGATTTCGAATACGAGTATATCAGTAGCGAAGAAGCCGTTATTGAAGACAATACAATTCAGTTCTCACCAGCTTTCT
>DLPX01000024.1:3630-9524 GCA_002477475.1 Proteobacteria bacterium UBA7447
CCTTTTTAGTGAGAGAGAAGAAATATTCATGACAGCGCCTGGAAATTTCCCAGCGAACCAGTACAGATCACGATGCGTAATCCCGTAGCCTAAGACAACGTTATCGCCGTTGAAGGCCTGGGTCGTCGATATCCTACAATGTGGGTTTCGGATATTGCCTGGATTTCCGGTGGCCAAACTCTACTTTTACTACTCGGCAATGAACGCCGGCAAGACGACCAACCTTTTGCAGTCTCGCCACAATTACGTCGAGCGGGGCATGAATACGCTCGTGATCAAACCCCGGATCGACAGTCGCTCTGGTGAGAACCGGGTACGCTCACGCATCGGTCTTGAAGCAGAGGCCGTGGATGTCGATGCCAGCATTAATTTACTCGACCTGGTTCAGAACGCATCCGAGACCCAGCCGATTGACTGTGTGCTTGTCGATGAAGCCCAGTTTTTAAGCGCTGATCAGGTTGATCAGCTGACGGAGGTCGTTGACGCGCTGAATATCCCGGTGCTCGCCTATGGCCTGCGCACGGATTTTCTCGGTGCCCTCTTTGAGGGTTCCCGCCAGCTCCTGGCGCTGTCGGATGAGCTCCGCGAGATCAAGACCATCTGTCACTGCGGTCGAAAAGCCACCATGGTCGTGCGCTTCGATGGTGAGGGGCAGCCCATGCACAGCGGGGACCAGATTCAGATCGGCGGTAACGAAACCTATGTGTCGATGTGCCGACGCCACTTCAAGGAAAGCCTGAAGATCGCAGCGCCCTGAGGCAGTCGTCCTTTAATCCAGAAAAGTTGCCCAGACGTTGAGGGGTTCGCGTTCGGTGGTGAGCCGGTTCGCAACGGCATCGTTGTCGGCATAGCCCAGCGCCATACCGCAGACCAGTTCTTCATTGTCCGGCATCTGCAACGTTTCTCGAATGACACGATGGAACGGATTGAATGCAGCCTGCGGACAGGTGTCGAGCCCGCGCCCGCGCGCTGCCACCATGATGTTCTGCAGGAACATGCCGTAGTCGAGCCAACTGCCCTGCTCCAGAACGCGGTCGATACTGAAGATCAGGCCGACCGGCGCATCAAAAAAGAGGTAGTTGCGGCCGTGTTGGTGGCGCATCTTGTCCTTGTCTTCTCGGGTGATCCCGAGTAATCCGTATAGATCCCAACCGATCTTTCGCCGGCGTTCGATGTAGGGGGAGACCCATTCTTTGGGGTAGTACGGATACGCTTCTGAGTGCGCCTTGGCGATCTCGGGGTCGTTGTATGCCGCCAGGATGGCATCGCTCAACTGCTTCAGGCGGTTGCCGGTCAACACGTACACCCGCCAGGGCTGGATATTGGTCCCGGACGGCGCGCGCGCCGCGGTGGCGAGAATCTGGCGAACAACTTCATTGGGTACCGCAGTCGGTAAAAAGGCCCGCACCGACCGCCGGGACGTGATTGCCGCGTCGACGTGGTCTTGGCGCTCAGCTGATGGTGCCTCCGTTGGTGAATTCATCTCGACAGGTCTTTGCAGGTTACAGGTAAAACAGGATGAGGCTCGCGCCAAGCAGCACCGCTACCCACAGCACCATGGAGCCCGTTGGCCACGCGCGTGCCAGGGTGCCCTCCGGCCCGTAATGGTTCAGCACCAGGCGCATGAGGGTTCGGCCAAGCTCCGAGCCGGTTTGCAAGAACGCCCGCCCTACCTGTCGTGATGCCGCGACGATCTGACGGATTACTCGGGGCGCGACGCGCCTGTAGAGCCAGTCCGTATCGAGGTTAAGCGACGCCTGTTCAGCCGGGTACATCCCGGTACGCTTGAGCACAACAAAGGCGAGAGCGGCAAACAACAACAGCTGGAGCTGGGTCACGGAGTGGCCGAAATCAGCATAGGGCTGGTACACCACCGGATAGGGAAGCAGTGCATAAAGCGGCTGCGGAAACCAGCCGATTGCGATACACAAGACGGCGGCCACACCCATGGCCAGGCACATATGCCATGGCGCCTCTTTGCAGCGGATGCCGGAATCGTGCCCGAAAAAGGCGAAATACGGAATCTTGATACCCGAATGTTCCATCACGCCTGCAGAGGCGATTAACAGTCCGATGAAGGTCAACATATAGTAGCCCTCGGTTACTGCAGACATCGTCAGTGACTTGGCGACAAAACCGCTGAACAGCGGAAACGCGGAAATCGACATTGCCCCGACAATACAGAAAGCCGAGGTCCACGGCATTGATCGGTATAGCCCGCCAAGATCAGACGCCCGGATCGTGCCGGTCCGGTAGAGCACGGCACCCATGGACATAAAAAGAAGCGCCTTGTAGAGAATATGAACGAAGGCGTGGGCAACCGCACCGTTCAGCGCCAGCTCAGTACCGATTCCAACGCCGACCACCATAAAGCCCAACTGATTGTTAAGGCTATAGCAGAGCACCTTGCGCAGATCATTTTCAATGACTGCAAAAAATATCGGGAAGAGTGTCATCACGACGCCGATGCCGATCAGCACTTCGGTGCCGGGAAATCCTCGTGCCAGCGCGTACACCGCAAGTTTAGTGGTGAACGCGCTTAGGAATACCGCGCCGGTTACGGTTGCTTGAGGATAGGCGTCTTGCAGCCAGTTGTGAAGCAACGGGAAAGCACACTTGATTCCGAACGCCGCGAAGATCAGCCATACCCCTGCGCTGGCGTCGCTGAGGTTTCCATCGGGACCGATCAGTTGGTCGAATGAGAGGGACCCTGAATCGTGGTAGTGAAGCAGGATGCCTGCCAGCAGCAGAACCCCAGAGCCGATCTGAACGATGAGATACCGTATTCCGGCCTGGTATGCGCGTTGGGTTCGGCTGGCAAATATCAGGAAAACAGAGGCCAGAGCCGTAATCTCCCAATAGATAAATAAGGTGATGAGGTCTCCTGCAAACACCGCACCAATCGCGCTGCCGACGTACAACATGGCCGTGACATGCTGGATCGTATCGCGCACATGCAGCGCATAAAGAGCCGCGATAAAAGCGGCTATGTGAAAGATGTAACCGAAGGCCAGGCTGAGTGGATCTACCCGCACCTGCAGCAGGCTTAGACCCGCAAGTTCTATTCCCGGAAAAACACCCTGGGAAAGAAAAAGCAGTTGCGCCAGGCTAAGCGCGGGCAGCGCCAACGCGCCAATGGCCTGAGCGCTACGGGGCAGCAGCGGCAGCGCTAAAGCCCCCACGAGAATGATGATCCCTGGCGGCAAGCTAATCATCGTAGTAGTCCTCGTCCCGCTTGATCAAACGGCCTAGATACTTACCAAGTATCACAATGGCGAACAACGAGACGAACCCCCAGAGGGCATAAAACCCGGGCCATCCTTCCCAGGAAAAAATGACATGGCGATGAACAGCGATCTCGATGATCACCAGAGCAGCGCACAGACAGAGAAAAATCCTGAAAATCATGCTGAAGGTTCGACTCCGGCTTGAATTTGATGACGGTCCATAACGTCGCTAGCTCAGCAGTGGTGCGACCAATTGCAGGATCGGCGCAGGGTAGAAGAACAGCACCAGGCACAGAGTGGTTGTCACACCAATCGCGATCAGACAGGCGGCAGGGGCCTCGGTGATGCCCGCAGGGGCATCGCGATCGACTTTAAAGAAGGCGCGCAGCGGAATCGGCAGAAGATAGGCGATGTTGAGCAGCGTGCTTAGCATCAGCACACCCACCAACACCCCATAGCCCGCGTCCAGCGCCCCGATTGAGAGATACCACTTGCCCCATAGGCCCGCCATCGGCGGCAGACCGGCAATGCTGAGACTGCCGATTAGAAATGCGCCCATCGTGATCGGCATCTGCCGGCCGAGCCCGTCCAGTTCACTGACCCGTGTCTTGTGGGTAGCGACCAAAATGGCGCCGGCGCAGAAAAACAGCGTGATTTTTCCAACCGCGTGAGTCGCGATATGCACAGCCGCGCCGGTGATGCCCGCGGCGTTGGCGAGGACCGCACCCAGGACCACATAGGAGAGTTGACTGATGGTCGAATAGGCCAGCCGTCTCTTGAGGTTGTCCTGGTACAGCGCGACCAGTGACGCGCCGATGATCGTGATGGCGGCCACCCACAGGATCGGGGTCGCGGCGCCCGTGACGGACAAAAGATCCAGTCCGAAGACATAGACCGTGATCTTGAGAATCGCAAAAACCCCTGCCTTGACCACCGCCACCGCGTGCAGCAGGGCGCTGACCGGTGTCGGGGCAACCATGGCTGCCGGCAGCCAACGGTGGAAGGGCATCAGAGCGGCTTTGCCGATGCCAAAGGCAAAAAGCGCATAAAGAACACCGACTACCACCGGAGAGCCTTTGTCTGCCAGGATGCCTCCGGGGTGAAATGCCGTCGTTCCGGCAAGCTGCCAGGTCCAGATCACCGCCAGCAACAGGAATCCCATAGAGGTGCCCATCAGAATACCGAGATAGACGCGCCCGCCCCGTCGCGCTTCATCCGTACCCGCGTGGGTGACGAGAGGGTAGGTGGACAGCGTAAGCAGTTCGTAGAAAAGAAAGAGGGTGAACAGGTTCTGCGCCAGGGCCACCCCCATAGTGGCGCTGATCGCAATCGCGAAAAAGGCAAAGAACCGGGTCTGGTGCTTTTCGCCGTGGCCACGCATATAGCCAATGGCATACACGGTGGTCGCAACCCACAGCACCGCTGCAATCAACGCAAAGAGCAGACCTAACGGTTCTGCCTGAAGTGCAAGCGGCACCCTCGGCACCGGCACCGCCAGCAGGACGCTCGGGGTCTCGCCTGCCAGTACTGGGGAGATCAGCTGTGTGACCTGGGCAATCAGCACACCACCGGTGATCAGACTGACCGCCTCGCGCAGATTCGGCCAACGGCCGGTCAGCAGAACGGCTGCCGCACCAATGAGCGGTGTGAACACGATCCAGGTTAGGAGAGACTCGCTCACGGGGCTATCCCAAAGAGTTGCGCCGCCGCTCGGGTGGCGACCCCCACACTCAGATCCGTCTGGAATCCGAAGTAAAGGTTGGCAATCGCCAACAGCCAGGCCGGTATCAGCATCGACGCCGGGGCCTCAGCTCTCGTTGCGTCTTCCGGGGGTTTCGCGAGATAAGCCCTCTCTACGACTTTCCAGACATACAGGACCGCCAGCAGCGAGCCGGCAATGATTACAACGATGACGGGCCACCACCCCTTCTCCAACGCGGCCAGCACGAGGTACCACTTGCTGATAAAGCCCGCCGTCAACGGAATGCCGATCAGGCTCAGTCCGCCGACCACAAAAACCCCCATGGTCCAGGGCATGCGATAGCCCAGCCCCGCAAAGTCCTGCAGCCGGCTGCTGCCTATCCGCCAGGCGACACAGCCCAGCGCGACAAACAGCGCACCCTTCATCAGGGCATGGTTGAAAAGATGCAGTATCGTCGCGGTGAGCCCGGCAGGTGTCGCGAGGCTGATGCCAAGCGCAAGGTAGCCGATCTGTGCCACGCTGGAATACGCCAGCATTCGTTTGAGATTCTCCTGGAAGATGGCGACCGTTGAGGCCGACAGCACCGCGATCGCGCCCAGGATCGCGAGGCCGATGGCGAGCGGCATGGCGCCAAGCGCAAACTCTACGCCGAAGACCGAAAACACAAACCGCAAAAGCACATAAACCGCCACCTTGGTTGCTGTCGCGGCCAGAAAGGCGCTGACCGCGGAAGGGGCGTACGCATAGGCGTTGGGCAGCCACAGGTGCAAAGGGAGGAGAGCGATCTTGAGCCCGAGGCCGACTGTCAGGAAGGCAAAAGCGGTTCGTGCGGTCCGGGTGCCCGAAACGTCGGGCAACCGCTCGGCAAGATCCTGCATATTGAGCGTGCCGGTCAGCGCGTATAGCAAACCCACTCCGATCAGAATAAACGTTGCCCCGATCGTCCCCATGATGAGGTACTGGTA
>DLPX01000024.1:9912-22808 GCA_002477475.1 Proteobacteria bacterium UBA7447
TCCAAAAAGACAAACAGGTTGAACGCGTCTCCGGTGATCGCGATGCCCAGAAGTCCGGTAAGGCACAAGAGCCACGCGGTGTAGAAGAATCCCTGGTTGTGTTTCTCGATTTCGCTTGCGACACTGGCCCGGGCGAAGACCGACACCACGGTACTGATGGTCGAAACAATCATCAGCACATAGGCGTTAACCAGATCGACGCGGTAGGCGATCCCAAAGGGCGCCGCCCAGCCGCCGAAGGCGTAGTCGATGGTGCCCGAATCCATCACGGCGCCCAGTAACAGGAAAGACACCGCCATCGCCGCCGCGCTCGCCGCAAAGGTGAGGGTCCAGGCAGCGAGCGGACGAGACAGGACGAGACACAGCGCCGCCGCGATTAGCGGGACGACCACCTGCAGCGCGGGCAGTTGCGCGCTAATCACAATGACTCGTCCTGTTGATGAATCTCGACTTCCTCAACCGAGTCGTAGGCTTCCCGTATCCTGACGACCAGGGCGAGCCCTAGGGCGGTTGTCGAGACACCCACGACAATCGCTGTCAGGATGAGCACATGGGGCAGAGGGTTGGAGTAGTCGCTGACCCCTTCCTGCAGGATCGGGACACGCCCGCCTGACATTTTCCCAACGCTGATGTAGAGAATGAATACCGACGCCTGAAAGACATTCAGGCCGATGATCTTCTTCACCAGGTTTCCGCTTGAGATCACAACATAAAAACCGGTCATCATCAGCAGGATGACAATCCAGTAGTTGTACAGGCCCGCGATGGTCATGGATCGTTGCGCCCGGCGAAGGCGAGAAAAATCGTGATCATGACCGCGCTCACCGTCACGCCGACGCCGAATTCGACAATCAGGATGCCAAGGTGCTGTCCCGCGACGGGATCATGCGCCAGTGCGTTATAGGCAAGGTAATCTGAACCCGCCAGCATCGTTACCGCGCCGACCCCGGCGAAGAGCAGCAGGCCGAAGGCTGTGAGCAGGCGCAGCGCTGCCGGCGGCACGGCGCTGCGCAGCGCTTCGGTACCGAAAACCAGACCATAGAGAATAAAGCCGGCCGCAAAGATCACCCCGGCCTGAAAGCCCCCGCCCGGTCCGAAATCGCCGTGAAACTGCACATAAAGTGCAAACAGCAAGATCATCGGAATGATGATCTTGGCAATGATGCGAAGCACCGGATTGTCGATCATTGCCCAACGCCCTCTTTTCCCGGCCGTTTGCGTCGGCGCAGTCCGAGCAGGGCGAGTACCCCGACGCCTGCGGTAAAAATGACGGCCAGTTCGCCGAGAGTGTCGTAGCCGCGGTAGCTCGCCAGGATGCTTGTAACCACATTAGGGATGCCGGTCTGTTGCGGGGATTCTGTGATGTAGGCCGGCGCCACGTGCTGGTGCACCGGCGCGGTTGGATCCCCGAAGTGGGGCATGTCCAGCGTGCCGTAGATCAGGGTGGCCCCGGTGGCGACCACAACGGTGAGCGGCAACAGGGAACTGCGGACCGAGCCGCGTTCGTACCGCCCCACCAGCCCGATGGTGCCCAGCATCAATACCGTGGAGATGCCGACCCCGACAGCCGCCTCGGTGAACGCGACGTCTACCGCATCGAGGAGCACGAACATCACCGCCGCGAGCAGGCTGTAGATACCGAACATCATCGCGACGGCAAAAAGATCGCGCAGACGCACCGCGGCAATCGCCGTCACCGCCAGCAGTGCCAGAAGAAAAATGTTGACGCTTTCGATCAGCACTTACTTCTCTGCCTTGTCCGTTTCATGCAGCCAGGGTTTTCGGAAGCCGTGGGTTGCTGCGCGTGCAAGGGCGTGGGCGGTCGAGGGACCAAGCAATGCCATGATCAGCAAAAGCGCAAGAATCTTGCCCATCAGCAGGCCCCATCCCGCAGCCAACGCGAGGCCCAACAAAATGGCACCGGCACCGAGTGTGTCGGTGACACTGGCGCCATGCAGCCGCGTGAAGACATCGGGCAGGCGCAGCAGCCCCGTTGCCCCAATCAGGAGGAACAGCGTGCCGATCCCCAGCAGCGCCATGCTTAGCAGATCAGTCAGGCCGCTCATGGGTCTTCTGTTTCGGTGTGCGACTGGGGCTGGCCGAGATTGCCGAACTCAGATATCTTGAGCACCGCCACCGTCCCGATGAATCCGATCAGCACGTACATGATAGCGATGTCTATGTAGAGTTCGGGATCCCCGACCACGAAGCCCAGGACGGCGATCATCAGGACGGTCTTCGTGCCCAACGCGTTGGAGGCAAGAATCCGGTCGTATACGGTCGGTCCCTTGATCGCGCGGATCAATGCGAACGCCATGGTCACCAACAGCGCGATGAGGGTGATCGTCAGAATCATGGACGCTCCGTTCGCTGGACCCGCCGCCCCATCTCGCCCGACATCAGGTCGTTCGCCGCTTCTTCCGTCAGCGCGTGGACCTCGATGGCGTCTTCCGAGACATCAAGGGAAATGGTCCCGGGTGTGAGGGTGATGGAGTTGGCGTAGGTGACCCGCCCGACTTCGGTGTGGTCTGTGGCGTCGACGTGGATGACGGTGGGATGAATCGGCAGTTTGGGATTTACGATCCGTTTGGCGACATCCAGGTTTGAGCGGATGATCTGGATGACGAGCCACGGGCCGTAACGCAAGAGCCCTGGCAGCAGGCCCACCGGCACTCCCTCTTCATCGAGCAGTTCAAGCCGGGCGGCGCAGGCAACAATCGCTGCCACCGAGACCAGACCCAGCGACAGCAGCAGCGGGCTGGTGTGTCCGGAGAGCAGCAGCCACGTGCCGGACAATATGACAATCAGCGCAATGGCGTTTCTCATGCTCTCTGGGCTCAGCGGGTGACGCAGGCCAGGCCCGCGTTCCAGTATTCAGCGTTATAAGTTATCACGCGTAGTGCAAAACGGGGGTCCGCCGTCGGGCAGCGCCTGCATTGCATACGCTGTCAGGAAAGATTGAGGCCGGTAGCGCGCCGATGCGCCCGGGCCTCGCGCCTTCTGTGGATATTCATGTCCTGGAGGGTGTGTTCAACGTAACTGATGTGCTCATCTGAAGCTGCCTTGGCAGCCTTGGGATCACCATCAATGATAGCGTTCATCAGGTGATAATGCTGGTCCCTGAGGTGCTTGAAGTTGTCCGGCCGCTGGTAGAGGTTCTGAAGGTTGTAGTGGATGCTCCTACGCAGCAGCGAGAACAGGCTGCGCATGACATGGACAAGCACCACGTTATGTGAAGCCTCACCGATCGCCAGATGAAAATCCGCGTCGGCTTTTGCCTCCACAACAGCGTCACCTTCACCGTGAGACGCGATCATCCGCTTGTAGGCGGCTCTCAGTAGTTCGATATCGGTCTGCGTTCGTCGCGCTGCGGCATGGTAGGCCGCCATCGACTCGATCGCATGACGCAACTCCATGACATCTTCCTGGGCATCGGGTGATGCACTGATCAATTCCAGCAGGGGATTCTCCAGCGCGGGATTCAGGCTTTCGGTGACCTCCGTCGCCCCGCCCCGACGCGTGACGAGAAGGCCGCGGGCGGAAAGGATCTGCAGGCCCTCGCGTAATGAAGGGCGCGATACGCCAAGTTGCGCGGCGAACTTGCGTTCGGCAGGCAGACGGTCGCCGGGTTTGAGGGCGCCTTCGAGGATGAGTTGTTCTATCTGGCGGACGACGGAATCGCAGACGCGTTCACGAGCCATAGCTTCTGGTTATCTGGTAAGACCACGTGCCAGACTTTAGCACTCTTCATAACCGAGGCAAACCGTTCGGAGGTTTAAAAACCCTTAAAAGCCGGCTTTTTAAGGTGGGGTCAGGTGCCCGGCGACTGGTGAGAGGGAGCCCCAAAGGCAAGGGAAAGAAAGGCATGCATGTCCTTGGGTCGTTGGCTTTGGTCGAGCGAAAGAGCGTCTTCGACGGCCTTAAGGAAGGTATAGGGATAGGCGCCGGCTCGCGAGACCGTGAGTTTCTCAAGCGCAGCCCCTTCGCGCCGTTTCAGGGCGGGCGGCGGCGAAGTGCCGGTAATGCAGTTATAGATCGTCGCAGCCAGACCATAAATATCGGTCCAGGATCCGAGACTGCCATCGAGATATTGCTCGGGCGGCGCAAAGCCGTGGGTCAGGGTCTGGAAGGATCCAAACCGATCGTCGTTATCGATCGTCTGGGCCGCGCCGAAATCCAGCAGCAGGGCCTGGCCACTGGTTCGAAGCAGTACGTTGGCGGGTTTGACGTCAAGATGCACAACGCTCTGTTGGTGCATGTGCCACAGTCCCTCTCCGATAGGGGGAAAGACCTGCTGCATAAAATCCCAGTCGAGGTCGCCCGCCAGCTTGTTGATGAACCAGCGCAAGTCGCGGCCTTCTTCGTGCGTCATAACCATGTATAGCGTCTGGTTCGCCTCGAAGTACTCAGCCACACTGATAACGTTTGGATGACGGACGGTGCTCATCCGCTGCGCTTCGAAGCGGAATTTTTCCAGGCCGTTGCGAAAAGGCATCTGGGCAAGCGGCGTGTTTGGTTCAAGGGATCCGTCAGGGTTGCGGGTGACAAGGTCCTGGGGGCAGTACTCCTTGATGACGAATTTGTGGCGTTCGAGTTCGTTGCTCGCGAGGTAGACCAGGCTGAACCCGCCCCCGCCAAGGACTTCGCCCACGGTATATCCCTTGAGCACGTATCCGTTCTGTAGAGGAAGTCTGCTGGCCATAACGATAGCGATTGCGGGAGCTCGGGTGATCCACCGACCGCAACCAGGAATACAGTATAGTTCCTCGCCTGAATTTGATGCAGCCCCGGCGGAGCCGTGCTCGCCGCGGGCAATAATCTCGGAGATTCGATGTGCCAAAGAGCATGACGGCGTTCTCTCGCTGTGTTGCCCAGGGTCCGTCGGGAGACCTGACCTGGGAACTGCGTTCGGTAAACCATCGCTTCCGGGAGGTGGCCATGCGGCTTCCGGAGGAGTTGCGCTTTCACGAGGGCGCTTTTCGCGATGCAATTACAGCGTCAGTCAGCCGCGGCCGTATTGACGGCTGGCTTCGCTATTCTCCTCCCACGAGCGCATATGATGCGCCGCAGATGGATACAGATCTGATTGGGCAACTCGGCGCCTGGTCGGAAAGCGTTCGCCAGCTCCTGCCGGAAGCCGAGCCACTGCGGGTTGGAGAGATTCTGAAGTGGCCCGGTGTGATGTCGACTCCTGTCATCGACGAAGAGGCGCTGGCCGGCGCGGCAATGGCCCTGCTGACGCAAGCCCTCCAGCAACTGTCCGACTCCCGCGAGCGCGAGGGTACGGCCCTTGGGCAAATGCTCAACGAGCGCGTGCAGGCGGCGGCGGCGGCGATTGCGGCGTTGGAAGCCGTATTGCCTGAAATAGGTGATGCGCATCGCGAGCGTCTCGGCCAGCGGCTGGCAGAGATGAGCGTGCAGGTCGAACCCGAACGGCTTGAACAGGAAGTGGTGCTGCTGTTGGCAAAGAGTGAAGTCAGCGAAGAGGTGGATCGACTGAAGATGCACCTCAATGAAGTGACGCAGGCGCTCGAGCAAAACGACCCGATCGGCCGCCGCCTGGATTTTCTAATGCAGGAGTTGAACCGTGAGGCGAACACGCTGGGGTCCAAGTCCGCACACCCTGAGCAGACCAACGCCTCCGTCACGCTCAAGGTCCTGATTGAGCAGATGCGAGAGCAGGTGCAGAACATTGAGTAACCAGGCTGCGTCTCGACCACCGACGCTTTATATCTTGTCAGCACCTTCAGGCGGAGGGAAAAGCAGCCTGGCCCGCGCGCTCGCCGACCGCGCTGACAACATCGTGACGTCCGTCTCTCATACGACCCGCCCGCAGCGCCCTGGTGAAACCGACGGCGTGAATTATTTCTTTGTGGACCCGGCCCAATTTGAGCAGATGGTCAGAGACGACGGGTTCCTCGAGCACGCCAAGGTCTTCGGTCATTGTTATGGCACCTCACGACATGCCGTAGAAAAGGCGATCAAATCGAATCAAAGCGTTCTTCTTGATATCGACTGGCAGGGTGCTCAGCAGGTGCGTGCGGTCTTTAAGGAGGCAGTGAGCGTCTACATCCTGCCGCCTTCGGTAGAGATCCTCGCCCAGCGCCTGGCGGACCGTGGTCGGGAGACCCCGGAGCAGATTTCGGTGCGTCTGGATGAGGCAGCCAGTGAGATGAGCCACTGCCGAGAATACGACCATATCCTGGTCAATACAGAATTTGATCAGGCGCTCGATGAGCTTGAGGCACTGATTTATCGCGGCGAGCCTCCCCATTCGGGCCGGGGTTTTGATGTTGCGGCGCTTGTAGATTACGCAAAAAGCGTTAGACTAAAAACATCCGAGTCTGCAAACCTTTAGCGACGCTTGTGAAGATTGGGCTTTAACGGGGATCCTAAGGTCTTTCAGCGCTCATCAAAATGCCCCCGATCCCGCCGGGACCGTTCCGGGCTGATTGGTTTTTTGGAGAACACCAATGGCAAGAATTACCGTCGAGGACTGCCTCGAGAACGTCGACAATCGCTTTGAGCTGGTACTGGTGGCAGCGCGCCGCACGCGACAGTTGCAGCTGGGCCACGACCCTCTGGTACCGGAAGATCGCGACAAGCATACCGTGATCGCGCTGCGTGAAATCGCAGAAGGTCTGGTGACCAGCGAGATCTTAAAGGAAGTTGAAGTCGATACTCGACAGGAGCTTGAAGACGTCTTTGCTCCCGGTGATGGCGATAACACTGAAGATGCCGGTGAGGCGACAGCCGAAGCGGCGGAGTCCGAGGACATGACCGAGGGCGAGATTTCGGCAGCAGATCTTGCCGCTTTGGCTGATCTGATCGAGTCGGCGCCGATGGCCCAGGCGCTCGAAGCCGCGAGTGACGAGGAAACGCAGGATGCCGACGACGCCAGCGACGAAGCGGAGGAAAAGCCCGTCAGCTGAAAGCCGGCAGAGGCCCGCTAAATCCAGCAAGGGCCGGCTGCTGATCAGCGATCTGCTCGAGGTCGTCGAGCAGTACCTCGACCCTGAGGAAATCAAAGCCGTCTACGACGCCTATTTGTTCGGTGCCGAGGCCCATGAGGGCCAGACGCGCCGAAGCGGCGAAGCCTATATCTTCCACCCCCTCTCGGTCGCTGCCATTCTCAGCGATATACGGCTCGACAGCCGAAGCATTATTGCGGCACTGCTGCACGATGTGATTGAGGATACGCCTACCGCAAAGGAGGAGCTTGCGACACGGTTTGGCAAGGACGTCGCGCAACTGGTCGATGGGGTCTCCAAGATAGACCAGATCGACTTTGAGTCACGTGAGCACGCAGAGGCGGAGAATTTACGCAAGATGCTGCTGGCGATGGCCAAGGACATCCGGGTCATTCTGATCAAACTTGCCGACCGGCTGCACAATATGCGAACGCTTGATGCGCTGAAACCCGAAAAGCGCAAGCGGATCGCCGCGCAAACCCTCGATATCTTTGCCCCGATCGCCAACCGGCTGGGGATGCGCACCTGGACCCAGGAACTTGAGGACCTGAGTTTTCTTCACCTCTACCCCAAGCGGTACGACGCGATCCATAAGGAACTCGGCAAACGCCGGGGTAACCACAGGGCGATCATCCAGAAAACCGTCACCAAGTTTGAAGCCGAGCTGTCCGAAGCCGGAATCGAAGGTTCCGTGGAGGGCCGGGAAAAAAACATTTACAGCGTCTACCGCAAGATGCGCTCACGCAGGGTGCCAATGTCGGAGATGCGCGATATTTTCGCCATCCGGGTCATCGTGCGCTCGGTCGATGACTGCTACCGCGTGCTCGGTGTGATTCATAACACCTACAAGCCGGTACCGGGAAAGTTCAAGGATTACATCGCGATTCCCAAAGCCAACGGATACCAGTCGTTGCACACCCTGCTTTTCGGCACGTTCGGCCAAAGCATCGAGGTACAGATTCGAACCACCGAGATGCACAGAATCGCAGAGAGCGGCGTTGCCTCCCACTGGCAGTACAAGACCGGCGAGAAACGCAGCGGTTCACAAACGCCGGCCCACCACTGGCTGCTCGATCTGCTCAACACCCAGGATCAGGCGGGCAACCCTTCGGAGTTTCTCGAGCACCTCAAGATCGACCTTTACCCGGATGAGGTCTATGTGTTCACCCCACACGGGGATATCAAAAAGCTGCCCAAAGGATCGAGCGCGCTCGACTTTGCCTACTCGGTTCACTCTGACGTGGGCAATCACTGCATCGGCGCGCGTATCAACAATGAGCCGGTGCCGCTGCATCAGCCGGTTGTAAACGGCGATCATGTGGAGATTCTGACGGCGCGCTCTGCCGTGCCGACGCCCCTGTGGCTAAACTACGTAGTGACGGCAAAAGCGCGCGCGGCGATCCGGGATTTCCTAAAGCATCAGCACCAGGAAGACGCAGGCAAACTGGGCCGGCAACTGCTGGAACGCGCACTCAAGACCGTCGGCCTGACCACCCGGCTGCGCACGGATCAGAAAATCCAACTGCTCAAGCACATTGGACTGGAAGACTGGAATGAGCTTTTGACCGACATCGGCATGGGTCGACGGCTGCCGATGGTGGTGGCCCGGCAACTGCTGCCGGAATCCAAAGGGGCCGACTCAGCCAAGAGTGAGCCATTGCCGATTCGGGGCGTGGAGGGCATGAGTGTGTCCTACGCGCGCTGCTGCCGACCCATCCCCGGAGACGGCATCGTTGGACTGTTCTCGCGCGGGCGCGGTATCGTCATTCATCGGCCTACCTGCCCCAACGCACGCGAGCAGAGCAAGCGGCCGGATACCTGGATCGGGGTGGAGTGGTCGGATGACATCAAGAGCAGCTTTGAGGCAGACATCCGCCTGGAGGTGGTGAACCGGCGAGGAGTCTTTGCGACCCTCGCGTCGGTCATTGCTGAAGAAGACTCCAACATCAACCATGTTCTGGTCACAGCCCGGGATGATCGCAACTCAGCGATCCGCTTTACCATCGAGGTGTATGACCGCAAGCATCTCGCGCGGATTATTCGTAGACTGCGGGCCCGGCGCTCGGTGATCCGGGTATCAAGATCCCGCGGCTGAACAAAGCCTCTTCAACAAGGAAACTTTCATGACTGCACACCAGCCTATTCACAGCAACGAGGCACCCAATGCGATCGGCCCTTACTCGCAGGCGGTGCGTGTCGGCGACACGGTTTATCTTTCCGGCCAGATACCGCTGGACCCACAAACCATGGAGCTCGTCGAGGGAGACATCGGGGCCAGGGCAAGGCGGGTCTTCGATAATCTCGCGGCGGTCATGCAGGAGGCCAACGGCAGCCTGTCGGACATCGTCAAGCTCACCATTTACCTCGTGGACCTGGAGCAATTCGGTCAGGTCAATGAGGTGATGGCGGAGTATTTCGATGCGCCGTTTCCTTCGCGGGCGACCGTTGCTGTTGCCGCCCTGCCCAAGGGTGCGCCCATCGAGGTGGAGGCCGTCGCACACCTGGCCGGTTAGTTCTCCCGGCGTCACAAACGAGAAGATGGATACGGCTGTGCAGGAGTCGGTACGTGTCCTCAAGGGCGTCGGCCCGCAGCTCGCAGAAAAGCTTGGGCGTCTTGGCATCGAAGATGTTGCCGATGTTTTGTTTCATCTGCCGCTGCGTTATCAGGACAGAACCCGGTGCTCTGCCATTGGTGAACTGCGCCCCGGCACCGAAGCGCTGATTGTCGGCAGGGTCGAGGCCAGCGGCGTTCGTTATGGCCGTCGGCGCAGCCTGATGACCGTGATCTCGGACGACACCGGCCGGATCACGATGCGCCAGTTTCACTTCAGTCAGAGCCAGAGCCGGGGCCTGAGCCGTGACCGCTTTATCCAGTGTTATGGCGAAGTCCGGTCCGGACCGGCCGGCCTGGAGATGGTGCATCCCGAGTACCGTTTTCTGGAGGACCGGGAGGAAGCAAGCGTCGAAGCCGCGCTGACACCGGTTTATCCCACCACCGAGGGTGTCGGCCAGCGGCGCTGGCGTGACCTGACGGATCAGGCCCTCAGCCTCTGCAAGGGAAGCATCCCGGAACTCCTCAAAGACGAGTACCTGGCCGACTTTGGCGAACTGTCTTTGTCTGATGCGCTGATGCTGCTGCATCGACCGCCGCCCGGGGTCGATCTCGACACGCTGGGCCGGGGCACCCATCCGGCCGAGCGCCGGCTTGCCTTCGAAGAGATGCTGGCGCATCAGCTGGCAATGCGTGAGCGGCGCCAGCGACGCGACAGCAAAAGTGCTGTGCCGATTCCGCTATCGCGCGAGCTTTGGCCCAGACTGCAGGAGCAGTTGGGATTTACGCTAACCGGCGCCCAGCAGCGCTGCATTGATGAGATTGGATCGAATCTTGGCAGGGCGACACCGTCATTGCGTCTGCTGCAGGGAGATGTCGGCTGCGGCAAGACCGTGGTCGCGGCCGCTGCGGTGCTGGCGGCGGTGGAGGCAGGCCAGCAGGCGGTGGTGATGGCACCAACCGAACTTTTGGCAGAGCAGCATCTGAGTGTGCTCGGTAACTGGTTCGCGCAGCTCGGGCTGGAGCCCGTCTGGCTAAGTGGGCGCATGGGGCAGCGTGATCGCCAGGCCGCCTGCGCCCGGCTGGCGAGCGGTGAGGCAAGGATCGCTATCGGCACACACGCGCTCTTTCAGGACGATGTGGCCTACCAGCAGCTGGGCTTGGTGGTGGTTGATGAACAGCATCGTTTCGGCGTTGCGCAGAGACTGGCGCTGCGGAACAAAGGGCAGACCGACGGCCATGTTCCCCACCAACTCATCATGAGTGCTACCCCCATCCCACGCTCGCTCACCATGGTGATGTATGCGGACATGGATATCTCGATCATCGACGAGATGCCGCCCGGGCGCCAGCCTGTGGAGACGGTCGTTTTGCCGAACACTCGCCGGGAGGACGTGCAGGAGCGGATCCGCGAGGCCTGCGCGCGCCAACGGCGCGCCTACTGGGTCTGCCCGCTGATTGAGGAATCTGACGTGCTCGCCGCGCAGGCCGCTACCAGCCGCGCCGAGGCGCTTAAGAGCGAACTGCCTGAGCTTCGCATCGCGCTGCTGCATGGGAAGATTGTGCCGGCGGAAAAAGACAAGATCATGTCTGCGTTCCGCTCTGGCGAGGTGGATGTTCTTGTTGCCACTACCGTTATCGAGGTCGGCGTTGATGTTCCGGAAGCCTCATTAATGGTGATCGAAAACGCCGAACGGCTCGGCTTGTCACAGCTGCACCAGCTGCGCGGGCGTGTGGGTCGCGGTGACCGCCAGTCGGTCTGCCTGTTGATGTATCAGGCCCCGCTCGGCAACATGGCCAAGGAGCGCCTCGCCACAATGCGACAGACCACAGACGGGTTTGCGATCGCGCAGAAGGATCTCGAACTCAGAGGCCCTGGCGAACTGCTTGGCACACGGCAAAGCGGTGCGCCGCAGTTTCGCATCGCTGACCTTGCGCGGGATCGGGCGCTGTTGACCGCGGTGCAGTACACCGCAGATAAACTGCTGCGTGATCATCCAGACAGCGCTGCACCGCTGGTTGCCCGTTGGGTGCGGGCGGGCCTGGCGTTCTCCCATGCCTGAGAAACTCAAACTCTACTGGCGTCTGGCGCGCCTGGATAAACCGGTTGGTTGGCTGCTGCTCTTGTGGCCGACACTCTGGGCCGTATGGATCGCGGGCGAGGGGAAGCCTCAGCCCGGCATCGTCGTCATATTTATTCTCGGCGTGATCACCATGCGCGCAGCGGGCTGCGTGATCAACGATTATCTGGATCGCGATTTCGATCCGCAGGTGGCCCGCACGCGCGACCGTCCGCTCGCAAGTGGTGCCGTCTCTCCCCGAGAAGCGCTTTGGGTGTTTGCGGTGCTGATGGCCGTCGCGTTTTTGCTGGTGCTGACGCTCAACCGCCAGACGATTCTGCTGTCGTTTGCCGGTGCCTTTATCGCGGTGACTTACCCGCTCGCCAAACGGTTTACGAACCTGCCGCAGGTATATCTCGGGGTGGCATTTTCCTGGGGCATCCCAATGGCCTTCAGCGCACAGAATGCGGCGCTGATGCCGCTCGCGTGGTGGCTCTTGGCCACCAATCTTTTATGGACGGTCGCTTACGACACCATGTATGCCATGGCGGACCGGCCTGATGACATGAAGGCCGGCATCAAGTCGACCGCAATTCTTTTTGGCCGTTATGATCTTGTGATAAACGCTTCTTTGCAGGCGTTGGCACTTGGGAACCTCGCGCTGATCGGGCTGTTTTTGCATCTGGGCCCCATCTTTTATCTCGGCCTTGGCGCCGCCGCCGCAACGGCTGTCTATCAGTTTTATCTCTGTAGAGACCGTGATCGACAGAATTGCTTTAAGGCGTTTTTGAACAACATCTGGTTTGGCGGCTTTGTCTTCGTCGGCCTCTGGTTGGCGTATTTGTAAGGTTGGATGATGAAGGCAGGAAGCGAGGATGAGCGCGGCTAACAAAATACCCTTTGAAACGCGTCTTAGCGGAGGACACCCGAATTCGCTTGGCGATACCGTCAAGGTGGTCGAGGAGGTGCTCAAGCAGCCAAAGCGTTTTAAGGAACTTTTTGATTGTTATTTGAGCGACGACGAGGTGGTGCGTCTTCGGACCTCCAACACCATGAAGCGTGTCGCGAGGGAGAACAAAGCACTGCTTGTGCCCTATCTGGATGCGATGCTGGATGACATCTCGAAAATCCCGCAGCCAGTCGGTGCACTGGACGCTGGCCCAACTTTTCGCCCTGCTGACAGAGCACATGTCGAAACCGCAGTTGGTCAGCGCCAAGAAAATTCTTAAAAAGAATCTTGCCACCGCATCCGACTGGATCGTGCTGACGCAGACGATGGTCACATTAAGCGATTGGTCGGAATCAGACCCCGCC
>DLPX01000024.1:23128-24474 GCA_002477475.1 Proteobacteria bacterium UBA7447
CTCGGCGGGGTTCTTTTTTGTTTTTAAGGGCTCTTAGATCAAACAGGCTCAAGGTTGGCATAAGCCAGCACCAGCCATTTACTGCCGGCCTGCTCAAACTGAACCTGCACCCTTGCGTGCTCGCCCTGGCCTTCGATCATGACCACGGTGCCGAGCCCGAATTTCTTATGCGTTACGGCGCCGCCAAGGCGCAGCGCAGTGGGGGCGTCGCCCGCGCCTTTGCTGATGTGGGCGATATCGGGGTTGGTTTTTTTGATAGTGCGGGTGCGAAGCCCGGCACCGGCACGCACGTCTTCCATGAGAGATTCTGGGATCTCGGATAAAAACCGTGAGGGGCTGGTGGCATTATCGCGCCCGTAAAGGCGGCGCACCTCGGCGCAGGTTAAATACAGCTGCTCCATGGCGCGGGTCATGCCGACATAACAAAGCCTGCGCTCTTCTTCGAGGCCGCCGGGCTCATCAATGGAGCGCTGGTGCGGAAAGAGCCCCTCTTCCATGCCGCATAAAAACACCAGCGGAAACTCAAGGCCCTTGGCCGAGTGCAGGCTCATGAGCTGTACGCAGTCTTCCCACTCGGCGGCCTGTCCTTCGCCCGCTTCAAGCGCAGCATGGGCAAGAAAGTTCGAGAGCTCATCGAGCGTATCGTCCTCGTCGGCTTCGCTTTCAAAGTTGCGTCCGGCGCTCACGAGTTCCTCTAAGTTTTCAACGCGGGTGATGGCTTTTTCGCCGCGCTCCTTGCGGTAATGGTCAATGAGCCCGCTGCGGCTGATGGCAAGATCAATTTTTTCCGGCAGATCGTGGTCCGCAGCGTCGCGCGCCAACTGTTCAATCAGGGAAATGAAGGCGCTTAACGCGCTTTTGGCCCGGCCCGGCAGGGCATCGGATTCGCATAAGGAATGCGCGCCGGCCCACAGCGACGTGCGCTCAGTGCGGGCCTGCTGGCGGACGATCTCTACCGTACGCGCGCCGATGCCGCGCGGCGGCACATTCACCACGCGCTCAAAGGCCGGGTCTGAGTCGCGGTTGGTGACGAGCCGCAGATACGCAAGCGCGTCCTTGATCTCGGCGCGTTCAAAAAAGCGCAGCCCGCCGTAGACGCGGTAGGGAATGCCCTGTGAGAGCAGAAGTTCTTCAAACACACGCGACTGCGCATTGGAGCGGTACAGCACGCCGATGCTGTCGCGGCGCCGGCCGAGGCTCTGCCAGGCCTGAATGCGGTCGATGACAAAGCGCCCTTCATCGAGTTCATCGAGCGCGCCGTACACGCGAATCGGCTCGCCGTCCTCGCCATCGGTCCAGAGGTTTTTCCCGAGGCGCCCGGTGTTCTGGTCGATGACGGCGTTTGC
>DLPX01000025.1 GCA_002477475.1 Proteobacteria bacterium UBA7447
CTCATCATAGGGGAAGAAGAGAGCCCAGAGCAGGTATGGGAGCAGGTTTCAAGTCGCTATGAGGTTTATCAATATCTCGACCTGCTGGACGAGACAATATTTGAAGGCAAACCTCCAGGTTATCGAGACCTGATGGGCGTTTTTTACACCTCTGGCACGACAGGGCCTTCCAAGGGAGTCACGATGACTCACGCCCATGCTTTTGAATATGCGCGTGGTGTGACGGAGATGCTGGAACTGCGGGAATCCGATGTCTATTGCTCAGCTCTGCCGCTCTTTCACATTGCGGGCTTGCTGGCGACCGTTTATGCCGCCGGCATCGTTGGCGCATCAACGGTCATTGTTGGACCCTTCAGCGTCGAGCGCTTCTGGCAGGATGTCGAGAAATACCACGTGACAACCACGTTTCTGCTCGGTGCGATGGCCAACTTCATCTACAAGCAACCGCTGACAGAGCAGGACAGCGACAATAGTCTGGAGCGGGTGCTGATGGTGCCGTTGATACCTGAGGTGGAGACGTTCAAGAACCGTTTTGGCTGCAGAGTTTCAACCACTTGGGGCGGTACCGAGATGAACTGCCCGACGCAGTCAGGGTTTGTTTTGGCTGATAACAAGACCTGTGGTCGGGTTGTTGAAGACCGGTACGAAGTTAGGATTGTGGATGAATTTGACCATGAGGTGCCGGACGGCACCCCGGGGGAGGCGCTGGTGAGAACGAAAGTTCCCTGGATTGCGACCAATGGCTATTGGCAACATCCCGAGTGGACGGCAGCGTTGCTTAAAAATCAATGGATTCACACGGGGGATATGCTTTCGAAAGACCAACATGGCAACCTGTATTTCGTAGACAGAACAAAGGATGCTATCCGAAGACGTGGTGAAAACATCTCGTCGATGGAGGTCGAAAATGAAATCAACGCTCACGGCGACGTGCTTGAGTGTGCAGTCGTGCCGGTTGCCTCTACAGATACCGAGCAGGAGGTACTGGCTGTGATCGTAGTGCAGCCTGAAGCACAGATAAATCCCGAGTCTCTGATTCGATTTCTGGAGCCGCGTCTTCCGTACTTCATGATCCCGCGATATATCCGTTTTGCCGATGCCCTTCCAAAGACGTCGACGGGCAAGATTCAAAAATATTTGGTGCGGGATTTAGGCCTGTCAGAGGGAACTTGGGATCGGGAGGTTGCCGGTGTGAAGCTTCAACGGTGAACGAGGCCCAGGACTCCGCCTTTCAACGGGTTATTGACGGTATGCTAAGGAAAGAAAGTGATGACAAGCCGTGAAAAACACCTCAGCCGCGGATACGCGGCGGTCTACTCCCAATTTGACTCACCGCTGATTCAGAAAGTCCGCTCCGAGGCTTTCGAGGAAGACATCGGCCAGCACTCATGGCTTGTCGCAAACGAGTTGCGTGAATATCTGAACTGGCTCTCGTTGTCTCGTGCCGATCAAGTACTCGATTTCGGTTGTGGGCCGGCCGGTCCGCTGACCTACCTTGTGACCCACAGCGAGGTAACGGCTGCAGGTGTTGATATCAATGCTGCAGCGCTAACGTCTGCGCAAAAGCGGGTTACTGCCATGGGGCTAAGCGACCGCATCGCACTTCATGATGTGAGTGGCAACGCAGAGCTACCCTTTGCGAATGAGGGTTTCAGTCACGTGATCAGTATTGATGTGGTGATGCATCTTCCTGATCGACAAGACAGCTTAGCCAAGTTGTGGCGGGTACTCAAACCGGGCGGACGTTTGCTGTTTACGGATGCTTGTATTGTCAATGGGGTCTTGTCGGACGAGGACATCCGGATACGTAGCCACTACGGTCTTAGCCATTTCGTTCCTGAAGGATTTAACGAATCAGCGCTTGCCTCAGCCGGATTTACGCTCGAGAAAAAAGAAAAACACAGTGATGGCCTAATCGCAATCTGCAGTGGCCGCTGGCAGGCGAGAGAAAGATACAAAAAAGAGTTGGTGGGTGAGTTTGGCGAAGCCGCGTTCGAACACGAGCAGGCTTATCTCAAAAAGCTCGTCGAGATCTATTCAGAGCAAAAATTACTCCGCTACGCTTATCTCGCAAACAAGTGCTAAAAGCCGAAGCGCTTGACTATCTTGTTGGGTCGGCCACAAGCGCCAAGCCATAGAGCATAACGGTGGCGGCGAGAAACGCAGTCATTCCGCCTACGTCATGAGGTGGGCTCACGGTGTTGACGTCAACGGCAACGATGTTGAGCTCCCGAAGACCGCTGATCAAAGTCAATCCTTCGCGGGCAGATGCGCCACCGAAAGTGGGCGTACAGACGCCGGGCGCACACGAAGGATCAAAGAAATCCATATCAAAACAAAGATACACCGGCCTGCCTGCGACTTGGTCATGAAGTTCTGCCAACACATCGGCAATCCCCCGGGCATTCAGAGTGTCACCGTCAATGAGTTGGTATCCCTGTTTGCGAGTGTGATCGAAGACGCCGGGAACCGTTACGGTACCCCGGGCCCCGATATGAAAGGAACGAGTCGTATCGATCAGTTGTTCTTCAGCGGCTCGAGTAAACGTCGTAGCCGTGTTGTAAAGATCATTCGTTCGGCTGCCGCTGCTGGGATAAGTATCGGTATGCGCATCGATGTGGATAAACACAAGGTCGTTGTGCACCTTGCTGAGAGCCCGTAACTGCGGAAGGCTGACCAGTCCATCACCCCCCATCGTGACTGGCACCGCACCGGTCTGGCAGATCTCGGAGACAGCAGTTTCAATCATGCTCAATGCGCTCTCAACTTCACCCGCCACACAGGCAACGTTCCCGCAATCCACGAGGTTCAAGAGTTCCAGCGGGTTAAAGTCGAAGTCCGGTGGATAGTAAGGGCGTACCAGCGAGGATTGCACACGGATCGCGTCGGGTCCCTGACGTGCCCCAATCCGGGTCGGATGTGTGCCGCAATCGAAGGGAATACCCAGTATGGCGGCACGACTGCCGGAGGGATCTTGGGAAAAAGGCACCCCCATGTAGCTCATCGGGATCACTCGTGACGGTAAATTGCTCATGGCGTGATGAACTCCTTGGTATTTCTCATTCTTGGCAGACCTGCGGCTCGCCTTTCAGGATTTGATCCAGCATCCAGTTGGCGAGCGCGTGGACCAGTACCTCTTCTTGGCCAAAACGACCCTGCGCAAAGGAGGCCGTGTGACTGCCTGACTGCTGCGCTTCGCAGATGGCATTGTCTTCGGGGGTTGCGGTATCCCATCTCTCAAAATAGGCCTGAACTTTTTCTTCAAAATCGTCTCTTGAGATAACGTCCTTAGTAAAGCAGGAGCCGACTTCAAGACGCGATTGGTTAACGGACTGCGGTCGAACCGCTAGCCACCACATGCTGTCCGGGGCAAACACAAACTGTGTACAGGGATAGATATTGGTGAAGTAGGTGCTCGTTGTTCGCTCACGAGGAATATGTGGGTTAACGGGAAGGGCACCTTCCTGTTCACTTAATACCGAGAGAGTCTGTTTGCCGGCAACGAAGACGCGAAGGCACGACCAGTGTCCCTCTGTGGCAACAGGTTCGGATTGCTGACGACCCAGTGTTTCCCGGTGCACGGTGCCGGTGTGATAGGTCTCCAGAGCATTTTCCATAAGGAACTTCCAGTTGGCGCCGACATCGAAAGAGACCCGCCTGACGCATTTGAGATCTGCCGGCTCATAGTCCTTAAAAAAACTCGGCATATTGCCAAGCCACTCCTGTAAAGAGGGGCCATCGTCGCTGAACCGAACGAATAAAAATCCCGCCCATGAGGAAAGTGTGACCGGCGACAGCGAATAGTTTTTGATGTCAAAGTCGATAGCGCAGTCCATCCCAGGCGCCCGCAGCAGTGCTCCATCGCAGGCGTAGACCCAACTGTGATAAGGGCAGACAACCTGTCGGCAGGATCCACTGCCGCTGAGCAATCTTGTGCCCCGATGCCGGCAGGCGTTTTGAAATGCGTTGATTTCACCAGACTGAGATCGCATCACAATGACTGACCCCGGAATTCCGTCAAAAGTCAGATAGTCGCCGCACTCAGGAATCTCATCCTTGCGACCCACGAAATGCCAGCATCCATGAAAAATCTGGTCGACTTCGCGTGCGTAAAAGGCAGGGTCGGTATAGCACCAACCGGGCAGCGTACTTGCCGCGCTTAAAGGTTTTCGGACTTCCCGGTAGAGTTTTGGATCGAAAAGATTATCGAGGCTCATGGGTTCTCATTATGCCGTTGCAGTTACATACTTTGATGACTTTTGCTCGGCAAAGCGGTCAGTCTACAATTGGCTCCGACAGATGTGAATCTATGGAGCTCATCCATCTATGATTAGCCCTTCAAGGCGACTGGATTTCACCGAGATTCCGGTGATTGATATCGGACCGCTGATCCATCAAGAGCAGTCGGAGCCATGCATTGACGCATTGCGTACAGCCTGCAGCGAAGTCGGTTTTTTCTATGTCCGGAATCATCAGATTCCCTTCTCCCTAATCCAGGAGGTCCGAGCCGCGGCAGAAGCATTCTTCTGTGCGCCCGATGAAGAAAAGATGGCGCTGGCGATTACGCCGCAGATTAAGGGCTACCTGCCTCTTGCTTATCGAAGTTATGAGGGAGAAGACAGAGCAGGTACCAGTCATCAGGAGGGCTTCTGGATCGGGCATGATCGACCCGAATCGGCTCAGTCTCCTTTGGATGGCCCCAATCGGTGGCCAGAACAATATCCTTCGTTGAAGTCGACCATGCTGCGCTACTTTGATGAGACAGAGCGTCTTGCCAATGTACTGCTTCGCGGATTTTCGCTGGCCCTTGGCCTTGAGTCCGATCACTTGTCACGGTACTTCAAAGCACCTCTCAGCCGTCTTAAGGTTAATCACTATCCCCCTCAGCGCAGCCCCGTCCGAGAGGACAACCTCGGTGTAGTGCCTCACACTGATTCAGGGGGGTTCACAATTCTCTGGCAGGACGAAATCGGCGGGCTCGAGGTGCAGAATAAAAACAGCGAATGGGTCGGTGCGCCGCCTATTGAAGATACTTTTGTTATTAACATCGGCAACATCATGGAAACCTGGAGCAATGGCTTCTTTTCCTCGACGCCGCATCGGGTCATTAACTGTGGCGGCCAGGATCGTTATTCCATTCCTCTTTTTGTTAACCCCAGTGCTGAGGTCACGATTGCACCACTGATCGGAGACATTGATTCGGTCGAGCCTTTTCACTACGGCACCTATCAAAAAGACCTTTGGCAAAAGACTTTTCCTGTTGCCAATATCACTTAAGCCGTAATCGTGCCAAAAACTCAGGCAGGGGGTTAACCATCGAAACTGTCTATACACTCGCGCCGGGAGAGTCAGTGGGATGCTCTGTCACCACAGGCACAACGGTGCGCGTGGTGAATCCCAAGGGACATCAGGTCGTGGATCTGTGGGCGTTTGTTGAATCAGATCCGACTGAGTATCTGTCGATGGCACACAATCGGACTGCGCACTACACCACTCGGTTTCAAGCGGGCCATGTGCTGGTCAGTAACCGGTTCATGAAACTGCTCCGCTTTATTGAAGACACCACAGACGGGCTTCATGACTCTTTTCACGCAGCCTGTTCAGCGCAGAGTTACGCGCATTTTGGCAGTGACCGACAGTATCCAAACTGCGAAGATAATCTGCAAAAAACTCTTCATGATGCCGGTATCGCCTTTCAGATTACGCCACCCCCTTGGAATCTTTTTGAGAAATCGTTCGTTGATGAGGATGGGTTGATCCATGACGGATCAACCAGTGCGAAAGCTGGCGATTACGTGGAACTCAATGCTGAATGTGATCTTTTTATGGTGTTTTCTGCATGTCGCTCGACGATCGGCAATATTCAAGGCGGTGACCCTGCCGGCGCACAGATCCATATCCAGAACCGCCAAACTTGATAAGTGCATCCTCCTATCTGATCATCGATAATCCGGTTGTTCATGCCCGACGAGAACGCGAGATGCCAACGCTCTCCACTCATCAGATTGCGCAGTTTAGTAAAAACGGTTACCTCTTCCTTGAAGAGGCATTAACCAATGGGCAGCTTCAGGGTCTGCGGCAGGACTTTGAAAAATGGAAAGAAGAGAGCAGGCATCACAGTGCACCCTATGGCGATACTTTCGATGGGCGATGCCGCTTTGACGTTGAGCCGGTACACAGTTTTGAAACGCCAGCGTTGAGGCGGATCGCATCACCCATTGAGATCTCAGATATTTATCTGGAGGTAATGCGGAACAATCGGGCGTTGGATGCCTTAGAAGACCTTCTGGGCCCCAATATCAAGTTTGAAAATGCCAAGATCAACTCCAAGTTGCCGGGCGCGGCTACCGAGGTCAAGTTTCATCAAGATTTTCTCTTTGAAGCGCACACCAATGATGACATGGTGACGGTGCTGTTTTTTCTTGATGATGTGACGGAAGAAAACGGGCCGCTGGAAGTGGTGCCGGGCAGTCATAAAGGTCCGCTTTATGAGCATTGGCACGATGGGGTGTTTACGGGAGCGGTAAGTGACGCCATTGCCGCCAAGATGGCGTCCAAGGCCGTTGCTTGCTATGGCTCTGCGGGCTCCGCCTGTCTCATGCATACCAGAGTCTTGCATGGCTCAGCACCTAATCTTTCAAACGCGCCCCGTACGCTTTTCATCTGTGAATATCTTGCGGAAGACAGTTATCCTCTGCATGCGAACCATATTCCCAGCAAGTACATGTACGAAGTAGTGCGCGGTAAGGCAACGGGCAGGGTGCGCTGCAGCAACTATGAAATGGCGTTTCCTGAGATGCCTACGGGGGCATCCTTTTTCGAGCAACAGGCCAAGGCCTGAAATTTGGCTTTTTACGAGACCCTTTTTGCAGAGGCTGTTTAATGAAAGCATCTTTTGAATGTGTTGATGGCCATACGGCAGGTATGCCTGTGCGGATGGTGGTGAGTGGCGCACCGAAGCTACAGGGCGCTGATCAGAGCGAACGGCGTCAGCACTTCATTCAGGAATTCGATTGGATTCGACGGGCGCTGATGTTTGAACCTCGCGGACATTCCGCCATGTCGGGAAGCATTATCTATCCGCCGTCGAGTGATGACTTCGACATGGGTGTGATCTACATTGAGACCACTGGCAGTTTGCCGATGTGCGGACACGGAACCATCGGGACCGCAACATTTGCACTCGAGCGTGGCTTGGTGACACCTAAAACACAAGGACTGCTTCGGCTCGAAACCCCCGCGGGGCGTGTTGACGTTCAGTATGTTCGGGAAGGGGAAAAGGTCACAAGCGCTAAACTGATCAACGTGCCATCATTTCTGATGTATCGGGATATGGAGATCGAATCACCGGATCTCGGTCCGCTTAAGGTCGATATCGCCTATGGCGGAAATTTTTATCCGATTATTGAGCGCCAGGAGTACTTCAAAGACATCAAGGAGCATGATGCGCCGTCTTTGATTCAGATGGGTATCCGGTTGCGAGAAGCGATTGAAGAGGCCTGCGAGATAGTCCATCCACTTGACCCCAGTATCTCAGGCTTGCGTCACTGTATGTGGACAGGTGAGGCGATGGATGCAGGAAGCGACGCTCGGGGATGCGTGATAGCGGGTGAGATGATCGACCGCTCGCCGTGTGGCACCGGGACCTCGGCACGTCTTGCCCAGCGGGCTGCCAGAGGGCTCCTTGGCATCGGCGAGCCCTTTGTCCATGAGAGCTTCATCGGCAGCACATTTACCGGCACGGTGGAAGAAGAGACGACCGTGGGGGAATATGAGGCGATCATCCCGGGTATTTCCGGCTCTGCACACATCACCGGACTCAACACGATCTATGTCGACTCCAATGATCCGTTTCCAGAAGGGTTCGCGATCTGAGCTCCCCGATTTAATTTCCTGCGCTGGCGAAAACTGGCTGCACCGTGAAAGTGGCAGCCCTTGAAAGCGCAATCACATCCGTTTGGGTATGTGACGTGAAGTGACTCCTGCTGCCATCATCCAGACGGCGCCGCCGGCGAAGACCACCGGCAGGGAAAAGAACTTCAACAGTACTGCAAAGATTCCCGGTACCGCCAGGTTGGCTGTATCCCGGTACGTTTGATAAACCCCAGCCATTTCGGTGCGTTCGCGTGGCCGAACCGCCCGCAAAAACAGTACGTGGCCAGATCCATCCAGCATCGTTGCGCCAAGGGCTGCCAGTATCAGCAGGGTAACTGCGAGTGAAGGAGACCCCGCGAAGGCAAAGACAGCGGTGGTGGCAAGACTGGTCATTACAAATCCTGTACGCATCAACAAGCGCAGCGAATAGCGTCGCGCGATCCAGCCCCAGAAGGGAACGGTCAAGGTCCAAGCTGAGCCAATGGAGACAATCGCTGATCCCCAAAGTTCGCCGAGCCCTGTGTGCACCGCATATATCGGGGTATAGATGATGAATAGCTGCCACCATCCCGATCTTGCGAGGGTAAGAATCCAGGCCAACCGCAGACGGGGCTGCTCCAGAAACCGCTTAATGTTCTTTATCAGGTTGGAACCGACTGGATGTCTGCGAATATCAAGATGATGCAGTCCCAAGCCTCGGAAATAAATCAGGGTCATGACCGAACCGAATAGCGCGACGACAAAGGGCACCCAGGCACCATAACTTGTCTGAAGATAGACACCGAGCCACGGACCAATAGACAGCGCTGCGACGGCGGCAATCATCCGCCAGGGTTCAAACTGTGAAAGCTGCCCCCTTGGAACACGTTGCATCACATAGAGATTGAGAATCACCTCCATTGCGGTGATACCGAAAATGTGAAATACCATTCCGAGAGAAAAGGCAAAGAGGCTCTCCGCAGAGAGCAGAAAAATAGAAACCGTCATGACCAGGAGACTCACCAAAAACCCAGCATACAGGCTGACATGACGCAGGATCGAATAGACGCCTAAACTGATTCCGATCCCAAAGATACTAACGGTGAAAAAAAGGACGCTGACGTGTTGCGCGCTGCCGAGTAGCGCAAGTGCCTTAAGCGGCAGAATGGACAGCAGTACGGCACGCGCGATCGTGGCTACGAAAAAGAATCCCGCGAGGGGAAGATGCCGACCTGTTGCGGCCTGAGTCATCCGAATCTGAAACTTCGGTTGGAGTGTGATGAGCCTGGACTAAAGGCCTTCAGAAAAGGTCCGACCCATCTCATAAGCTTCCTGGGTCATCTCTGCGGGGCGCTCAGCTCCGCTGATATCGGAAGCGCCAAGACCCGCCATTTGTTCGGCTGCGGGAATCTTATCTGCGTCGTAGTTGCCCAGTCGGTGAAAGTGCGGCGTTGAGCCTCTCGGACGTATCATCACCATGCCAGGCCCAAGGTTTGTATTGGTGAACGGCACCAATCCGTACACCTCCATGATCTTCGGGGT
This sequence comes from Proteobacteria bacterium UBA7447, assembly GCA_002477475.1. Classification (GTDB taxonomy): domain Bacteria; phylum Pseudomonadota; class Gammaproteobacteria; order Arenicellales; family UBA868; genus UBA868. The sequence continues at coordinate 9,397 of DLPX01000025.1, forward strand.
CACCGCATCACCTCCTTTAGCACCTTGAGACACCGGTCCATAGTTTCCTGATGGCAGACTGTTGCCCTAAGGCATTCGGCAAGACCGTAAGGCCCCATCCCGCGCAGGGCAAGTTTATGGGCCCGCAACTGCCTATCCGCGTCGGCCGCGATTTCAGAAGAGGGGAATCGGATCAAGACAAAATTGGTATGACTCTGGGGCACATCAAGACCCAAGGCCCGGCATTCACCAGCGAATCGCTCGCGGATCTCTATTGTCCGATGCACGATAGAGCGCATGTGTTTCTGGTCGCGCATAGCGGCAGCTGCCATCACCTGCGCCGGTACGGAGATATTGTTCGGGTTTAGGACCTTGCGCATCTGCGTAGCGATTTCTTTTGGAAAATAACCCCATCCAACCCGGATGCCTGCCAATCCGTAAGCCTTCGAAAGACTGCGCGTGACCACGGTGTTACCCTGATCCACCAACTCAAACGTGCGGACGGGATCGTTGTAGTCGTCGGCAAATTCGCCATACGCCTGATCAATCACCAAAAGCACGTCCTCTGAAAGAGTGCGTCGCAGTCTACTGACTTCGTCATGACTGATCATTGTGCCGGTAGGATTGCCTGGGTTGCACACGAAGACAATCTTCGTTGAAGGCGTTACGGTGTTGAGAATCTCATGAACACGGACGGTGCAATCGATTTCTTTCGCCTTGTGATATTGGGCATCTGTCAGGGACGCGGCAGTACGGACGTATCCGTAACCGTATTCAGTGCCCACTACCTCATCCGCCGGGCCGGCAAAAGTACGGATGATGACGTTGATGAGCTCCATCGATCCCGCTCCACACAGAATACGAGAGGAATCCAGTTGATGGACGTCGCCGATGGCCGAGCGCAAGTCAGACCACTCAGTATCAGGGTAGCGCTCAGGGCTTGAACAGGCAGCCTTGCCTTCATCTATCGCGCTGGGGCTTGCCTCGAATGCGCTTTCGTTTTGGGCAAGGGAAATAAGATCCGATTCTCCAAGATCGGCGAGAGCATAGCCGGCAATACGCTCAAGATGAGGTCGGGCATTAATCATAGATTCACACCATAGTCGGTTCTGGCGCGATCGGAACTGACCAACTCGCGCCTGATATCAAGTTCCATTGCATCCTTATTCCGATCGGCGGGCGGCCAGAACCCACCCCCTCTGAGGGTCTCAAAAATCAGATAGTCCTTCGCTGTCACCCGAAGTTCGCCTTTGCCGGGGATCTCCTAATTATTATCTCGGAAATAGTGTGCTCTGTGCTGGGAAATGGACATCGGCTCATTCAGTTGAGGCAGAATCAAGGACTCTTCAGACTGGATCGACAGGCAGGATCAGGGCGCACGGTATGACTCTTTGGCACACCACCATCGCTGTGCTGATTAACCTGCTGTGGGGTTCGATGTTTATCGCTGCCGTGATCGGGTTGCGGGAGTTTCCTCCGATTCTCTTTACAGGGATTCGCTTCGCCTTGCTGGCGGTCTTGCTGTTCGCGTTTTTAGGGGTGCCAAGGCGGCTGATAGCACCGCTCGTCAGGATCGGACTGGTGATGGGGGCTGGCATGTACCTGACCCTGTACCTTTCCATTGCTCTCGCCGAGAACACGGCATCCATTGCGGTATTCAGCAAGCTAGAGGTGCCTTTTGCGTTGATTTTGGGCGTCTTGCTGCTTGGAGAGAGAATGGATGTGGCGCGCATTGCGGGGGTGTGCATTGCAATGATTGGGGCCGCGATCATTACGTTTGACCCCGCGGCTTTTGATGATCTGCCCGCGTTATTCTGGATGTCCGTGTCGTGCGGGTTCTCGGCATATGGATTTATTCAAATACGCCGGCTTGGCAAGATCCATCCGCTCAGTATCGTTGCCTGGATCTCCGTGGTCAGCGCGCCCATACTGCTACTGACGTCATTGGCTTTTGAAAGCGATCACTTTGCTGTTATTCAGACCGCTACATGGTCTGGCTGGTTGGCGCTCGTTTATACCGCGGTGATGAGTTCGGTGATCGCTAATTCCGGTCTTTATTTTCTGTTGCAGCGCTACCCCGTGATTCTGGTTACGCCATTTGGCCTGCTTTCGCCGATTTTTGCCGTCATAGGAGGAATTCTGTTCCTTGATGACGTGTTGACACTGGGGCTTATTTTCGGCGGGACTCTGATTCTCTTTGGGGTAACGTGGATTAATCTTCGAGCGGCGAGGCCTGATGTCGTTGCACAAAAGTCAACTCCCTGAGCATGCATTCTGGTCAGCGTTGCTTATGAAATGCCGAAAGTGTTTTCCAAAAGAATCTGCAGTGTGATTTAGCCGCCAGGGTGTCCTTTCACGGTGCTTTGCTCAGAAAAAGTAACCCGGATCAAAGCACGATAGATCGGGCAGCACTTCCCAGATTTTTCCCTCAGGTTGGGGTCGGTCGCTCTCTTTACCCTGCAGCCGTTCCGTTATGATATGACTGAACTCATAAGGAAAGCGTACGATAACGGAAGGTTCGTTGGTCATTTCATCAGCAATTTTTTGAGAGGTCATCCCGAGGTAAGCCAAGGCCGACTCTACGAGGTCAGGATTTTCCAAATTGCCGAACATAAATTCAAAATTCATCTCCCATTGCCAATCCTCTGGTGTGATTTGGACGAAAGTCTCAAGAGGTGTCCAGTTGCTCAGGATGGAGGATTTTTGACCGGAGTTCCAGAAGAGATCTCCATTGGAGAAAACATTTGCCAAAAACTGGTCGGCGAATGTCGTAGACGGAAAGTGCAACCTTACAGTCCCCGCATTGCTCCAGGCATCCGACTGCAGAACAAAAATCCCGCTTTTCCAACAAGCCTCGACCAGCGATACGATTTTCTGGTCAACCTCAAAACTGAGATCATCTGTCAGTTTGAAATTAACGGCATCTCTGAGCCTCTGCTCATCCTCCGTGGGGGTGAAAGGACCAGACAGTTTGCCGAAAACCCGCTCTAGCTTTTTAAGATTGTCGTTGTCGACCGGTTGATTTGGCATCAGATAGGTATTCCGTAAGCACCAGGCATGAAAAGTTGGAATCAGGTTTCAGCTATCCGCCAACTTGGGCCAATTGATCGAATCGACCTTGTAAAGCTCATCCAGGATGATCTCTACCAATTCGAAGTGGGACAGGCCATTGATGTCTTCAAAATAGACATGGCTCGGCCAGGGCGCGCCAATATGATTGTCTTGGGGGAGATCTACGCTTTCGCAAACCCGCTTGATCGATTCCACGAAGGACCGGGCATCTTCGCGGATACTGATTCTCGTTGCGTCAATGTCTTCTATGCTGTTTCGATCAATTTGTGGTGATCCGATTCCGCAGGTCAGTGGCAAGTTGCGTTTGATTGCCTCTTGCTCGTAGAAGGAAACATTTACCTTGTCGGCCTCGAGGCGCATGATGAAGACAGGATTCACGCTTACCTTTGCATCAGTGAGTTCCAGAAGTTTTTCCTGACTGGCGTCTTCAGCAGTTTGGACCTCCCGACGGGATCTGCGATCTTTCTTTTTGGCGCCAGCGACAAAGTCTCCGCGAAAGTTGTTGTCAAACACTCTATCGGCATAAGGTTTGTCACGCAGCATATGTCGAATGGACCGGATCGACATCTGCATGCAGTTGTCCGGCCCTATGAAGAAGGGAGATCCGGATGCGTCTGAGAGTTCTACCCAGCCGTCGGGAAAGGTCTCAAAGTGATGATCCATCCAGGGGCCAAGGACCTCATCACCCAGGTGATCCAGCAGCGCGTTGACCGTATTGGGGTCGCTGACCACATCAGCAAGAAGCGGTTCCTGCCCGTAGATATCCGCAGCGAGGCTGTAAGGTGCAGAGATTTGCAGCAGCGGTGGCACGCCGGTGAGTTCCTGTGTCGCGCTAAGAATGCCGTCAATAGTTTTCGGAATCCCGGTTGTAAAGTCGGGGGTCTTGAGGTCCTGCCAGTTGTTTTTGTTGATGAGAAATGCGTCCGGATCGGCACCAGGGGGAAACCGGTCCGGATACATCATCTGTTGTCCAAGCGGCTCGCAGGTAAAGGCATAAAGGGCCCAGGTCATATAGAACTTATGAATGCCCAAAAGCCGACTGACCGCCAGATTGGTCCGGACGTAACGGTAGGGATCCGTGTTGTAGTAAGCCCAGGACTCTATGCCGTAAAGGTCGTGCAGCACCGAAAGCCCCAGCATGTGGACAGATGCCGTTGAGTGGACACAACTAGGGGAGGTAAGTGTCAAGAAATCAGCGTCGAAGTTGCCGGCGATTGCATCGTCAAAGAAAGCCGTCATCTC
>DLPX01000026.1 GCA_002477475.1 Proteobacteria bacterium UBA7447
CTTCATAAACCCAATCAGCCGGTCTGGCTGCAGTGGGCCAGTGACGCCGTGGTGCTGCTCCCGCGGGACTAAGGTGACGCTGCGGCCGGGCGCCCAGATGCGGTTTCGATTAGTCATGGGTGCGGCCAGCGTGTGCGCAGGCATGGCATTAACGGTGCCTGCCGCTGGAGAAACCACAGTGGCCGTGTACCCAGTAAAAGGTGTGCTGATTCTTGACGACACGGCCTATCGCCTTGATGGCGCTTCCCTTCCTCAACCGGACGCGCTTTGCCAAGCGAACAGCGGCACCTGGCGCTGTGGAGAGGCTGCCTGGACGGCTCTGCAGAACCATGTGACGAGCGGCGGGGTTGACTGCAGGCCTCTGATCGCTTTATCTGCCTCAACATCGACCATGGATAGTCTTCGGGCGGAGTGCACTCTGAATGACGCCAGTCTGAATGCCTGGTTGGTGCGCTACGGCTGGGCACTCGCGGACGACAGCCCTGCCGCGCCGTTTCAGGAAGAAGAAGCTCAGGCGCAACAAGAGGCCCTTGGCATCTGGCGAGACGGGTTTATGCCTCCTCGGAAGTGGCGAGCTGCGGCGTCTTCGGAGTGCAACGTCTGCAGCGCTCGACACGAAAGCATACTCCGGTCCAAGGAGACACGACAAAAGGCGTCAGCCGACGGAGACGCGGACTGAGCGTCAGTCGGCTCCAGCGATCAATCCATGCACTACCAACGCCTCGGCACTCATAACTGGACTCACTGGCGCGAGACGATTCTGCTCCTTGAGGCGCAGATCTATGAGCCGTCCCGACAGGACACCCCTGAAACAGTTGAGCACATCATCTGTGATGAGCGTGGCATCAGTCTCGCAGCCGTCGAGGGGGGGAGGCTGGCGGGATTTTGCCTTGGCGCCCCGCTTGAAAATTTCGCCCATGTTCGCGGCCCTGCAGAGGATCCGGCAAGGGGGAGTAACACTGCACTTTACGCAGCAGACACCCTGGTGGACGCACATTACCGGGGTCAGGGGATCGGCCGGGAATTTAAAGTCCGCCAGATCGAGACGGCCCGCTTAGAGGGCTTTAAGTCTGTCTGCGGCCGCAATCGGGCGGGGCTTGCAAATGCCATGTGGCGGCTCAATACCTCGCTTGGCGCCCGTGCAGTTCATATAATTGAAAAGGACTACCAAGACGGCATAGCACCTGATATCTGCATCTACTATCACATTGCGTTGTCAGCGCCTTGAGACAACAGGAAAATGAATGAGACCTGACCAGATCCGTATTGTTGAAGTGGGCCCTCGCGACGGGCTTCAGAACGAAGCCCAGCCGCTCACGCCTCAGGAACGGGTCGCCTTGATCGAACAACTGGCTGACGCGGGCCTGCGCGATATTGAAGCCGGATCCTTTGTCTCACCGCGCTGGGTCCCGCAGATGGCCGGCAGTGACGAAGTGCTCATTGCCCTCGCGGAGCGAAAAGATCTCCGACTGCCCGTTCTAGTTCCAAACAAGAAAGGTTACGAGTTGTCCCGCGGTGCGGGTGCACGCGAAATTGCCGTCTTTGGGGCAGCTTCTGAAACCTTCTCGCAACGCAACATCAACTGCAGCATTGCTGACAGTCTTGCGCGTTTTGGTGAAGTCTGCGCCCTGGCCAAAGCAGACGGTGTTGTGATTCGCGGTTATATCTCCTGTGTGCTGGGCTGTCCGTACGAAGGCGCCGTGGATATTGCGCAGGTCGCCCGCCTGGCCGCCCAGCTTGCGGAAATGGGCTGCTCGGAGATTTCCTTGGGCGACACGATCGGCGTAGGAACGCCCGACAAGGCACGCGCACTCACCAAAGCCTGCGCCAGTGAAGTCGGCTTGAAAAACATTTCCGTACATTTTCACGATACCTATGGCCAGGCGCTTGCCAATATCCTGGCATGCATAGAAATCGGCGTGACATCAGTAGACGCTGCCGTGGGCGGCCTAGGCGGCTGTCCCTATGCATCCGGCTCTGCCGGCAATGTCGCAACCGAGGACGTGGTTTACCTTCTGGAGGGTCTCGGTGTTAACTGCTCGGCTGATCTGGAGCAGCTTGTCACAATAACGGAGTCACTGAGCCGCCGGCTGGGGCATCCTCCGGCCTCACGTGTCGCCCGGGCCCAACTCGCCAAACGCACTTAGCCCTTTCGCGCTCCTCGGGTCTTGTAATCCGGTTATAGCAATCCTGGCAGCGCTGTAAGGTCTTTGAGTTCTGCATCCGCGACGATGCCCAGGCGCTCGGGTTGCTGGCCGAAACGGTTAATCCAGGCGACTTTAAATCCGAACGCTCCTGCGCCTGCGGCATCCCATGCATTGGATGACTGGAAGGCAATTTCCGAGGGACTGATGCCCAGCTGATCCACGGCCATTTGGTAGACACGCGGGTCCGGCTTATAGATACCTATAGAGTCGATTGAAATGACTGCATCGAACAGATCGTCAAGCCCACTGTTTTTTACCGCAGAACTGAGCATCTCAGGAGAGCCATTGGACAGCACCGCACAACGAAAGCCCCGGTCTTTAAGCCCTTTAAGGACTAACGGCACCTCCGGATAACAGGATAACTCAAGATAGGCCTGCATGAGATCATCGCTTAATGCAGCATCGCTCACTTGATGTGTATGCAGCGCAAAAGCCAGGGCATCACCCGTGATCTGCCAAAAATCAACATAACGATCCATCAGAGACCGCAGCCAGGTGTACTCAAGTTGTTTGGTCCGCCACAACAGGGAAACCGCCGGGGCATCAGGGAGTCGATCCGCATGTCGGCCGACGGCAGAGTGCACGTCAAACAGGGTGCCATAGGCATCAAACACACACGCCCGAATCCCCTCGAACGAATGAATATTCACTGAGTTGCGCCTTGCGGCCCCCTCAGACCGCTCCCGGGGGGATCGAATAGGTTGCCGTGACATGCGCCACCAAATTATCAGTGCCAACACTGATCAGCTCGACCTCCCCCACCGCCAAACGCTTGCCGAGTTTGATGATGCTGGCGTTGGCGATGAGATCTGCTTCTCCGGGGCGCGAGAGAAAATTTATATTGAAACTGGTGGTGACCGCAAGCTCCACCATGCCAATACGGGTCAGCAGCGCAACATAAATTGCATAGTCCGCAAGACCCATGATCACCGGCCCCGCGATCGTCCCGCCGGGTCTCAGGAAAGCACTTTTATAGGGGGCCCGGACCACCACAGCACCGTCACCCAGCGACTCCAGGGCAAACCCGAATTCCCTGGCAAACGGAAACTGTTCCTCAATGAGGGCGTCCATTTGGGCAATCGAAATTCGAGACATTGCAGTTTACTTTTGCAGGTGACCGGGTGTAAGTTATGGTGCGAATTTGCAACAGGATATCGCTATGACAGCGTCTGCCGACTCTTTGGATACTGCGCCCATCGTTTTTAAAGAGAATCTTGCGCCAGGCATTGTAAAACTGACCCTGAATCGTCCGGATCAGTATAACCCCTTGTCTGAGCAAATGCTCTCGTCACTGCAGCAGGAGATTGACTCGGTCGCCGCGGATAACGAGATTAAAGTGCTGATCTTGGCTGCCACCGGCAAGGCATTTTGTGCTGGCCATGATCTTAAGGAGATGCGGGCACAGCCCGATCAGCAGTACTACGAGGATCTCTTTTCAAGATGCAGTCGCATGATGCTGACCCTGGCCCGCATGCCGCAGATTGTCATTGCCCAAGTCCAGGGCATGGCGACTGCTGCAGGATGCCAGCTCGTCGCCAATGCCGACCTCGCCGTCACCGTGGACACCGCACGCTTTGCGGCGTCCGGTATCAACCTTGGGCTTTTTTGTTCTACCCCCAGTGTGCCGTTAAGTCGCGCGGTATCGCGCAAGCGGGCGTTCGAGATGCTGACCACGGGTGAATTTATTGATGCCCATACGGCCGAGGCGTACGGCCTCGTCAACCGGGTAGTCTCCGCTGAAAAGCTTGTCGATACCGTCGACGCCCTCGCCCAGACGATTGCGGGCAAGCCGGCTGACGCCCTGCGGCTAGGTAAAGCACTGTTTTATCGGCAGTTGAACATACCTCTGTCCGAGGCCTATCAGGCGGCCGGGCGGGCGATGGCCGACAACATGCTTTTCCCGGATACTCAGGAAGGTATCGACGCGTTTATTGAAAAACGCGATCCGCGCTGGAAATAAACCCCTTAATTCAGGGATCCTGGATTCAGCTGTTGCGTTGCGCGGTATTGAAGCGCCTCGGCAAGGTGCTCCTCCCCAAGGGTATCAACTCCTTCAAGATCGGCGATGGTCCGTGCCACTTTTAAGATTCGGTAATGGCCGCGAAGTGAGAGCCCCAACTGCCGTACCGCGGCTTCAAGAAAACGCTGTGATACCGAATCTAGCCGGGCTGCATGACCCAGCTCTTTTTGCGTCAAACACGCGTTGATGCGCCCGGTACGTGCCAACTGACGCTGGCGAGCACTTTGGACCCGACCTTTCACTTCAGCAGAACTCTGTGAGGGGGATTTGTCTGCTTGCAAGGCGATGGGATCGACTGATTGCAGCCTCACGTGGAGATCCACCCGGTCGATCAATGGGCCGGACAATCTGGACTGATACCGCCTGACCTGTTCACTCGTACACCTGCAACGACCCGAGCGGTCGCCGTTGTAACCACAGGCGCATGGATTCATTGCGCTCACCCACTGAAAACGACTGGGATATCGAACGGTGCGCTCTGCCCGGGCTAGCGTGACCGATCCCGACTCTAATGGCTCGCGCAGCTGATCGAGAACATGGCGCGAAAACTCGGTCAGCTCATCAAGAAAGAGCACGCCATTGTGCGCGAGGGAAATCTCTCCCGGAGTCACCCGGGGACCTCCTCCGACCAAGGCCGCTGCAGAAGCACTATGATGAGGCGCGCGAAAAGGTCGACGCTGCCAGTACCGGCTATCAAAGCCAAGGTGGGAGACCGAATAGACTGCCGCCGTGGCGAGGGCTTCACTGGACGTCATGTCCGGCAAAATCCCGGCAAGCCTCTCGGCCAGCATGGTTTTACCGCACCCGGGAGGGCCCACCATCATGAGCGAGTGGCCTCCGGCGGCAGCAATCTCAAGCGAGCGCACGCCGAAGGACTGTCCACAGACATCGCCCAGATCTCGCCCGACAGATCGCTCCTTAGGCTGTAGCGGCGACTGACCCCCTGTCTGTTCGGCAATCGGGACGCTGCCTGAAAGATGCGCGGCCGCCTGGATCAGGCTCTCGGTTGCCAGCAGGCTTGCGCCCTCGACAAGAGTCGCTTCTGCCAAGTTGGCTTCCGGCAGCATGACGGTGCAGTTCGATGATTTAGCGGCGAGCACCGAAGGCAGCACGCCCGTCACCGAACGGAGTTCGCCCCCAAGGCCTAGTTCACCGAGGTATTCCCCCGGCAGATCGGCGGCCGCCGGCTTGATTTGACCGGACGCGGCCAGAATACCGAGCGCAATCGGCAGATCAAAGCGGCCTCCCTGCTTAGGAATATCGGCCGGCGCGAGATTTGCTGTAATTCGCCGCGCCGGGAAATCAAAACCAGAATTGATCAGCGCACTGCGTACGCGCTCGCGACTTTCCCGCACGGCGGCCTCGGGAAGTCCAACAATGGTGAAGGAGGGCAAGCCGCCCGAAAGATGAATTTCTACGCAAACCGGTGGCGCATCAAGGCCATTCGGCGCCCGACTTTGCAGTCTCGCGAGGGACATATTGACAGCTCCTTGTCATGATTTCCCAATCCTTGGGATGAAAACGGCTAAGGATCAGCGCCACGTTTGAGCGCATCCTCGAGTTCGGTAACCCGTTGCTGCAGGGATTCCAACTGACTTCGGGTCCGTGCCAGGACTTTTTCCTGAACCTCGAGCTCTTCCCGGGTGACGAGATCCATTTTTTCAAGAGAAGACTGGACCATCGCGCGCACATTCTTTTTGACGTCATCGGCAAGGTCCACAGGCAATACCTCTGACAGGGATTCAGCAATCTTCTTAAACGGTACCGTCATATCTCAAGTGTCCTGATTATCGGTCTTCATTCTACCAGTCGCAGAGTCCGCAGCGTGTGCTCCCGTTAAGTGCAAATCTTCACAATCCTGCCTCTTGACAGTGCATTGTGCACACAACTTGACACGAAGTGCATGAAATTTACCGGCGAAAAGGGTTATCAAAGTTGGCACACAAATTGCTTGTAAGAAGAAACGAACCGGCTTTTGGGCGTTTTGATCGTCTGATTGCCAGACAGACCCTTGTCAAAGGAGAACACGAATGAGACTTGTCACTGCCATTATCAAGCCATTTCGGCTGGATGATGTTCGGGATGCCCTTGCCCGAATTGGAATACAGGGGATGACCGTTACTGAAGTCAAAGGTTTTGGTCGACAAAAAGGCCACACCGAACTCTACAGAGGGGCCGAATATGTTGTGGATTTCCTGCCAAAGGTGAAACTGGAAGTTGCGATTTCAGCAGAATTGGTGGATCAAGCGCTGGAGGCGATCAGCGACGCGGCAAAAACAGGAAAGATTGGCGACGGAAAGATATTTGTATACAACCTTGAGCAGGTTATTCGAATCCGAACCGGCGAAACCGGTGAAGACGCTATCTGATTCAGAGAACCCAGCACTGAGAGAAAAGGAAAAATCACAATGGAAGACTCTATATTTCAACTGAGTTACGCTTTAGACACATTTTACTTCTTAATTTGCGGCGCTCTCGTCATGTGGATGGCAGCCGGCTTCGCGATGTTAGAGGCGGGCCTTGTTCGCTCTAAAAACACCGTAGCAATTCTGACGAAGAACGTTGCTCTCTACTCAATCGCTTGCATTATGTATCTGATTTGTGGCTACAGCATCATGTACGGCGGAGGAGATTTCATAATGTTCCTCGACGGAATTACGGCCGATGGTGTTAGCGGTAGCGAAGAGCCCGCGACGTACGCACCATCTTCTGACTTCTTTTTTCAGGTTGTCTTTGTTGCAACAGCGATGTCCATCGTATCAGGAGCTGTCGCTGAGCGAATTAAGATTTGGGCTTTCTTAATTTTTGCCGTATTCATGACGGGGTTTATCTATCCGATGGAAGGCGCTTGGACCTGGGGCGGCGAAGCTGTATTGGGCTTATATACGCTCGGAGATCTCGGATTCTCCGACTTCGCCGGCTCGGGTATCGTACATATGGCGGGTGCGGCAGCTGCACTAGCGGGCGCACTTATACTGGGCGCGAGAAAAGGAAAATACGGTCCAGATGGAAAGATAAACGCTCTCCCGGGCGCGAACCTCCCGTTGGCAACCCTCGGTACATTCATCCTCTGGCTTGGTTGGTTCGGATTCAACGGTGGTTCGGTTTTAGCCACAGCTTCAGTTGAAAGTGCTAATGCAGTCGCAGTCGTTTTTATGAACACAAACTCTGCAGCTGCGGGAGGCTTGATAGCAGCGCTTATCACTGCTCGCCTGATATTTGGAAAGGCCGACCTGAGCATGGCGCTCAACGGCGCTCTCGCAGGGCTGGTGGCGATTACCGCCGAACCTTCAACACCATCTGCACTACAGGCACCTATCTTTGGCGCTCTCGGTGGTGTACTTGTGGTATTTTCAATTGTCTTACTCGATAAAGCGAGAATTGATGATCCTGTTGGCGCCATAAGTGTCCACGGCACCGTAGGCTTGCTCGGTCTTCTCCTCGTACCCATCACAAACGGTGAGAGCGCGAGCTTCTCCGGCCAAATAATTGGTGCACTCACGATCTTTTTCTGGGTATTTATAACCTCTGGAATCGTTTGGTATGCTTTGAAAGTACTGATTGGAATTCGGGTCACCGAAGAAGACGAGTATCGGGGGATCGATGTTGCCGAGTGCGGGCTTGAGGCATACCCTGAATTCACATCAGGCACCAAATAGGCTTAATGCTATTTGACGGAACAGGTCGGTAACCCAGTGACAACGCCCCAGTGCTGGGGCGTTGTCTACTCGCCGGGTCTCACGCGATAGCGGATAAATGCCTCTTCTCGCAAAAACTGCGCCCACTGCTCGAAGGCCTCTTCAGTCTTGCGCGCACTGAGGATGCGTTCGGCCTGGCGTCGGCGCAAAGTATTCCCTACATCTTTCTCCCGTTCTCCGGTGATCTGGGCAATGTGCCAGCCAGCGGTTGTCTGAAAGACAGGGCTCACCTCGTTGACTGATAAAGGATCAAGCGCCTGCTCAAATTCCCCCGGCAACTCCCCCGGGCTTAGCCAGCCGATATTTCCACCAAGCGCACGGGTATTGGCATCTTCAGATTGCAGCCGGGCGACTGCTCCAAAATCCTCGCCCGCCACAATCCGCTCCCGAATACGCTCCAGTCGCGCTCTTAACTGTTCATCAGGCAGAAGCGCGCTGGCCCTGATCAGGATGTGCCGAACCTCCTGCTGGCGTACGACGGTCTCTCCCTGAGACTTGCGTCCTAATACTTTCAGAAGATGCCATCCGTTGGAACTCTGAAAAACGGGTGATAACCCGCCTGGCGGCACCTCTGCTACGGCATCAAGAAACAGTTGCGGTAACTGCTCCGCCGTCCTAACTCCCAGCATTCCCCCTTCTGATGCCTTGGTTCCGTCTGAGTACCGTCTTGCCGCTTCGCTGAACGCCAGACCGCCGATCACCTCCTGCCGAATTTTTTCAAGCCGGTCTCGAAGCTCAGAGATTTGTGATTCTGAAGCCCCCGAGGGTGATTTCAGCAGGATATGAGCCAGATCAAACTCGATGTCATCGGGTTTGTCCTCCTGTGGATTTTGTGCCAGATAATCATCAATTTCCTGATCGCTAACGTCAACTTGGCGACGGATCTGCCGATCAATCAGCTTTCGGATCGTGAGCTGCTTTCGCAGATCTGTCTCGTAGTCTTCAATTGCGACCCCTGCTCCCACTATCGCGGCCTCCAACTGGGGCAAGGTCAGGCGATTCTGCCGGGCAATCGTCGTCAGCGCATAAGCCACTTCCCGATCGGTGGCGATAATCGAAGCGCGCGCCGCCACATCCAGCATTAAAGTATCGACGATCAACTCCTCCAGCAGACCGGAGGCCAAAACGTCACGGGGCGGCAGAGTCTGGCCGGCAGAGCGCAACTCCATCTCAGCGAGGGAGATCTCCCGGTTGAGATCGGCTTCAGTGATGACGCCGTCGTTGACGACCACCATGACACGATTAAGCGACTGGTCTGCCAGCACGCCGCAAGAAAGCGCCAAGGCAAAAGCTGCCGCTGCCGGCAAACACCTCTTGGGGTGTAGTGCGGCACCCGCGAAATATTGGAATACCCGCCTGAGATCCACCAAGACGCTGATTAATTCCATGAGGGCGAAGTCGTTTTGATGCCCTCTGCTAATTGGTTACTGGAAATACGTCCCAGACTCTTGAGGCTGAAAGTCGCAAGGAACTGCACGCCCCCGTTGTCGTCGTTCTCACTCGGGCGATCCTCCAGCGCGACCTGTAGCGCCCAGCAACAGGCATCGTAGCCCAGGCTGACCCGACTATAGGAGCCCGAGTCGTCGGTATCGGACTGGCCGATGAGTGCCGCCGCACCCAGTTGCCACCGGGGTGCCAAAGGCCAGGTCAAATCCAGTTCGAGATTACTCTCGGACTCCTCCCAGCGGTACGACGCTCCGAATTCACGGCGAAAATCCAAACCGTAGCGGCCACCCAAGCGCCACCTGGCGATCTCGCTCTCTTCCCAGTTCCAGTTGGCGAACCCGTTCGTACTGACATGTTTGGTCACCTGAAAGGTCGCATCAGCCAGCAAAGGAGAAAAGTCGCTGGAGTCCGTCTTAGAACCATCCAGCGTGACCTCACGGTCGACAAAATAGATCTGCTGGGCAAGTTCCCAGCTCAGCAGATCTTCTCCGGAGTCCTCTGAATAGGTTTCGCTGGACAGTCCCAATGTGAAACCCTGAAAGTTCTGAATCCGATCGGAACCCCAAAAGCCGCTATCGAGAAATGCATCAGCAATGTTGTCAAATCCCACAGAACCAGAGTCAAACACGGGGAGATCATCCTGATCCTCATAGGGCACATAGTGATAGCTCAGACTCGGCACGAGGGTCTGTGTGTGATTGCTGCCCTGCCAGGTCACCTCACGCTCAAGAAACAACTTTGAACCAATCTCGAAAAGGTAAATTCCCCGGGTCGGATCGGAGGATTGTCCTGCCGGCTGGTTTTCGACGCTATAGGCCGTGTGCGCATAGGTTATTTTTGGCCTGATCTCACCATAGGTACGCTCCATGGGTGCCGCCAGCGACACCTGGTTATCCCATCTGATCCCGGTCGTTTTTGTAGCAGAGCTGTGATCGAAATTTATCAGCTCAGTATCAAACTCTGGACGTAGAGAAAAACGGGTCACATTATCGCGCAGATAGTCTCCCGTAGAATCATGTGTTAAATGAAATTTCTTATCCCACGTTACCTTCACCCCCGGAAGGCGGCTATAGGGCTCGTCTGCTTCAGAAACACTGCTGTCCAGGGTCTGGTATGCCGTGGCATCGGCATTGATCTGGAAATTTTCATCCTCCAGAAAGATATCCATCGGATCGATGGATAGATCCAACTGCTGGGGAATATGGGATGCACTGCTGACCTGAAGATTGTCCGATAAATCCTCCAAATAGGACTTGTCGGACACTTCACCGATGTCCGCACCAAAAGAAAAACTTGAACCTGCCTTTCGCAGATTCTGGCGGTGCTCGTAACTCCATCCGTATCGACTGGAACCGTATTTGCTGTCATCGGGCATGAATTCGCCGCGAACGATCCCCCGAAAATCTCCTCCGGCAGCTTCGCCCATATAGCGGTACTCGCCGGATCCAAGCAGGCCGCGGTTGGCCATAAATCTCCCGGAAAACGTCGCGTCATGCTGAGGGGCAATATTCCAGTAATACGGCACCTCGACATTAAAGCCCCAATTCTGGCTGTAGCCGATCGTGGGAAACAGCAACCCGCTCTTGCGTTCGTCGGTAATTGGAAAACTGAGCTTTGGCGCATAGGCAATGGGTACGCCGTAGAACTTCAGTTTCAGATGCTCTCCCATCCCCATTCCCGAGGCATGATCCAGGGTGATCTCGCTGGCCTCGATCAATACTGAGTCGTCACCTGCCACACATCGCGAATACACCACGTCCTGAAAGCGCTCCCGGTCGTGTCCTTCCAGGAAAAGCATACTCGCTGTGGCCCGCGCCTTCGCCCGCACTTGAAACGGCTCATCGCCCTCAGTCGACGTGGTCGAAACTGAGTTCTTCCCAACGTCTCCAAAATCCAGTTTCAGGATTTCGCCTGATGGCAATCGGATCACATCGGGTGTCTTTGCTGCCGGCCCCTTGATGCTTCCCAGGGCGCCGGCCGTTGCAACCGTAAACCCTGACGGATCAAATGTCGTATTGGAAAAATCTGCAACTTTGCGTTTGGGGATAGGATCCCGCCGAGCGAACTGCACCGTGACATCGCGGGCGCTGCCGATACGTGTTTCCATCTCAAGGGCCAACCCCTCAGCCGTGATGCGATCCCCGTTTTCAGAGTAAAGAACCGCATTGGTTGCCTCAAGGGATAAGGTCTTTTTATCGAAGCGGATTTCATCCGCATAGATGCCGCGGGCACCCTGTGTCGCAAGCGCACCCCCTTTGAGTTCCAACTGTTCTGCGGATGAAAGATCGATCTGATCGGCTTCAAGATTGATGGGCAGTCTTGCGGGATCTCTGGAGATATAGAGCAGAAGATTTTCAGGAACCGCAATCACATCTGCCGGGCAGGTTGTCTCATCTGCAAAGACGATCGGCGTATCAGCAGAGATAGAGGCGGGGGCCGCCAACCCACCCAGCGCGAGGATTACTCCGGTGCCCAAGCGGGCGCTGCCAGAAAAAATTCGGGATACCGCCGGAAGGAGTCGTCTCATCTAGGAAATTCTGGTAACAGTATGGATCAAGGGCTCTTACTGGAGATCTTCGCGAAACGCTTTGTCGCGACACCAGTTAATTCGAGACAGTATTATAGGCAAGCATTGGGATCACAGGAACTCTGCCGAAGTTTCACATCCGGAACATCCAGCCCAAATATGACTGCAAAATCCGCAATGATTCTGGCCGCTGGGCGTGGCGAGCGCCTTGCGCCCCTGACCGATGTCACGCCAAAACCACTGATTGCGCTTAGGGGAAAAACACTGATCGAACATCACCTGCTCGCCCTAGAACGAGCTGGCGTCGCCCAAGTGACCGTGAACGTGGCGCACCTTGGAGAACGAATTGTTGACCATCTTGACCGATTCAAGTCCCATGCGCTTGAGATCATCGTTTCTCATGAGCCGCCTGGGGCGCTTGAAACGGCCGGCGGCATCCACAAAGCACTCGAACTCATCCAAAGCGATCCATTCATTGTGGTGAATGCCGATGTGTGGACCGATTTTCCCTTTTCAACACTGCCAGACACCATCAACACCGATGCCCATCTGGTTCTGGTCCCTAACCCACCCCACCACCCGGACGGGGATTTTTCGCTTCATAACTCCTTCGTCGAGATAAAGCAGGGCGCGTCCGGCACGCTGACTTATGCAGGGATCGGTCTTTACCGTAAATCTCTCTTTGCGAAGCATTCTGGCGGACGGCTTCCGCTTGCGCCCTTATTGAATCAAGCCGCCGAGGACCGTCGTCTCAGCGGCCAGCGTTATCACGGCAGGTGGATGGATATCGGAACACCACAAAGACTCGCCGAGGCACGAGAACGCGCCGACTTGGATGCACAACCGTCCTGACTGAGTCCTGAAGCAGACGCCCGCTTCTCAGCCGAAGTGGGTCTTCTTTCCTAAAAGACGAGCTTCAAGAATTCGCTCCAAGGCGTCCGCCGCTTCGTCTACCTGGACTGATAACCCTTGTTCTTTCATGCTAGTGACACCCAACCCTGCAAAACCGCACGGGTTTATGCGGGAAAAAGGTTCCAATTCCAGATCCACATTGAGACTGAGACCGTGATAACAGCATCCGGACCTTACCCTCAGTCCTAGCGCAGCAATTTTTTCACCGTCTACGTATACGCCGGGCGCACCGGGTCGGACAACAGCAGTGAGGCCATATTGACCGAGCAACTCAATCACGGATGCTTCTATCAGACTGACCAACTGGCGCACGCCGAAGCCTAACCGGCGAAGATCCAGCAACAGATAGGCAACCAGTTGACCCGGCCCATGATAGGTTATCTGTCCGCCACGATCCGATTTCACAAGAGGAATATCTGGCGCGCCTTCACGTACCGACTCGCTGCAGCTGACTCCCTGGGTATAGACCGGTGCGTGCTCGAGAAACCAGATCTCATCAGCCGTATCAGAACTTCTTGCCTGCGTCCACGTGCGCATCTCGTCCGCAGTGATCGAATAATCGCGAACCCCCAATCGGTGAAATTCCAGCTGCGACATCATGATACGGTAAACCGCCTGGCCACTAGAGAGTCAGCAGAATGTCGTTCTCACTATTGAGGTCCAAATAGATCGCATCCAGTTGCTGGCGGCTGGTCGCTTCAATCGTACAACTCACAGAGACATACTTTGACGAGCCACTCTCCCGGGTTCGAAGATCAAGAATTTTCCCACCATGCAGATGTCTTGAAACAATTTCCCGGACATGGTCATCGAAACCTGTCACCTGCTTACCCATTGCCTTGATCTGGAATTCACAGGGAAAACTCAGCAACTCCTCGGGAATCTCATCGGCTTTGCTTTCGTTCGCCATCAGTGGAACCACAAGCGAACGGTATCAGACAGTCGCGTCATCCATGATCCCGCTTCCACGTCCTGCAGAGCTACCAGCGGTCTCGCCAACAGTTCGTCATCGTTAAGAGTGACTGTCAAGGTACCGAGCACCTGACCACCTGCCACTGGCGCAAGCACGGGATCTGTCAGCGCTACGCCTGCCTTCAGTTTTTTGCCAAGGCCTTTGGCCATGACCAGCGCAATCGGCTCTGATAACCCCAAGGAGACGGTTTGCGCTGCCCCCTTAAATACCTGCGATTCCACCACCTTTTGACCCGCCGGATACAGATCATGGTGTTCGTAGGCGGCAAATCCGAAGCGCAGCAATGAATAAACCGCATCAGCGCGCTCGCGGTCACTCTGAGCGCCAATCACTGTCCCAATTAGTCGCATCCCGTCCCGCTCGGCAGACCCGACGAGGCAATACCCCGCCGACCGGGTATGACCTGTCTTGACGCCATCGATACTGCTGTCGCGTCCCAGAAGAGGATTGCGGTTCTTCTGGGTGATGTTGTTCCAAGTGAACTCCCGAATGGCATACATGGCGTAATGATCGGGCTGCTGATCGATAATGGCGCGGGTCAGCAAAGTCACATCCCGAGCCGTGGTGTAGTGATCCGGATGCGGCATGCCTGCGCTGTTAACAAAGTGGCTATTCACCATCCCCAGTTCTGCCGCGGTCTGGTTCATCAAATCTGCAAAGCCCTCTTCACTGCCCGCAACATGTTCGGCCAGCGCCACGGCCGAGTCATTGCCCGACTGCACGATAAGCCCCATCAGCAGATCTTCGATCCGGACTTTCTCGCCTGCTTCAATAAACATTCGAGACCCTTCCAAGCGCCAGGCTTTCTCGCTCACAACGACCATGTCGTCCTTTTCTATCGTGTCCCGTTCAATCTCCCGAAAGACGATATAGGCAGTCATCAATTTGGTCAGGCTGGCAGGCTCAACCGGAGTGTCCGCACGGTCACCCGCCAACGTGAGTCCGGTTTCCGCATCCATCAGCAGCCAGGACGATACTTTCAGTTTTGGCGGCGGAATACTCGACTGCATCGGCTCGGCAAGATCCGACTCCAATTCGGCGGATACGGCCCAGGGCATCAGCGCGATGCACATGCTCAAAACCCCTCGGCGCAGTATGTTGACCCACTTTCTGCTCATGATTGACTTCACTCCCTGACTACCGTTGGTTCAGTGCCGGTAACACTCATAATTATGGTCCGCTGCCTCCGGACGGCGTTGGCGTCCGTTAGCGGTCCTGCTTGAACCCGATAATAACGATTCTCCTGATATTCCACCGTTACGATCCGGATATGGGGAATCCCGCTCTCGACAAGCTGTGCTTTAAGGCGATCTGCGTTCCCGCTAAGCCGGAAACTGCCTGCCTGCAGAAAAACAGGCGGCTGTGCTTTACTGTAATTGGTTTTGGAGGAGGAATTTTCCCGGCCCGTTGCTGTCGCGACAACCCGGATCTGAACCGGTGCGGTTCCTGAGTCGACCACACCCAGTTTCTTCGCTGCCATATACGACAGATCCAGAATTCTGCCACCTAGAAACGGTCCGCGGTCATTTAGGCGAACCAGAACTTCACGGCCGTTAGCGAGATTCTGCACCGCAAGATAGGTCGGCAGCGGCAAGGTCTTGTGTGCTGCCGTCATGGCGAACATATCGTACTCATCTCCGTTGGAGGTGGTTCGGCCATGAAATTTTCTTCCATACCAGGAAGCCTCCCCGGTCTCCGAATAACCCACCCTGACGGAGGACATGGGAACATATCGAACACCAAAAACCGTATAGGGGGCATTTCCAATCCTGCTCAACGGCTCGGCTCTGGGGACCGCGTTGGCAACCGACGCAGGGTCGGGGCTGGAGTCAGGCGGGCCGTCGTCTTCGAAATAGGCTCCACCGGACGGGGGATCACGGAAAACACTGCAGCCGGCAAGCATCAGGAATGCAGTCGCCAGGACTGCCCACCGGCACCATCGCATGCTTAGTTTCCAGTAGCTGACGCGATCTGCTCTGCGAGCTCAAAGACCGACATAGCGTAGTTCTGGCTACGGTTGTAGCGGGTAATGACAAAAAAGTTGTGGTGGCCAAGCCGATAATCCGGGCCGAGTTTTCCCTCAAAGCGCATCACCCCCACCTTCTCATCCGCATCGCCTGAGACCGGTACGCTCAGCGCCCTCACTGAAGACAGCGGTGAATTCGGGCTCAATTTTCCCGTGACCATGTCATCGAGTCCCTCTGGCGCGTTGAGAACACGAGTCACGATCGCTTCATTGGGTGCCCAACGGTGACGAGCCAGGTAATTGGCGGCGCTGCCAATCGCGTCCGCCACGCTTTTTAGAAGATCAGCACGGCCATCTCCGTCAAAATCGACGGCATAGTTGCGGTAACTGCTCGGCATAAATTGGGGAATGCCCATCGCGCCGGCATAAGAGCCTTTGACCGCCAGTGGATCCAGCCCCTGCTCAGCGACCAACTGCATGAAGTGCTCCAATTCCGAGGTGAAAAACTTACTGCGTCGAGGATATTCGACAGAGAGCGTCACCAAACTGTCCAACACCCGTAAACTGCCCAGCACTTTGCCATAGCGGGTTTCGATGCCGATGATCGCGACAATAATCTCTGCCGGGACACCAAAACGTTCCTCGGCCCTCGCCAAAATCTGTGCATGCTGTTTGAGAAACTGAATCCCGCCATTAATGGATGCCGGATTAACAAACAGGGATTGGTAACGGTGCCATGACAACCTCTCGGCAGGACGATTCATCGCGTCAATAATCTTGGTCTGAATCTTCGCGTCGCGAAACCACGACTTCATCTTCTGCCCTTGCAGCCCTTCTACTCCATCCAGGCGATCAGCCAACTTGGCCAGCTCTGGGTATTTTTCAAGAGAGACCGCATGAAGCGGTGACACCCACATTGCCAGGGCGCCCAGCACCCCAACACACCATCGTCGCGTTCGGCAAACCCCTGATTGATCCTTCACCATATCCTCCTCACGTCATTAGTCGGCGTCTTGCGTGCATTCCCATAATCATGCCGAAGCCTGCCATCAGAGTCAGCATGGACGTCCCCCCATAGCTGATCAAGGGCAGCGGCACCCCGACAATCGGGAGAATGCCCGACACCATCCCAAGGTTAACAAACAAATAAAAGAAAAAGGTCAGAGCCAAGGCCCCGATCAGCAATCGCGAGTAGGTGTCCCGGGTGTGGTACGCCATAACCAGGCAGCGACCCACGATAAATAAATAGAGAAGGACCAGCATTAATACTCCGATCAACCCAAACTCTTCGGCAAAGACTGCAAAAATGAAATCAGTACTGCGCTCGGGAATAAACTCGAGATGTGACTGGCTGCCCTCGAGCCATCCTTTGCCCCAGATACCCGCCGATCCGATGGCAATCTGTGCCTGAATGGCCTGATAACCGCTCCCCAATGGATCAGCAAAGGGATCAAACAACGTCAGGATCCGCTGCTGCTGATAACCATCAAGCCGGGACCACAGAAAAGGCGCCAAGGCAGCAAGGGCAGCCAACAGCATCATGATGTGATGCCAGCGGATACCCGCCAGAAAGACAACAATCATACCCGAGACAATCAGCATGATCGCTGTGCCGAGATCAGGCTGTATCACCACGAGGCCTGCCGGAATCAGCGTAACCATTAATGCTGCCATTACCATGGAGAAGCTTGGCGGCATCCGTCCGCGCGTGAGCAGCCATGCGACCGCCATTGGGACCGCGAGCTTCATCAATTCAGAGGGCTGAAACCGTACAACGCCCAGATCCAGCCAGCGCTGAGCCCCTTTTGCACTGACTCCGATCACCAATACGCCGAGCAGCGCGATGAGACCAATTACAAAAAGGTGGGGCGATAGCCGACGAAATGTCTCGGGTGACACCTGCGCCAGAATCAACATGGCGACGACAGACACCCCAAGACGAGCACCCTGTTTCAACATGACATCCCAATTCTCACCGGAGGCGCTGAAAATCACCACAAGCCCAAGCGCAGACAGGAAGACAAGCGCGATCAGCAATGGGCCATCCAGATGCAGTGGTCTACCCGAAAACATGATGCTTGCTGGGAGCTGCTGCTCGTTGCAGTTTCTTCTGAAAAAACCGGTCCATTATTTTTCGGGCGATGGGAGCCGCCACTTTTGCGCCGCTTCCGCCGTTTTCAACCACGACCGCGATCGCGATCTGGGGGTTATCGACCGGCGCAAAAGCAATAAAGAGCGCATGGTCATGGAATTTTTCCGGTATCACGCTTTCGTCGTATTCCTCGTCCTGAGCAATGCCGATCACCTGCGCCGTACCCGTCTTGCCGGCGATCTGATAAGGGCTTCGCCGCCCACTTGCGCGCGCTGTACCTCGAGGACTGTGCATGACGGCCGTCATTGATTGAATGACCTGATCCAAAGACGCTTCCGTCGCCGGTTTAGCCGGTTGGGAGGAGACATTGGACGGGATGATTTCACCACTCAGCGAGTCCTCTTTCGAAAGCAGAAGACGAGGCTGCACGGGAATGCCGCGGTTGGCCAGCGTAGCTGTCATGCGGGCGAGCTGCATGGGGGTAACCATAAGATAACCCTGGCCGATAACGGTAATCAGATCCTCTCCTGGATACCAGGACTCATTGCGGGTTGCACGCTTCCATTGGGGTGTGGGGACCAGCCCGTCGGGCTCTTTAGGCAGATCAACTCCCGTTACTGCACCCAAACCAAACCGCGTCAACACGTCCGCCATGCCCTCGATGCCCAGCCGTCGACCCATTTCGTAGAAATACACATCACAGGATTGCTCAACGGCGCCGTGCAGGTTTACCGGCCCATGACCTGTTTTCTTCCAGCAGCGATACCGTCTCGTACTGTCGGGCAAGGTATACCACCCCGGGCAGTACACCGACTCCCGCGGGCTGATCCCGGCATCCAGAATGGCCTGCGCAATAACCGGCTTGATCGTGGACCCGGGTGCATATCTCCCGTAGAGCACCCGATTCAACAAAGGCCGGTCTTCCAGGCCTCGAAGTGCGTCATAGGTCTGCTGATCGATGCCGTCGACAAATAGGTTGGGATCGAAAGAGGGGCTGCTCGCCATGGTCAGCACTTCTCCGCTGGAGGGCGCTATCGCCACCACTGCCCCTCGCTGGTTCCCAAGCGCCTCACGCGCAATTCGCTGCAGATCCGCATCGATAGTGAGGTTCAAGGTATTCCCGGGAGTTGCGCTGTTTCGGCTAATCGTGCGCAAGGTTCTGCCATGAGCGTCAATCTCTACCTGTGCAAATCCAGGGCGGCCGAGCAACAAGTCCTCATACTGTTTCTCGATGCCTATCTTGCCGATGCTGCGAACTCCTTGGTATGCCGCAGGATCGATCATCGCCTCCTCGCTCTCGCTGATTCGACCCACATAACCCAGCACATGCGACACCAAACTGCCTTGTGGGTAATCCCGATGCAGCACCGCCTCCAAGGTGACGCCCGGAAACCGATACTCGTTCACCGCAAACGTTGCCGTCTCAACATCATCCAGCCTCGCCTTAAGCAATACTTTTTCGAAAGACGGGTGCTTTTTTAAACGGGAACGAAATGCTTCAACCTCTGTAGTGCTCAGCCCGACCAGGTCATCGACCTTCCGGAGCATCACTTCCATGTCATGCACTTTCTCAGGGACCACCTGCAGAATGTGAACGGCCGTGTTCTGCGCCAGAACGACACCATGTCTATCCAGAATCAGTCCCCGTACTGGGGGCACGGCTTGGATGCGGATATGGTTATCCAGTGACAGCGTCTGGTAGCGCTCGTATTGCAAGACCTGGAGTGAGTAGAAACGCCAGATCAGTATCAAAGAAAGTGCCAGCGCCATAACGGCAGCGATCCGAATTCTCCGGCGCACCGTTTCGGGCGCGACAGCACGGGCTGAGGGCAGTTCGCTGGCGGCCATTGTTTAACGGCCCAAGTTGGCGAGGTGCCGACTTCGCCGAAGCGCAAAATAAACCAGGGGCCAAACCAGACCGCCGACAATAACGGCTGTCCAGCGATGCACCTCGCCCATATTCCCCGTCATGGCGAAGTCAACGATCACAAAAAGGATCAGTTCTATCCCAAGCAACAGTGCGATCACGACACTCTGTTGCCAAAGCGGATGGGCTCTCACCCGCAAGGACAGATGCTTGGCCAGGTAGACCAGGATAGTCTTGCTCAGTGCATGCACACCCGGAATCCCCAGGACAACAAGATCTATAACCAGACCAACACCCCAGGCAATGGGCAGCCGCATTCTGTCGGGCAAGGCCAATGCCCAGTAGATCAGCACGAGGGAAACCCAGTCGGGCAAGAAACTCCGAATCAGTTCAGGTACTGGAATGACCAGCAACACCAACGCGACAAACACCGTCGCGAACGGAATCCAGGAGCGGTGTTGCCCGCTGCTGACGCTAATCATCGTCCTCTTCCGTTTCCATCGGATCTTGCAGCGCATTCACTTCTTTTTCGGACAGCCATAACAGCAGCACTTCCCGATCGCGACCCAAATGGGAAGCAGCTTCGGCTGTAATCTTCATGAATGCTTCGGCGAGGTTGCGCTCAACGGCAGTAATTCTGGCAACAGGATACCCCGGCGGATACCGCCCCCCCAACCCGGAAGTCACCAGCAGATCCCCTGCTCGAACGTCAGCATTTCGATCAAGGTAAGGGACCCTGAGCAGACGACCGGGTCCGCTACCATAAACCACGGTCCGAAGGCCGCTGCGCGCGACTTGTGCCGGCACCGCCTGATCTTCCTGAGTGATCAGACTGACTTTGCTGAAAAACAAACTTGGCTTGGTGACCTGCCCCACCAGGCCTCCCGAATCCACCACCGGCTGACCCTGGAAGATGCCGTCAGCACTGCCCTTGTTAATCATGACAGCGAGCGCTGCAGGATCGGGATTAACCGCGAGTAATGCTGCCAGCGTCACCTGTTCCGCCTCGGAGGGCATTGCGGACAATAATTCGCGCAAACGCGCATTCTCGTTTTCCAGAAACTCAAAGCGGTGCAGCCTGGCCTGCAAGATAAGGTTACGCTGGCGCATCGCCTCAAAATCACTGCGCAACTGATCCGCGGTCGTCAGGTGGCCCTGCATGCCTTTTAGCGCGGTGCTGGGCAAAGAGGCTAAGAAGTGAACCGGGATACCGATGACGGCCGCAGACTGGGCCACCGTACGGACCGACGGCAAATACAGGTAGGCTGCCATCAGCACGGCGGACAGCAGCAGGTAAGGAACGAGACTGCGTACAACGCCGTCCCTGCTCTTCACCATCGCGTCACTCCTGGATTCGGATAAGCCTTTTCATTCAGGCAACAACCACACTGCCAGGGCACTCGGCCAAACATACGGCGCGGCTACTCGTGTGTGAAGACGTCACCGAGTGCGCTCATTTCCTCTAACGCTCTGCCGCAGCCCCTGGCAACACAGGTCAAGGGATCATCTGCCACGACGACCGGGAGTCCCGTCTCCTGCATCAGCCTGCGATCCATGTCGCGAATCAGGGCGCCCCCACCGGCAATCACCATCCCGCGATCACTGATATCAGCAGCCAGTTCGGGCGGCGTGTTTTCGAGCGTTTCTCGAATCACCTGCACGATTTGGCGGAGCGAATCACTGATGGCTTCATACACCTCGTCACTGCCTATCGTCAGGCTGTGGGACATGCCCTGGGCCAGATCCCGCCCTTTAATTTCCATCTCGCGATCATCCGACTCATCCCATGCGGTTCCGATGGCTTTTTTCACCCGCTCCGCCGTGGCCTCACCGATCAGCAACCCATGGCGGCGGCGGACATAATTGATGATGGCCTCGTCGAAAGTATCCCCGGCCACACGAATGGAAGTCGCATACACAATGCCGCCGAGTGAGAGTACCGCGACTTCGGTGGTGCCACCCCCGATATCAACAACCAGCGACCCTGTGGGTTCCGCAACCGGTAAGGAGGCGCCGATTGCCATCGCCATCGGCTCTTCGATGAGGAACACTTCTCGCGCGCCCGCCGTAATGGCCGACTCGCGAATGGCGCGACGCTCCACCTGGTTCGAGCCGCCCGGCACACAGATCACAATTCGGGGCGATGAAAAAAACCGATTCTGCTGCACTTTGCGAATAAAGTACTTCAGCATCACCTCGGCCACCGTGAAATCGGCAATGACGCCTTCTTTCAGCGGCCGGATAGCCTGGATATTGCCGGGCGTGCGCCCCAGCATCATCTTTGCCTCCTGACCCACCGCCAGCACGGTTTTCTCAGGCGCCAGGGAGCCCGTGCGGATAGCGACAACTGAAGGCTCGTTGAGAATGACACCCCGGTCTGGAACGTAAACCAGCGTATTGGCCGTACCGAGATCTACTGCCAGATCGTTGGAGAAAAATCCAAAAATACGTTTGAGTACCATGAGTCCGCGCAACGGAAAAAGTGGCAGGTGCGAAGGCGGTAATCTATCACAGGGGGCCACGATACCCCTAACGGCTGGGATATAATTGTTGATCCCCTTTTCGGCTTTGCCCTTCCAGAAAAATCGGTGTCCATTTCAGAAAAAGACGTACTGCGTGTCGCCCACCTCGCGAGGATCAGGGTTTCCAGCGATGAGTTGGAGGATTACCAGGAAGGCCTCTCGGGGATTCTGTCGCTGGTAGAGCAAATGCATGACTGCGATACAGACGGCGTAGAACCCATGGCTCACCCGCAGGATATCCAACTTCGATTGCGTGAGGACCAGGTGACTGAGCCCGACCAACGCGATGCAATGCAAAAAAGTGCTCCGCAGGTGGACGAAGGCCTGTACCTGGTACCGCGTGTTATTGAATAACGCGACCGCAGAGTGGCCCTAGCGCCCTCAAGCCCAAGAGAACCGTTTTTTCATGCTTCACGAACACACCCTGACCGCCCTTCGCGACATGCTGCGCCGTCGCGAGATTAGCAGTACTGAGTTAACTCAGCATTGCCTGGATCGGATTGCGAAGCACAGCGATCTCAATGCTTTTGTCACCCTAGATGAGTCGGGCGCCATGGCCGCCGCAGCAGTCGCTGACAAGCAACTGGCCAGTGGCGAGGCTGACCTGCTGACCGGGGTGCCCATCGCGCACAAAGACATTTTCTGCACCCGGGGTGTTCTCACCACCTGCGGCTCGAAGATGCTGGAAAATTTTGTCTCGCCCTACGATGCGACCGTTGTAGAACGATTCCATCAGGCTGGCAGCGTAACCATCGGCAAAACCAATATGGACGAATTTGCCATGGGATCGTCCAATGAAACCTCGTTTTTTGGATCCGTGAAAAACCCCTGGGATCCAGATCGTGTTCCAGGGGGAAGTTCCGGCGGCTCGGCAGCAGCCGTCGCGGCATGCCTGGTGGCGGGCGCGACCGGCACAGATACCGGCGGGTCGATCCGGCAGCCCGCCGCTTTCTGCGGGCTGACCGGGCTAAAGCCCAGTTATGGGCGCGTTTCCCGCTATGGGATGATTGCCTTCGCCTCTTCTCTTGATCAAGGCGGACCAATCACAAGAAACGCAGAAGACGCCGCTCTCATGCTCCAGTGTATGGCGGGATTTGATCCTCGGGATTCCACTTCGATCAACGCTCCGGCACCGGATATGGCAACCCTGCTGGGTGCGCAAGTACGTGGTCTGAAGCTTGGCCTGCCAAAGGAATTTTTCGATACCTCGGTTGATGCAGAGGTGCTTGAGAAAGTGCGCGAATCCCTCGCGGTGCTGGAAAGGCTGGGGGCAACACTGGTCGATGTTTCCCTGCCTAACAGTCCCGCCGGGATTCCCTGCTACTACGTAATCGCACCCGCAGAAGCCTCTTCGAATCTTTCGCGCTTTGATGGCGTACGGTTTGGTCATCGCTCTGAACACGCAGAGGAACTCGTCGACCTTTATGAGAACTCCCGTGCCGAAGGGTTCGGCGAGGAGGTCAAACGTCGAATACTGATTGGTACCTACGCACTCTCTGCTGGCTATTACGACGCGTACTACCTCAAAGCGCAGAAAATCCGGCGCGTTATCGCCCAGGATTTCGAAACCGCTTTTGAGCAATGCGACGTAATTGTTGGTCCGACCAGCCCGACCACCGCGTTCCCGCTCGGCGCAAAAACCCAGAATCCGGTTGCGATGTACCTCAACGACATCTTTACCAATACCGTCAATCTGGCGGGGCTGCCGGGGCTGTCGGTTCCGTGCGGCTTTGATACAGCCGGGTTGCCGGTGGGCCTGCAGTTGATCGGCAAATTTATGGATGAGGCTTCGCTTTTGAGCACGGCTCATCAACTGCAGCAGGAAACAGACTGGCATCAGCGCATGCCGGCGGAGTATTGAGCATGGAATTCGAGTGCGTCATCGGGCTTGAGGTTCACGCACAACTGATGACTCAGAGCAAGATCTTCTCTGGGTCCTCGACCGCCTATGGCGCGTCGGCCAACACCCAGGCCTGTGCCGTGGATGTCGGTTTGCCCGGGGTACTCCCCGTGATGAATCGCCAGGCGGCATTGATGGCGGCCACTTTTGGCCTCGCGGTCGGGGCAACCGTCAATCCCGTTTCCATTTTCGCCCGAAAAAACTATTTCTATCCGGATCTGCCCAAAGGCTACCAGATCAGCCAGTATGAAATTCCGGTCGTGAGCGGAGGCAGCCTTGAGATCACAACCGATGCGGGGTCCAAAACCATCCGGATCACACGAGCCCACCTTGAGGAAGATGCCGGGAAATCCCTTCACGAGGACTTCGATGGCATGACGGGTATTGATTTGAATCGGGCAGGGACGCCATTGCTCGAAATCGTCTCGGAGCCGGATCTTCGCTCTCCTGCTGAAGCGGTTGCGTACCTGAAGAAACTTCACACGCTCGTGCGGACACTGAAGATCTGCGACGGCAACATGCAGGAGGGATCATTCCGCTGTGATGCGAATGTCTCTATCCGGCCGCGTGGAGAAACCACACTCGGGACACGTACTGAACTCAAGAATATCAACTCATTCCGTTTCGTCGAGCGCGCGCTATATCATGAGATTGACCGGCAGATCTCGGTGGTCGAGACAGGCGGGGCGATCGTGCAGGAGACCCGCCTCTACGATCCTGACGCAGATCTGACCCGGCCCATGCGTGGCAAGGAAGAAGCACATGACTACCGTTATTTCCCTGACCCGGATCTGCCGCCGCTCGTCATCGACGAGGCGGATCTTGCCTTAGTCAGATCGCAGTTACCCGAGTTGCCCGATGCAAGACAGGCCCGCTTTGTAGCTCAACATGAACTGAGTGAAGACGACGCTGCGCAACTGACCGGACAAAGTGAGATTGCCGATTATTTCGAATCCGCTGTCGAACATGCGCAGGGTGAATCACGCCTCACTGCGAACTGGATCAACGGCGAATTGATGTCCTGGCTCAACAAGAACGATATCGGCATTTCCGACAGTCCTGTGACACCCGCAATGCTGGGCCAGTTGATTTGCAGAATCCAGGACAAGACAGTGTCCGGCAAGATAGCCAAGCAGGTTTTCGCAGCCTTGTGGGAGGGTGAAAACGACGGTGATGTGGATGCCTTAATCCAATCCAGGGGATTGACCCAGATTACGGATACCGACGCCATCGCCCAGGCCGTAAACGACGTGATAGCGGGCTTTCCCGATCAGGCGGAGCAGGTGCGCGCGGGAGAGGAAAAAGTGATTGGTTTTCTCGTCGGACAGGTCATGAAAGCCACCTCGGGGAAGGCCAACCCACAAGCGGTCAATGAGCTCCTGAAAAAGCAGCTCCTGGATTGATTGCGCTGGTTGTAACCGCAAAGGAAAAGCAGCCTCATCATAGGCGCAAGACCTGAGATCGGGTAAAGTATCTTTGTGACCCCTCTGGCCGCCAACAGAATGAAAACTGCAAAATCCATTACTGCAATGCTGATAGCAGTGTTGGCCGCCGGTGGATTGGCTGCGTGCAGCGGGGGCAGCAGCGGGGGCGTCTTCAATCAGGCATTCAACGTCTCAGGTCATTGGGCCGGCACCATAAGCGATGAAACCGGAGCGGCACGAGCGGCAACCATGACCCTGTCTGATGGTGGAGGCACCGTGAGCGGCACGATCAGCATCACGGGCCACACATGTATTTCCGGAGGAAACCTGACAGGCACCGCCGTTCAGGCGCCGGCCAATACCACGGGGGACAATCCCTTGACGGCTGATCAGGAAAACAGCAACGACGGCACGGTCAGCCTGACTATCAGTTCGGCCCAGGCCACCGGTGGAGTGAGTGCGGTCACGATCTCTGCTGGCGGCGCCGGTTATACATCCGTACCGGTAGTCAGTTTCAGCGAACCCCCTAGCGGCGGCACGAAGGCCGAAGGTAACGCCGTACTGGGCACAGGAGACACAGCGGGCGAGGTCGGGGGAGTCGTGATCACTAATCCGGGATCGGGATATGTACTCGCCCCAAGCGTCTTCTTTTCAGGCGGCGGCGGATCAGGCGCCATTGCCGACGCAACCATTGACACCGCAACAGTCTCAGATAGCGTGACCTTTACCTTGACGGGTTCGTCTTCTTCCCTGATCGGGTCGTATAGCGGTGTCTGGAAAAGCAACACCGGCACCTGCTCTGTCGAAACCAGCGGCACCGTAAACCTCTCCCGGCTCTAGTCGGCCCTCTCCCGGGGCTGCCCTAATTGGTCACGTCGTTGCGAATATAGGCTGGTGCGGCCTCATGCCACTCCCCTTTCGCCCCTTGATTCAGTAACCGAATGGCAATCCGTGCGCCACGACCCGCTTGGGGAAACGCACCGGCATGCCAGACGCAATCTGCATCTGCCTGAAACACCGAGGCATAGCGATCCCAGCCGCTACCAACACCCACGCACCCAGAGACGTACTCTCTTAAGGATTCTGGATTACTGACCCTCGGCTCCTCCTGCCAGTGCCAGCCTCCGGATGCGTCGGCATCGCTCTCAAGGCAGCCCCAATAGACTTGCTCCATTCGGGCATCAATCGCTGCCACAATTCGGTCTGATGGCTTGATCTGGTCCCGAATCCCCTCGGCCAGTATCATCAGGGACGAGATTGCCAGCATCGGCTTGTTGAGAGCCAGCGCAATGCCCTGGGCCACTCCGGCGCCTATCCGAATCCCGGTAAAAGACCCCGGCCCCGCATCGTAGGCCACAGCATCCACGGCATTTTTAGAGATGCCGGCCTCGCCCAGTACCTCTTCGATCATCGGAAGCAGTAATCGGGAATGCCCCTGCGGGTCCATCGCGCTGCGCTGATACGCATGGTCACCCATTAGGCATGCAGCTGAGCAAGACTCAGTGGCCGTGTCCACGGCCAGAATCATAGGCGATTTTTCCAAGACCCGACCTCCTTTCAAAGGCGGGCGATACACCGGGTCAGCGCATCTTGCCAATCAGGCATTTTTACGCCCACCACCCGCTTCAGACGACCGCCATTGAGAACCGAATATGCAGGACGCGGTGCCGGCGTAGGATAGGAGTCCGTCGGGATCGCCATGAGATCCACTTGCTCAGCCTTAGCGAGCTCAAAGATCTTTTGGGCAAACCCATGCCAACTGGTCACCCCGGCATTGGTCGCATGGAAAATTCCGTAAACATCATCCCGGCCGCTTTCCAGGGCATCCACGAACGCGACACTCGCCATGCCAAGATCCCAGGCAAAGGTGGGTGAGCCCATCTGGTCGTCAACCACGCGTAGTGGCTTTCCCTCAGATGCGATGCGCAGCATCGTCTTGAGAAAATTATGCCCAATATGGGAGTACAGCCAGGCGGTTCGCAAAATAATGTGCTGATCGGTCTCTTTGGCAACGCCCTCTTCTCCGTCCAGTTTGGTCCTGCCGTAGACGCTTTTGGGTGACACCGGCGCCTCTTCGGTGTACGGCGTCGAAGCAGTACCGTCAAAAACATAATCAGTGGAATAATGTATTAACGGAATCCCAAGAGTCTGGCAGGTCTTTGCCATCACTCTCGGTGCGTGCGCGTTGATAAGCCCAGCAAGCTGCGGCTCGGATTCCGCTTTATCCACTGCGGTATAAGCCGCCGCATTGATGACCAACTCCGGCTCATTTTGACCAATAAGATCAGGCAACGTTTCGGGCCTGGCAAGATCCACGTCAGGCTGATCGAGAAATGTCACGACATGATGGGAAGGCAACAACTCGGCAAGCGCCGAACCCAATTGTCCCACCCTGCCAAAAACAAGGATACGCACCTTCTAGTCTCCGACAGACAAGTCGGGGAGTTCAGACAGCCTCGGCGCCACGGCATCCTTTCCAGACAGGATGGGATCATAGATCGGCCACTCGATGCCGATATCAGGATCGTTCCAGAGCACCCCTGCATCATCTTCCGGCATATAAAGTGACGTGCACTTATAGGCCATCTCGGAGACCTCGCTGACAACGCAGAACCCATGGGCAAAACCTGCGGGAACGTATAACTGCTTTCGGTTGGATGCAGAAAGTGTCACCCCAAACCACTCGCCGAAGTGGGGGGAATCTCGGCGTATGTCCACTGCAACGTCAAAGATCTCACCCACCAGCGCTCGGACCAGTTTGCCCTGCCAGGAGGGGTGCTGATAATGCAATCCGCGTAGCACCCCCCTGGTGGAACGCGAATGATTGTCTTGCACAAAATGGGTGGGAAGACCCGCCTCGGCAAAATCACTGGCCTTGAAGCTTTCCATGAAAAAGCCGCGGTCGTCTTCGAATACGCGCGGTTCTACGATAACCACCCCGGGCAATGGAGTCTGGGTAACGGTGATCAAGCGGTCTCGCCCAAATACGCTGCAAAGGAAACCGCAAGGATAACTGATTGACGGCCCGCGCGGCGCGGCGGGAGTCTATTGCGAACGCCTTTTTTCGACCGAGGCTTTACCTTCGCCGGCGAGATCAGGAAGCTGTGAAAAAGCTCTTGAGTCGATCTGCCCAGGAACTCTCCCGAGGCGAATGCCGTTCACCACCGGCTTTCAGCATGTCATCAAATTCACGCAGCAGGTCTTTCTGCTTTCGGTTGAGATTGACCGGTGTCTCCACCTTGATTTTGCAGAACAGGTCCCCGACGGCGCCGGAGCGCACATTCTTAACGCCCTTACTCTTCAGTCTGAAAACCCGCTCCGACTGGCTTTCAGGCGGCACTTTGAGTTGTGCGCGGCCACTCAATGTCGGAATCTCAATCTCTCCACCCAGAGTCACCATCGCAATACTGACCGGCATCTCACAGTAAAGGTTATCTCCATCCCGCGAGAAAATAGGATGCTGGCGAATTCGGATCTGAACGTACAGATCTCCACTTCCGCCCGTCGCACTGCCTTGCCCCTCTCCGGCCAGCCTGATTTGATCGCCCTCATCCACGCCCGCGGGGACCTTGACCTGCAGCGTTTTGGTTTTCTGAACCGTCCCACTGCCGCTGCAGTCACTACACGGCGACTGGATCACCGTGCCGCGGCCACGGCAATCAGGGCAGGCCTGCTGGATCGAGAAAAATCCCTGCTGCATTCTTACCTGCCCCTGGCCGTTACAGGTGGTGCAGGTGACTGGCGAGGTCCCTGGGCGGGCCCCCGAGCCTGAACAGGTATCGCAGCGAACCTGAGAGGGAATCCGGATACGTGATTCGGAACCATGAACCGCTTCCTCAAGAGACAGTTCCAAGGTGTACTGCAGATCCGCTCCCCGACCCGCACCGGAGCGCCGGCCGCCCCCTCCAAAGATATCACCGAAGATGTCTCCGAAGATATCGCCAAAACCCGCCGCACCGGGACCCGCCCCTCCCGCACCGGCAGAGGGATCTACGCCCGCGTGACCGAACTGATCATAAGCCGCGCGCTTTTGCGGATCAGCGAGAACCTCATAGGCTTCCTTTGCCTCTTTAAAGGACCTTTCCGCTCCCTCGTCATCCGGATTGCGATCCGGATGGAACTTCATTGCGAGCCGGCGATAGGCTTTCTTGAGATCAGCTTCGGCAGCTGAGCGATCTACACCCAGTACCTCGTAATAATCCCGTTTTGCCATAACTCTGTCCGATAGTTCTCTTGTTCCAAAACCTGATCAACAGCAAAAGCCGGCACCACGAAGTGCCGGCTCTGCCAGGTCGCGACTGTATGGGCCGGCAACGCAGACCCCAGGAAAAACTCAGTCCTCTTTCTTGTCCTTAACTTCTTCAAATTCAGCATCGACCACGTCGTCACCTGTCGGGGCTTCGCCTGAGGGCGCTGCACCGCTTTCCGCCGCGGCCTCCCCTGCCTGCTCCTGATACATCTGCTCAGCCATCTTGTGACTGGATTCCATCAGGGCATTGGTCTTTGCCTGAATCTCGGCAACGTCTTCTGTCTTCAACGCCTCCTCTAGATCAGAAATCGCGCTCTCGATGCTTGCCTTCTCCGCGTCTTCCACCTTGTCGCCGGCTTCCGACAGCGTCTTCCTGACCGTATGGATCATGGCTTCGCCCTGGTTGCGTGCATCTACCAGCTCGCGCGCCTTGCGATCCTCCTCGGCATGGGTCTCCGCATCCTGCACCATCCGCTCGATCTCTTCATCCGAGAGACCCGAGCCTGCAGTAATCTTGATCTTGTTTT
The DNA here is from genome assembly GCA_002477475.1 of Proteobacteria bacterium UBA7447. Classification (GTDB taxonomy): domain Bacteria; phylum Pseudomonadota; class Gammaproteobacteria; order Arenicellales; family UBA868; genus UBA868. The sequence continues at coordinate 30,331 of DLPX01000026.1, forward strand.
CTTTTCCTGTGGCCTTGTCTTTTGCCGACACATGGAGAATCCCGTTGGAGTCAATATCAAACGTGACTTCAATCTGCGGCATTCCCCGCGGTGCAGGCGGAATATCTGAAAGATCAAACCGTCCTAAAGACTTGTTGTGCTGAGCCATTTCACGCTCTCCCTGAAGCACATGGACGGTCACAGCAGTCTGGTTATCATCCGCAGTAGAGAACACCTGGTTCGCCTTGGTAGGAATAGTTGTGTTCTTCTCGATCAGTTTGGTCATCACGCCACCGAGTGTCTCGATACCCAGAGACAGCGGTGTCACATCCAGTAGCAGAACGTCTTTGACATCACCGCCAAGCACTCCGCCCTGGATCGCTGCGCCCATCGCCACCGCTTCATCCGGGTTGACGTCACGCCGAGGCTCCTTGCCAAAAAATTCCTTCACCGCATCCTGGACCTTCGGCATCCGGGTCTGGCCGCCGACCAGAAGGACATCGTCGATCTCAGAAGCGGAAAGGCCCGCATCCTGGAGTGCCGTCTTACACGGATCAATCGTCCGGCTGATCAAGTCATCCACCAGCGACTCAAACTTGGCGCGCGTCAGCTTAAGGTTTAGGTGCTTCGGTCCACTTTGATCTGCAGTGATGTAGGGCAGGTTGATTTCGGTCTGCGCGCTGGAAGACAGCTCAATCTTGGCTTTCTCTGCCCCCTCTTTCAGGCGCTGCATGGCAAGCGCATCGCCGCGCAGGTCCATGCCCTGATCCTTCTTGAATTCGTCAGCGAGATAATCAATCAGCCGACGGTCAAAATCCTCACCTCCGAGGAAGGTGTCACCGTTGGTTGCGAGCACTTCAAACTGATGCTCCCCATCAACATCCGCGATCTCGATGATCGAGAAATCAAAGGTGCCGCCGCCCAAATCGTATACCGCGATTTTGCGGTCGCCCTGCTGTTTTTCGAGGCCATAAGCCAAAGCCGCTGCGGTAGGCTCGTTGATGATCCGTTTGACTTCAAGTCCGGCGATTCGACCAGCATCTTTGGTGGCCTGGCGTTGTGAATCATTGAAATAAGCGGGCACTGTGATCACGGCCTCTGTCACATCGGTGCCGAGGTAACTTTCTGCCGTCTGCTTCATCTTCTGAAGCACACGGGCGGAGACCTCAGGTGGCGCCATTTGCTTATCCTTAGCTTCGATCCAGGCATCACCGTTTTTTGCCTTCACAATCTTGTACGGCATGAGATCGAGATCACGCTGAACCACATCTTCCTCGAATTTACGTCCGATGAGGCGCTTTGAAGCGAAGATAGTGTTGTGGGGATTGGTGACCGCCTGACGCTTGGCAGACTGGCCGACAAGGACTTCGTCGTCGACACTGAACGCGACAACGGACGGGGTCGTGCGGTCCCCCTCGCTGTTTTCCAGAACCTTGGGCTTGCCGCCATCCATCACCGCGACACAGGAGTTCGTGGTGCCTAAATCAATACCGATAATGCTTGCCATGTCATTTTCCTCAAATTCCTGAAACGCGGTATTTGAAATACCGTATAAAAACGAAACTATTAATTAAGTGGGGCTAATTCAGGCCTTTTCAAGCGCCGGGGGAGGATTTTTTGCTCTAATCCTCACCTTCAGGTGCCTTGGCCACGATGACCCTCGCAGGCCTCAGCAGTCGGTCGTGTAGCCGATAGCCTTTCTGAATCACCTGACAGATATGGTTCGGCGCAACGTCGGATGATGGCGCAAGCGTCATGGCCTGATGTGATTCCGGATCCAACTTATCGCCTACTTCAGGACTGATCTCAAAGACCGAAAACTGCTCAAACGCCGAATCCAACTGTTTGAGGGTCAACTCCAGTCCTTCAACAACGCGCTCTACCACGCCCTCGGCGCCATCCAAGTCAACTGATTTCGCGAGATCCAGACTGTCCCGCACATTCAGCAGTTCACTTGCAAAGCCTTCCAGAGCAAACCGTCTGGCGTTGCTGATCTCGGTCTGGGCACGCTTTCTCGCATTTTCCGCGTCTGCATAGGCCCTAAGAGATTCATCCCGAAGCCGCGCATTCTCGGCACGGAGCGCTTCCCACTCATCTGCCTCATCTTCTTCGCCCGAATCAACGGCAGAGCCGGTTTCGGCGTCCGACCCTGCGGAGTCATGTTCGTCTGTAGGCAAACCGTCCTTGCGAGAGAATGCTTCCAGGGTTTGGTCGCCTTCCGGGTTCTCATTCGCTTCCGATTCATGGGAAGAAGCAGTTGCCGAAGTCTCCGAGGCCGGGTTGTCGCTTGGTTTTTCAGATTTACCAACAGTCATAGACAAAGTTTTCCTTTGCGGAAGTGGCACAAGTTGAATTATCGGTTAATCTGGGGGTCGAGGCGGGATTTTCAACCCCGCCCGGCCAGGTACCGGCTAAACAGACTCAGTGAAGTCCGCGCAGGGCACTGCCGAGCACGCGGGCCGTAACATCGACTACCGGGATGACCTCCTCATAGGCCATTCGCGTCGGCCCGATGACCCCGATGACTCCGATACACCGGCCTTCATCCTCATAAGGCGCGGTGACCACACTGCAGTCGGTCAGGGCACTGTATCCCGATTCCTCGCCGATAAAGATGCTGATGCCGCTAGCACCCATGCTTTTGTCCAACAAATTCAGCAGATCCTGTTTGGTCTTAAACGTATCAAAAATCTCGCGCAGCTTGCCCAACTGATCGAAGTCGGGGATGCCCAGCAACTTGGTCTCACCGCTGACCACGACGCCCTCCTCTGCGGGCTCCTCGTCAAGCAATTGACTCGCCATCTCGACAGCGGTACGCATCATACGGTTCATCTCGTCGCTGTCCCGCTGCATATCCAGCAGCAAGCGGTGGCGCACCTCCTGAAGCGTACGCCCAGCGTGACGGGAATTGAAAAAATTACCTGCTTCGACGAGCTCACTCGCTGACAAAGTCTTGTCGAGAAAGATTACACGGTTCTGGACGCGACCATCATCCGTCACCAGGATCGCGAGAACACGATCCTCGGAGAGCTCAAGGAACTCAACCTGACGGAGTTTTGCCTTGTCGGATCCCGGCAACATGATCACCCCCGCATACTGGGTGATGTCCGACAGCAGCTCTGAAGCAGACTCCAGCAGTTCGTCCGCATCTTTCGCGCCCGCCAAGGCGTCAACAATTTCCTTCGAACTGGACTTCACCGGGGTATGGACCTGCAACAGGCTATTAACAAAAACCCGGTAGCCCAGCTGAGTAGGTACGCGCCCCGCTGAGGTGTGAGGCGCGCGGATCAGTCCCAGATCCTCAAGGTCGGACATCACGTTCCGCACCGTTGCCGCGCTAAGGTCGAGACCCGATTCACGCGAGAGGGTTCGGGATCCCACGGGCTCCCCGTCGCTGACATAGCGGCGAATAAGGAATTTCAGCAGGTGCCGTGCCCGATCGTTGAGTTCCAGATGCTGCAGATTTTCAACCGGTTCTGTCACACGCTTGCTGCCAAGAAATGAAGGTAAAATGTCGCCGAAAGATTTTTGTATATCGTTGTAATCATACCACCGGATGATTCGACCGCAATCAGTTTACCTTGATGGGTTAACCCGCCTGACCGGCGGCGACCGGCTTAAAAAAACTATGATTTTTAAATCCATCGGCCTGTTCGGACGCTATCAAGACGCAGCGGTCAAAGCGACCCTGAACAACATCCGGGAGCACCTCGAGCAACGGGGCTGCACCGTATTGCTGGGCGATACCACACATCAGGAGATACAAGGACTTCGCATTGGCGAAAGCGGCCAATCGCTCGCCGAGGCAATTGATCTTGGTGTGGTGGTGGGCGGCGACGGCACGATGCTCCATGTGGCGAGCGCACTGGCTCAGGTCGACCTTCCTGTGATTGGTATCAATATGGGTCGGCTGGGTTTTCTTACAGATATTCCTGCAGACCGTTTTGCGGCCGATATCGATCTCATGCTGTCTGGCGACTTCGAGATTGAAGAACGAATGATGATCAAGGCGGGGTTCGTGCGCCAGGGCGAACTCCAGGACGAGCGGCTAGCGCTGAATGATGTCGTCCTGTCCAAAGGGGCAACGGGCAAGATGATCGAGTTCGACACTCGCGTACTCGGAGAGACTATCGGCCGGACCCGGGGCGACGGCGTCATCGTGGCAACGCCCACCGGATCCACAGCCTATGCTCTGTCTGCTGGCGGTCCTATCCTCCATCCGCTGCTTCCGGCTATCGTATTAACGCCGATCTGTCCCCATACGCTCGGTCAACGACCGATTGTCCTCGATGGACATTCGGAGATTGAAATCGAATTTGTCGAATCGGATAACGAACGGGGTTACATTTTTATCGATGGCCTGGATTTTGCAGAGGTCCAGCCAGGAGAGGTCCTCAGGATTACCCCTGCCGACCGTTGTGCCCGGCTGATCCGAATAAAGGGTCACAGCCATTACAAGGCGCTGCATTCCAAGCTGGGCTGGGGCTGATCCGGCATCAGACAATGATCAACTGGATCGATGTCCGTGATTTCGTTGTCATCAAACATGTCCAGATTTCCTTCGACCCCGGCTTTACGGTAATCACCGGAGAGACCGGCGCAGGGAAATCGGTCGTCGTTGATGCATTGGCGATGCTGCTCGGAGGGCGCGCATCGGGGGACCTGGTCCGCGGCGGTTCGGAATACGCAGAGATTCAGGCTGACTTTGACGTCAGCGAGCTGGCATCGGCGCGCGACTGGCTTACCCAAATGGAGCTGTCGGGGGAAGATGGCGAGTGCACGTTGCGACGGCTGGTCTACCCCGAGAAAGCCTCCCGCGGATTTATCAATGGCCGTCCTGTCGCGATCCAGTCTCTGCGTGAAATCGGTGCCTTGCTCACGGACATTCATGGCCAACATGAACATCACCGACTCCTGCAGCGAGAAGTCCAGCGTGCCGTCCTTGATGACAGTGCAGACATTCGGGAGAACGTCGAGGCACTGGCCGAGTCAGCCTCGCAAATCTCTCAACTGACCGCGGAACTCGATAGAGCCCAATCTGGCCTGGATACCCACCGCGAGCGTGAAGCCCTGCTGCGCCATCAGGTTGATGACTTGAATGCGCTTGGGCCCGACCCTGAAGAATATATGGAGATTGGCCAAAAACATGCCCGCCTTTCCCATACACAAGAGCTCGCCCAAGGAACGTGGCAACTGCTTCAGGAGCTTGACCAGGCGGAAACGGCGTCTGCCTCTTCGGTTCTGACCAGAGCCGCCGGACGACTGAACGACCTTGCCACCTTTGATACTCGGCTTTCCGAGCTAGCCGACCAGGTCGACGGTCTTGGCGCGCAACTCGCTGAAGTCGTCGCAGCACTGCAAGGGTACAGCGACGATTACGCCGTAGAGCCTGATGAACTCGAGCGGATCAATCAGCGCCTCGGCGCGCTGCACGATGCCGGGCGCAAATACCGTGTTCCTCCAGAGGCGCTCAAAGCGCTGCTGGATGAGATGTCCCAGGAACTCAACGCCCTGACAGCCACAGTCAATGACCCACAGTCGCTCGAAGCGGAACTCGATAAAGCGCGGCGCATCTATGACAAGCAGGCTAAATTGATTTCTAAGGCGCGTCAAAAAGCAGCGCAACACCTCGAGAAAAAGCTCAATGACCAGCTGCCTTCTTTGGGGCTTGCCGCTTCGGTCTTCCGCATCACGTTGCGCGAAGAAGACGCCGGTGAACGCCGCCCATGGGGTCTTGAGAACGTGCATTTTGAGCTGCAGTCGGGCCCCGACCTTCCCTTCGTACCCCTTGAGCGGGCAGCATCCGGAGGAGAACTCTCCCGCGTCAGCCTGGCCATTCAACTGACCGTCGCCCAAGCAACTCCGGCGTCTTCGTGCGTCTATGATGAGGTGGATGTCGGCATCGGCGGCCGGGTCGCCGATATTGTCGGTCAGAAACTGCGAGCGCTCGCACAAAACCGGCAGATTCTGTGCATCACCCATCTTCCCCAAGTCGCTGCACAGGGACAGCATCATCTTCGCGTCACAAAACTCTCTGGAGATGCGACGCAGGTAGAATTGGACACCCTCGATTCGACCGGCCGCACTGAGGAACTGGCAAGAATGCTGGGGGGTGTCGAGATTACCGCCAAAACTCGTGCCCACGCAGAAGAATTACTTTCCCGAACCGTGACATGACCGCTTTGATTCGCCCTGCGACAACATCAGACGTCTCGTCCATCCACTCGCTGCTCCAGGATTACGCCGAGGATGGACGATTGCTCGAACGCTCGTCTGACGAGATCAATGAACGTCTCCGGGGATTCTTGGTTGCTGAAGCCGATGGAGAGGTCTGCGGCTGTGGGTCACTTGAAATATTTACTCGGGAACTGGGGGAAGTGCGCAGCCTCGCGGTCCATCCCAGTCATCACGGACAGGGTCTTGGCCAGCAAATGGTGGATGGCATCGAGCAGATGGCCCGGGAACTCGGACTAACCCGGATGATCGCCCTGACTTACGTGCCGGGCTTTTTTCGCAAGTTGGGTTATCAGATTGTTTCGATGGAAAGCCTTCCTGAGAAAGTGTTTGGGGTCTGCGCTACCTGTCCCAAGTTTGATCATTGCGATGAAATCGCAATGCAAAAATCACTTACAGATGCCTGACCACCTCATGGAAATTTTTCATCCGGTATGATGCGGCCCATGAGTATCATCGTTTCCCTGCCAAGAGTCCTGCTCTGCTTCTTTATCGGAGCCTCACTGCTGGCGTCCAGCGGCTGCGTACGCAGTTATCGGGTAGAAATTCAACAGGGTAACGTAATCAGTGCAGAACAAATCGAGAAGATTACTCCGGGGACACCACGCAACGAAGTGCGTTTCATTCTGGGTACGCCGCTTATCGAGGATCCGTTCCATGCGCAACGATGGGACTACTTCTACAGTCTCGATCCCGCCAAAGGAGAGCCCGTAACCCAGTATCGACTCAGTATCTGGTTTGAAAATGATCAGGTAGTGAGAAAAGTTGTGGAGGGCGCCGGCCTGCCTGGAGCCATTGAGCCTGATCTTGAGGAGGACAGTCCTGGCTTTTTCTCAAATCTGTGGGACAAGATTACGCCTTCGGACGACTGACCCGTCTCCTCTCTGCCCGAAGTCGGCGCGCGTCGGTTGGGCTCAGTTTTAGCGGTCGATAAATCTCAACCCGATCGCCATCGGCAAGCGGCGTGCCGAGCTCCACCCGACGGGAAAACATGCCAAGCGGTGCGCTCTCGATATCAATATCCGGGAAGGCTTCCAAAACACCGGACTGTGCAAGTGCATCGCGGACCCGTGAGCCGGGGGGCAGTTCCAGCGCCTCTTGGAACAGCTCCTGAGGCAGCGCGTAGACCACCGTCACATTAAGCAAACTCGCGTTCTCCATACAGCGCCTTTGCGCGATCCACGAATGCGTCAATGAGTTCCGCGCAGATGCGGCTGAAGATCGGACCCAGCATCTTGTTGCCAAGCGGCCCCGACAGGGAAAAGTCCACTTCCAGCGTCACCTCGCATGCCAATGCATCCAGCACCTTGAAATGCCACATGCCCTCAAGCGTGTCAAAGGCCACCCCTTCTTCCAGGGTCATGCCGATCCGGGCATCAGGATCGATCCGGTTGCGGGTGGTAAACGAGGTGCTCCAGCCCTTGTAGCTGATATCGACCCGCGCAAGGAGCGTGTCTTCTGTGGACTCCAGGACCTCAGATGCACTGCACCAGGGCAGAAACTCGTGATACCGGTCCACCTCGCCGGCCAGTGCGAACATCTCATGGGCACTGTAGGGAACGATCAGGGAGCGCTGAACTTTGGCCACGGGCTATTTGGGATCAGTCAAAACACTAATTATAGAACCCGCTCGAACACCAGATGGCGCACGAGCCCTTAGAATGCGAAGAACGCTCAAAAGCACTTCTAAACCGCAACCAACTCCGATGTCCGCGAACAAGGCCAAGTCAGACAACAGTATCGCCCGCAACAAGAAAGCGTGGCATGACTACTTTATCGAAGAGGAATTCGAGGCGGGTCTTGTGCTCCATGGATGGGAAGTCAAGAGCCTGCGGGAGGGCCGCGCACAACTCAAGGAAAGCTATGTGATCATCCGCGCGGGCGAACTGTATCTTTTTGGGGCCCACTTTTCTCCCTTGCCAGCGGCTTCCAGTCACATCTCTCCTGACCCCACACGTACCCGCAAACTGCTGCTGAACGCGAATGAAATCAGCAAGCTGATCGGGGGCGTCGAGCGAAAGGGCTACACCCTGGTGCCGTTATCGCTTTATTGGAAAAAAGGCCGGGCAAAACTCAAGATCGCCCTCGCCAAGGGGAAGAAGCAGCACGACAAGCGCGCCAGCATCCGCCAGCGCGAGTGGGACCGTGACCAGCATCGTCTGATGAAGCTGAACCGATAATCACAAACGCCTTATCTGACTGATTTTCCGAAGAAAGTATCTCTGGATTACGATATAATTGCCGTCGGCAATCATCGATCAAGAAACGGGGGCGACCTGGTTTCGACGTGGATTACAAAGCCATCGGAGCATGTCGAGGTGCAGATCTCCTCGTAAATCCAACTGCAAACTATTAGTTGCCAACGACGACAACTACGCCCTGGCGGCTTAAGCCCCGCTAGTCTCTCCCCCGGCTCGCCCATGGGCTGGGATAAGAGGGATCAAATCACATGGGCTCGCGTGACGGGGTGCTCGTGACCCGCCGCGCCAAACTTAAGCGGGCTCGCCGTCCGTCACCCTGTCTGTCGGGGGACGTCCGGTCAAACTGTTGACAGACTAAACATGTAGTCGCCGGTGTGTGGCGGATTTACGGACGCGGGTTCGATTCCCGCCGCCTCCACCACTTTCTTCGACTTAGTTAAGATAAAGGAGGCCAATGCAGCAAAAACTTAACTTTCTTGGAAAAATACAAGATAAATCTCTTCTTCGAGGTGTTTTTGTTACGGTCGTAATTGCTATCGCTGGTAAATTTTTAGCTGACCATTATTCTGCTCCAGCCCCACTTTTTGCACTCATGTTCGGTCTGGGCGTTAATTTTCTCGGATCAAACGAGAAATGTGTTGAAGGGATATCATTTTGTGAGAGGAATGTTCTTAAATTTGGTGTTGTCTTGCTAGGCTTCAATCTTGCGTCGATCAAGCCATCCATACTACGTCCAGAGTCATTGTTCATCGTTATATTAATTACGATTTCAACAATAGTCTTCGGTCTAGTTGTTAGTTTTATACTAAAAAAGACAAGGTCGTTCGGGATACTATCGGGCGGAGCTGTGGCTATTTGTGGCGTCTCAGCTGCCGTGGCAATCTCATCGCTACTCCCGGAAAGCAGGTCGAAGAATGCAGAACTGCGGATCGTTATTATTGGAGTTACGCTGCTATCCACTCTTGCAATGGTGGTCTATCCAATTGCGTTCTCCAGCTTTGGCTTATCTGATTTTGAAGTAGGATTTCTCTTAGGAGTAAGTATTCATGACGTAGCGCAGGTAATTGGTGCTGGCTATTCGGTAAGTGATCAAGCAGGTTTGACGGCACTTATCATTAAGATGATAAGAGTCTCATTGTTACCAGTTGTGCTCTTGATACTGTTCTTTACGTCGGGGAGTCAGGCCAGGCCAATAAGGTTCAGAACAGTGCAATTCCCGTTTTTTATCCTGGGTTTTGTTGTCTGCGCGATTATCGCGCAGACAGGAGTGTTACCTTCTTATGTCTATGGGTGGCTAATCAATACGTCGACGTGGTTCATCCTCATAGCGATCACGGCAATCGGGATAAAAACAGACATTTCTAGTATCGTCCACATGAGTGCAGGACTTGGTATAGCATTAATCCTGATTACTTTATTCATCGTCTTGGCAGGTGTTTTTGCTATCCCCTTAATAGTCGGTTAGCGAAGTTGAGATATAGTCTTCTGGCCGATTAACCGCGGATAACTTCTACCCCCCGGTTGATTGGCGGCATTTGCGACTTCGTGCTACCACTAAACCCATAGGCACTTTCTTCAGCTCAGGTCAATTTGGTAATGCTTAAGATGCAAAATAGAGACGACTTCTAAGGCCTTAGCGTTAGTTGCGGTAAGCTTAACTTTTGGAGCACAACCCGCCAAACGTGCTTCATCCCACCTAGCTGCACATAAACACCAAGGGTCTCCCTCCTTAAGGCCTTTGAATTGAAATTCGGGTCGCGGCGTCATTAGGTCATTTCCCTGGCTTTTAGAAAACTCCAAGAATTTAAGATCAACAATTGCACAAACTGTATGAGACCCTGCGTCGTTACTACAGGTGCGGCAAAGTCCATCTCTAAAATATCCTGTTATTGGATCTAATCCACAAATCTGTAGCTCTGTTCCAAGAACGTTTAGTTGATGCTCCGACATTTCGAAATTCTCAACATGAAATTTGTTTGTTGCAACTCTAATCTAGTACCCCACTTACAACTATTGCAAGCGTTTGTTGGTTTTGTTCGGCCCTGAACCCACCCCATA
>DLPX01000088.1 GCA_002477475.1 Proteobacteria bacterium UBA7447
GTTGCCAAGCCTGTGGACTCATAAGGATAGTAGTGCTTGGTGCGCTCGCCTTTTTCATCGGTACGGTTGACCAGAGCAAACACCACAATCAGATAAGGCGCTGTCTCCAGAAAGGGCTTTTCGGCATCGGTACCAAGATGCGAGAGCGCAGCTAGCCACTCATCTGAGGCGCGGTGTTCATAAAAGGCGCGCTCTTCGGCCTCGGCAGCCTCGCGAATCTGCCGCTTAATCTTTGGATCACCCACCACTGCAAAATGCCAGGGCTGCTGGTTGGCACCGCTGGGCGCGGTGCTGGCTGTTTTGATACAGGATTCAATGATCTCGCGCGGCACTGGCGCATCAGAAAAATCGCGGACGGTGCGGCGCGTATTGAGGGTGTCGTACAGCGCCTCGGCGCGCGAGCGCATTTCCTCCTCGGAATAACGCGGATACGGCTCAAGGGCAATGGAAGGAATCGGGGAGGCCATGGACTTTCTCCTCATTGGCGGCCGGATTGCCACAAACCGCTGCGGGTAATGGATCTGATTTTACTGCTCGCGCTCAGGCGGAGTCGCCCGCCCCGCTTTCGTCGATCGACTGGTAAAAGGACTGGATCACTGGATCACACTTGATATCACCCGCACTCAAGGGGCGGTTGAATGAAATGCCGTCGAGGGTGCGGCAGCGGCTTAAGGCGACATAGGCCTGGCCCGGCGCAAACATGCCCCGGCCAAGGTCGATGCGCACATGCTCGAGGGTCAGTCCCTGGGCCTTGTGCACCGTCACCGCCCAGGCCAGGATGAATGGAAACTGTGTGTAACTGCCGACAGACTCAGTCTCAACGCGGCGGCGTTTTTCATCCCACTGATAGCGGTAGCGCTCCCAGGATTCGCGCTCGACAAAAACATGCTGGCCCAAATCTTCATCACCCAAAAGTTCAATCTCAATGAAGTCTTCCTCAAGCTGCATGACCCGGCCAAGCGAGCCGTTAACCCACTCCTCACCGTTCTTGGTGAACATGACCTGCGCATCAACCTTGAGCCGAAGCTCTGCAGGCGACGGCAGTTGCGATTCGTTATCGAGCCAGTCGCCGTTGACCTCGGCATCAAAGGTCCACGCCTCACCCGGCAGTTGCGCCAACTGCTGTTCATTAAACTGACGCGCCCGGGCGTTCACCGATGTCAGCACCAGGCGCGTTTCCTCAGGGATCATTTCTTCTTCGACCACGCGGTTCAGCTGCTCAACGGTGTCGTCAAGATCGGTGCCCGCGCGGATGTGATCGAGCAGGCGGATGAACTCAGCATCGGCCTGACGGAAAGACCGGGTCAGCGTTACGGTGACCATCGGCAGTTCGCGCAAAGACATCGCGCTGAAAAAGTACGGCGACTCATAGGCTTCTTCAAAGAGGCGCTGCTCCTCGGCGCCCGCCACCACCGGCGGCAACTGATGCATGTCGCCGACCAGCACTAAGGTCTTGCCGCCAAAGGGGGCGCCTGCCCTGCCGGTATTCAGGCGAAGAGAGTCATCGATGGCATCAAGAAGATCTGCCCTGACCATCGAGACTTCGTCGATCACGAGGACTTCCATTTTTTCGACGACGTCCTTGGCCGCCCCGGCGATGCGCTTGGCACGAGGCTGGGGTCCGGGGGGCAGTTGAAAAAGCGAATGGATCGTCTGGCCCTGCACATTAAGGGCCGCCACCCCGGTGGGCGCGACCACGACGAGGTTCTTGTCGAGCTCGTAGCGCAGCACATCGATCAGGGTGGATTTGCCGGTGCCGGCAGAGCCTGTGACAAAGACAACCGGCGGGGTCGCGACGCTTAAGAGATCCAGCACCTGCTGGAATTCATCCGTGATTTCAGTATCCACGCGTCGGGTCAGGGCAACGCGGTGCAGCCGCCGTCCACCACGAGTTCGGTGCCGGTGATAAAGGCAGCATCTTCCGAGAGCAAAAAGAGGCAGGCCGCTGAGATGTCTTCAGGTTCGCCAACCCTGCCGAGCGGCACATGCGCGCTTAATGCGCTCAAGGACTCTGGGTTGGTTTCCCAGCGCGACTGCATCGGTGAGCGCACCGGCCCCGGCAGAATGCTGTTGGAGCGGATGCCGTCAGCAGCAAACTGGATCGCCAGCGATTTGGAAAGCCGGATGACGCCAGCCTTGGCCGCGCCATAGGCATCCTGGGGCTTGCTATCACCACGCAGTGCATCAATGGACGCGATATGCACCATTGCCCCGCCATTGCCGGCCTGCATATGCGGCACCACGTGGCGTGCACTCAAGGCAAAGGATTTAAGATTGACCGCAAACACCTGGTCCCAAAGGTCCATATCCATCTCGGTCACGGAAGCATCGCGCCCGAACCACAGTACGCCGGTGGTGTTCACCAGATAATCGATGCCGCTCTGGGAGGAAGCCGTTTGCTCCACCACCGAACGGACAAAGTTTTCGTTGCTGAGATCTCCCTGGTAGTAGCTCGCGCGGCCGGGGCCGTCGGCAAGCCCTTTGGGCTCATCTTTGATATCGGCGAGCGCAACATTGAGCCCGGCACTCAGCAACCCGCGGGCCGTGGCGAGCCCGATGCCGCCGCCGGCACCGCAGACAAGGGCCGATTTTCCTTTAAAGCGCATGGGGCTCAGTCTTCGTATTCATCCTCGGGGAGGAACTCGAGCAGTTCATCGCTCTCACCCGAGGGCAACTGCTCGACCTTGCGCAGTTGGCGGGCCATGGCCCGAGTGCGGGTCTGCGTCTGGTCGATGGTGTTGCTGGCCGTGGCAAGCTGCTTCTTGACCTTGTCGAGGACTTCACCAAACTTGCCAAACTCCGTTTTGACTGCCGCCAGCACCTGCCAGACCTCGCTGGCCTGCTGCTCGATCGCCAGCGATCTAAACCCAAGGCGCAAACTGTTAAGGAGCGCCGCAATGGTGGTCGGGCCACTCACCACGACCCGGTAATCCTGCTGTAACTGACTCACCATGCCCGGCTGGCGCAACACCTCGGCGTAGAGTCCCTCCGTCGGCAGGTAGAGCACCGCAAAGTCTGTGGTATGCGGTGGGTTGAGGTACTTATCGGCGATGGTTTTGGCGGACTGCGTTACCGAACGCATGAGTTCGCGGGTGGACTGGGCGACGGCTTCGGTATCGGCGCTTTTGGCAGCCTCGGTCAGGCGGATGTAATCCTCCTGGGGAAATTTTGAGTCGATCGGCAACCAGACACAGTCGTTGGGATCATCGCTTCTGCCGGGCAGGCGGATAGCAAACTCAACCCGCTCGCTGGAGTTTTCGCGGGTCGCCACGTTGCGATCGAACTGTTCGGGCGTCAGCACCTGCTCAAGGATGGCTTCGAGTTGATACTCCGCCCAGGTGCCACGGGCCTTGACGTTGGTCAGGACATTTTTAAGGTCGCCCACGCCGGTGGCGAGGCTTTGCATCTGGCCGAGACCCTTATGCACCGCGTCGAGTTGTTCGCGGACCTGCTGAAAGGATTCCCCAAGGCGTTTTTCGAGCGTGCCCTGCAGTTTTTCGTCGACCGTGCGGCGCATCTCCTCGAGCTTTTTCTCGTTGGCCTCGCGCATCTCGCCGAGTTGCTCGCTGATGGTGGCGCGCAGCCCTTCAAGGCGCTGCTGGTTGGTCTCGACCAGTGCCTGTACCTGTGTGGTGACGCTCTCGAGCTGCTGTTTCTGAACATTGCCCAACTGGCCAACGGTGGTGGAGAGCGTCTGGGCAGTTTTGTCGAGGCTGCCTGAAACCTCCTCCCGAAGTTCATGACTGCGCTTGGCAGCTTCTTCGCGCCCATCGCGCAGCTCAGCGCGCACCGCCCGTTCGGCGTTGTTTGATGACGCGCGTGCCATCAGGCGCACGACAAGCGCCAGATTGGCAACGGCGAGCACAATCACCAGTACGAGCAGCAGATCGGTGTTCATGTCTGGGGTTTCTCCAATACCCTCATGGCCCCTGCATTATCCACGCACGGGCGCAGGCCGGCCAACTATGTCATAGGGGTGATTCTGGCTTTGGGGGAGGTTCACATGGTGAGCCTGGCGGTCCCGCATACTTCGCCTGCTCCGGCATCGATCAACCCATCCATGAAGACAAGACCTATCAAGGAAATCATGCGCATTGCCGACGAGGGATGTGCCAACAGCCTGCCCCCAGACCACCCGAAGCTGGGGCTGAATCCCGAAGAACAGGCACTCTTTCAAAGAGAGGCGAGGCTGCTGTGGCGGCTCAACAAGCCGCTCGAATCGGTCCACGGGGCAAGACGTCGAAAGCGAGGCCGGGGCTGGAGGTCACCGCTGGCAAGGGGGCTCTAAGAGATAGTCGCCCGCTTGGGGCGGCACAGGCAATTAAATGCCCCGCGCTGGATCTTATTGGGGGGAGGAGATACCAGCGCAGGGCGGAGTCTGGATACCATAAGGAGAAAAGCTATCCAGGCGCGCGCAGAATAGCACCGAGGCCCTGCAGGCGATATTCACTTTTTTTTACTGTTAATAAGAGCGGCTTTATGGCTCTTGGAACTTTCGCACGTTTTTCTTATATTTTCCGGTGAAAAAGGATCATCTGGGCCGGTTTGCCCTTCGCCTAGAGGCCCAATGACATCCTGATGCAGTCACTGCCATCAACCAGCATATGAATCAAAAAACCGGCGGCCACCATGCGCAGTGGCTTCACGGCGAGTGCGGCGGCATAAAGGGCAATTGCCGGATAACTGTGCAGCGGGTGAAAACCGATGCTGCAGCGCTGTGGATCGAAGATGGGATCTGCCAGAAGATGATCAAGATCAACCGCCATCGTTGCCAGCATGATCAGCCAGGCAACGCGCCAGCGTGATCGAAAACACAGCCATGCCACAAGGCCCGGCAACAGGAAATGCGCCGCCAGGTGCAGGGTAGTAGCCATCATTGTTAAAGCCGGGGTAGAGTTATTAACTGAAATCAGGGTGCAGCGAATTCGAGCATGATAACGTCAGTTGCGAAGCCACTTTAACTCTCTTGAGCATTCAGACCTTTTCCCCATCCGACTCCCTGGCAGCACAGGCCAAAGCACTTTGTGAAGACGGCATTATCCTCGTGACCGATCTTGCGCCTGCCGGGCTGGTGACCGAGGTGGCGGATGAACTGCAGCCGCACTTTGATTCGATCGGCCGGCAGTTTGAAGACGACTTCAACGGTTATGCCACGCACCGCCTTGCCAGCACACTTGCTTACTCGATGCGCGCGGCGGACCTCATTGCCAACCCGCACGTCCTCTCTGTATTGGACGCCGTGCTTCTGCCCCACTGCACCAACTACCGTATCGGCAGCAGTACCGGCATTGAAATCCTCCCCGGGGAGGATGCCCAGATACTGCACCAGGATGATGTCATCTATCCAATGCGCATTGACGGCGTTGAATGGCAGGTGGGTGTCATGTGGTCGCTGACGGACTTCACCAATGAGAACGGTGCCACCCATGTGGTGCCGGGCAGTCACCGAGCCGATTACACGGACGGTGAGCATGGCGCCTCCGTGCAGGCGGTAATGCCAAAGGGCAGCGCCCTTTTTTATCTGGGCTCGACTTGGCATGGTGGCGGTGCCAACCATTCCACAAAGCCACGGGTCGGTATCATCACGACCTATGCGCTCGGCTGGCTGCGCCAGGAGGTCAACCATTATTTGACGGTGCCTCGCGAGCGCGCCGAAGAATTTTCCCGCACGGTACAAAACCTGATGGGCTACCGGGGTCATGGGCCGTACCTTGGCCGCTTTGCAGAAGACCCTGACGGCTTCTGGCTCGATAAACACTGACACCTGCTAAGCCAGATGCCCTGCACGCCCGGAGCTGAGTTTACCCTGCCGCAAGACCTGGCGGCCCAAAGAGAAGCAAGATGGCAGATCCAGCGCGAGCGTCTTGCTGCATCTGCTTTTTATCAGCGCCACCATCGCGACGCACCACTGCGCCTGCCAGCTGCGCTCGAAGGCATTGCCGAGTTGCCGTTTACGGACAAAGAAGACCTGCGCAAAGATCAGGCGAGACATCCCCCCTTCGGCAGTTACCTGGCGGCTTCGCCCGAGAGCGTGACGCGGCTGCATCGCACCTCGGGCACCACCGGGCAGGCGATGAACCTCGCGCTCTCAGCGCATGACGCCAAACTGCAGGCCGAGATCGCGGGCCGGGCCCAGTCGGCAGCGGGACTCGGGCCCGAAGATACCGTGGTCCACTGCCTCAACTACCAGTTGTGGATGGGCGGAGTGACGGATCACCTCGGCCTTGAAGAAACAGGGGCAATGGTGGTGCCCTTTGGCACGGGCGGAACCGAACTTTTGATCCGCACGATTCGGGAGCTCGGCATTAATGCCATCTCGTGTACCCCCTCTTACCCGTCACGGCTGGCTGAAGTGCTGCGGGAACACTTTCCTGAGTTCGAGCCCAAATCCCTGGGGCTTCGCAAAGCCTTTATGGGCGGCGAGCCGGGTCTGGATGATCCCGCGTTTCGTGCGCGCCTTTATGAGACATGGGGCATGCGGGCCATGAACTCCAACTACGGGGTCAGTGATTTTCTGTGCAACTTTGCCGGCCAATGCACTGAACAGAACGATCTGCACTTTATGGCGACTGATGTCGCACTAGCGGAACTCGTGGTGCCGGGCGAAGAGACTGTAGTGCCATGGGAAGCGGGCAGCCAAGGCGAACTGGTGCTGACCCATCTTGATCGGGAGTGCCAGCCGCTGCTGCGCTTTCGCACAGGAGACCTCATCCAGCTGACCGCAACCGACCGCTGTGCCTGCGGACGCGGAGCGTCGCGTTTTCGGGTCATTGGTCGCACTGACGAGATGATCGTGGTCCGTGGGGTGAATGCCTTTCCCTCGGTGGTGGCCGCCGCCGTGAATGCCTGCCCCGAGCTCAATGGCGAATACCGCATTCGCCTTGCCCATCCCCCACCCTACGACCGACTGCCGCTTGAGGTGGAACTCTTGCACGACCAAGCGCCCAACGACGATCTGTATGAGACGATTCGTCAGCGTCTTGCTGACACGCTTCGCCTGGGTGTGGCACTCACGCTGCTGCCTTCGGGTACTCTTGAGCGTACCGAGGGCAAAACCCGCCGGCTGATCAAGGACTACCGCCAATGACCGATACCGTGCTCTATGAGGTGAGCGATGCCGTCGCCACCGTTACGCTGAACCGCCCCGACCGCCTTAACGCCATCAACCCCGAACTGCTGTCGGATCTGCTTGTCGCGCTCCGTCAGGCCAACGCTGATCCCGCGGTCCACGTTATCGTGCTGACGGGAGCCGGGCGCGCATTTTGTGCGGGGGATGACCTCAAGGAATTTGAAAGCCAGGTCGGTACCCCAGCCCAAACCCGGGCGTACATTGAAAAAATCCAGGACGTGACCCGAGCGCTTTGTCTTAACCGCAAGATGGTCGTGGGGGGCATTCA
The DNA here is from genome assembly GCA_002477475.1 of Proteobacteria bacterium UBA7447. Taxonomy (GTDB): domain Bacteria; phylum Pseudomonadota; class Gammaproteobacteria; order Arenicellales; family UBA868; genus UBA868. Next base: position 7,398 of record DLPX01000088.1, read on the forward strand.
TGGGTGGGCTGTTGGCGGCGGGCTGGAGTGGGTTATCAACTGCGATTTTGTCGTGATGGCCGACAACGCCCGGTTTTTCTTTCCTGAAGTCTCACTGGGGATCTTTGTCACCGGCGGTGTGACCCGTCTTCTGCCTCAGCAGATCGGCACCGCAAAAGCCCGGCGCATGATTTTGCTGGGAGAACGTTACAGCGCCCAGGACGTGCCGATGCTCGGATTCGACTGGCAGATCGTCGCGGCCGATGACATGACGGCACAGGCACACGCGCTTGCCGCCAACATTGCCGCCTTGCCGCAAGGACCAGTGCGCGACCTCAAGCAGGCGCTTCGCGAATCGGCCGGCACCGACCTCGAGAGCGCAATGGCAATTGAAACCGAAGCCACCCTGCGGGGTTTTCTGGATCCTGAATCAGCCGAACGGGCGCGTGATCGCCTCACCTGAAGTCAGTTCTGTGGGAGGCGCATCCGGCGCAGCCGTAATGTGAGCAGCACCAGTGCAATCGCGGCGTAACTGACGGGCCACGCCCACTCGCTGCGGATCATGAGAAGGTAATGCACGACGGCAAACGCTAGCGCGAAATACACTCCTGCATGCAGGCGCTTCCAGTTGCGTCCCAGCCACCGCATCGCCTGACGGGTTGAGGTGGCAGCGAGCAGCATCAGCACCAGCCAGGCCGCAAACCCGAGCAACACATAAGGACGTTCGGCGATCTCTTCGGCGAGACGGGCAAAATCCCAGCCGAGATAAAAAGACAAAAAGAAAATGAAGTGAGCGGTTGCATAAGTGAAGACCCAAAGCCCCGCAGCGCGACGGTATCGCAGCAATTGCGGCCACCCGGCCCAACGTGCCCCGATCGGCAGCAGCAACACCAGCATCAGTAAATTGAACGTCCAGATTCCGCTTTCGAGAATCAGGGCTTTCTGCGGATCAACGCCCAGCGCGTGACGCTGCCAGGCGAGGCCCAGAACACAAAGCGGCGCGGCCAGCGCCAGATGCACCAGTGCACGGATCAACGGTACTGCTGGCGGTCACCGGGATAAAGGTGTGCCACCTCTTCGGCATAACCGTTGTAGAGGCGTGAGGGAATCCGCTCGATGTCGCCCTCGTTCCAGATCCGTCTTTCGGTGGCCTGACTCCAGCGAGGGTGTGAGATGTCAGGATAGACGTTACTGTACCAGCCGTATTCGCGCGGATTCTCAATATGCCAAGTGGCGTCTGGGCGGGTTTCGGTAAACGTCACGCGTACGACGAACTTGGGCGACTTGAATCCGTACTTCCAGGGCACCGTGATCCGAAACGGCATGCCGTTTTGCGGCAGGACTTGATCGCCATACACGCCGAACGTGGCGAAGGTCAGCGGATGCATGGCTTCTTCGATCGTCAACGCCTCTACATAAGGCCAGTCCAATGTGCTGAAGGCCGAAGCCTGGCCCGGCATCTGCTCGGGACGCAGGACGCTGGTGAAGGAAACGTAACGCGCTGACCCAAGCGGCTCGACGACCTTGAGAATGTCGCCCAAAGGACGGCCGTTGTAAGGAATCACCATCGACCAAGCTTCGACGCAGCGGAAATCATAGATCCGTTCTTCCAGATGACTGAACGGCATCCCCATCAGATCATCCAGATCGAAGGTGCCAGGCTGCGCGCACAGTCCGTCGAATGTCACCTGCCAGGGTTTTAGCTCGAACGCCCCCGACTTCTGGTAAGGATCAGTCTTGTCCCAGCCGAACTCATAGGCATTGTTGTAATGCGTCGCCGCGTACTTGGTGGTGAGCCGCTCACCTGATTCTTGTAAGACAAGCATACTGCTGTCCGCGCTGGCGACCTGCTGCGGCTGCGTCTCTTCGGCAACAGACACTCCGCCGCCATAACGCAGCCCCGAAAAAGCGCCGATTGCCCCCAATCCCAGCGCGCCCGCGATAAAACGCCGGCGCCGGAAGGTACTTTCATCTGTCACACGCGTCATTGGTCTTTCCTTGCTTTGATGCTCAATTATCGCCAAAGCGGTCGAATCAGGCGTGAATCTATGAAAAACGGGAAAAAATCGATAAAAATATTAATTGATTTATGGTTTTTACTCGGTTACTGTCTCGGTCTCGGGGCCCTTGGCCCGCTAACCGAATGGCACAGGCGGTTGCCTGTCGACCTGCACAACGCCCACAAAGACGTCACCCAGTTCTTCCGACTCCCGTTTTATTCCATTCATTACCTGCCTTTGCCCGCTACGAAATCAGTAGTGGCGGTGCCAAAAGTAACTCCCGATGAAATGACAAGAGACTTTTTATGAATATTTATGTTGGCAATCTTTCCTACGGCATTACCGAGGAAGACCTCCGTGCACTTTTCGCCGAGTTCGGTGACGTCAGCAGTGCCAAACTGATTATCGATCGCGAGACCAACCGGTCGAAGGGATTCGGTTTTGTTGAGATGTCGAGCAATGATGCCGCAAACAAAGCGATCGACGAACTCAATGGCCGCGAAGTGAGCGGTCGAGCGCTTCGGGTCAACGAAGCACGGCCCCGGGAAGAAAGGCCTCGTCACGGGGGTGGCGGCGGTCGATACTGACCAGTCGTATTCGGAGGCACCATAGTGCTTCCGTAATGCCGGCGCCGGGATATGCCGCGCCGGCAATTCTTCTAGAGTGTGGGGAGATCAGAGATCTCCCAAAAGTGGAAGTAGTCTGTCTCAGTCGACCTGAATGCTGACGCTGTGCGCGATGACCTGTCCGTTATGGGTCAGATCACGATGATCGTTGCTGCTGAGAGAGGCCATGACGGTATGGCTTCCAGCAGTAAGTTTTTCAAGGTGGTACCAGTCACCGTAAAGCCTGTTGATTTTTACGCCATCGACGTACAGATGCCCGTGCCCGTCTCCTGCGACGTGATCCTGACTCGCGTTTTCGGGAGCAAAACGAAAATGCTCAACAACCACTTTTGCATTCCAGCCTGACATCGGATCTTTTAGGACAGTCAGGGTAACTGTGGGGATCTGATCGTTCTGCGAAACTTCCAAGGGGTTCATGACTGTGTCCGATGTGATCATGGCCTGAATGGTCTTTGGGACTGCTGGTGACCACACCCACCGCCGGTTCGGAAACCACTAATCCACGGCCTGGAAAGCCGAGAAATGAGTCGATTAAAAATACTCTC
>DLPX01000005.1 GCA_002477475.1 Proteobacteria bacterium UBA7447
CCCTAACAGCGAGAAGAATTCACCTCTTTGGATATCGAAAGAGGTGTTATCTACCGCCGTGACTTGGCCAAAGCGCTTACTCACGCCTTGGAATGAAATTATCGGGTCACTCATGATCAGATTCCTGAACTGCTTTCAAGTTTGACACCCCGGCGCCTGATCCATTCAGCAAAAGACACCACGACAAAGGATAGAACAAAGATCGTAGCGCCCAATGCGAGGACGGGGGGAATTTTGGTCGGGAAACGAAGCGAGCTCCAAATATAAATGGGCAGTGTCGGATCCGTACTGGTGAGGAAAAATGCCAATACGAATTCGTCGAAAGAGATTGTAAAGGTGAGCAGCAGGCTGGCGATAATGCCCGGCAACACGATAGGAAAAGTCACTCGCCAAAATGTCATCCAGGCGCCTTCGCCAAGATCAAGTGCTGCCTCCTCAAGGCTCTTATCGAAGCCTTCCATTCGGGAGATTAGAACCAGCATCGCGAATGGGGTGCACAACAGCATGTGGGCAAAACCAACAGTCCACAGTGACAGCGGAATGTCGAGCTGAGTGATCAGGATCAACAGCGCAATCGCCAGAATAATGCCCGGAATCACCAGAGGCACCATGATAAATCCCAAGACAGGCCCTTGGCCTGGTATCCGGTAACGCGTAACCGCTTTTGCGGCAAGAAGACCGAACATTGTGCTTACAACAGCTACTGCGACGCCGACTTTTACGCTGTTCATCAGCGCTTCCAGCAAGTCGGGCGTGTTGATCATTTTTTCGTACCACTGGAACGTAAAACCTTTCAGCGGAAACGCGATGTACTTGGATTTATTGAATGAAAACAGCGGCAGGAACAATACCGGGAGGTAGATAAAGGTCAGGTAGATCACCGCGTAGACGGCAAAGCCGTCAGGGCGCCACCAGGGCCGATTTACGTTCATGCGACCCTCCTTCGGAATTGGTGCGTGCCCCAGAGAAGCACGCAGACCATCGCTGTTATCGTGAGCATCACCATGACAGAGATGGCGGCACCCAATGGCCAGTTGAAGGCTTTGCCGAACATCGACTGGATAATGTTACCGATCATGATTCCGCTGGGTCCTCCGACCAGCGACGGCGTAACGTAATCTCCGACGGTCGGAATGAAAACCAGAAGGCTCGCAGCAATAACCCCCGGCAGGGAAAGCGGCAGCGTGACTCGGACAAAAGTCATAAACGCGTTTTCACCCAAGTCACGCGCTGCCTCAAGCAGGGAGCGGTCAATTTTCTCTAGCGACACATAAATTGGCAGGATCGCGAAAGCCGCCCAGGCATGAGCCAGTGTGATCGTGACAGCCATCGGGTTGTACAACAGAAACTCAAGCGGTTCACTAATGAGCCCAATGGACTTGAGCCCCGAATTAACTACTCCGTTGTAGCCCAGCATTAGTTTCCACGCGAAAACGCGCAGTAGATAACTTGTCCAGAACGGGACTGTGATCAGAATCAGCCAGACGAGCTTATTGGTTTTGATTCGAAAAGCGATGAAATACGCCATCGGATAAGCGAGCAGGACGGTCGCCAGGGTTACCATGCCGGAGATCTTGATCGATTTGAACAGGATCATTCCGTATATCGGCTTGGCAAAAAAATCGGCGTAGTTTTTCCATGAAAAGGTTTTGATGAAGTCAACGTAGTCCTGTAGCCAGAAACTTAAGGTGAACAGGACCAGCAAGGGCATGGCGAGGCCGAACACCATCGCCAACAGTGTTGGCGACAGCAGGCTGAACCCACGTAGCGCTTCGCTCTCCAGGAAGCGCCGGCGCAGGCGTAAACTGATGCCTGGCGAAGAGGTGGCTGATCTGCTCATGAACGAAATATTTTAATAGCGGCTGGCCCTGCAGACAGCAAGTTAATCGTGAGCCAAAAGCATGATGCCGGACGAGGAGGCCTCGCCCGGCATCTTCTACTCAACGTCTACTGAACGTCCAACCGATAGCTTACATACCGGCTTTGACTTCCTCGAACATGGCCTGCAGCGCCGGCTCGTTGCCCATCGGGGCCTGGAAGATGCCGGCGTTCAATGTCTCGTTAACGTCTACCGAGTAACCGAGTTCTTTCAACAGCCCGGGGCTATCCTGCTCAACTTTGGCAAAGGCATTAATGTTGCCGTGCCCATAGCCGTACTCGGTCAGCGCAAACACGCCGGATTCCACACTGGCGTAGGCATCCAGGTAGTCATAGATCCGGTCAAGTTTGGCGGGATCATGGTCGCTCATCAGGCAGAAACCGCAGACCCAGGTCATGGCGCCTTCTTTCGGGCTGGTGTAGCGCACATCCAACCCTTCCCTTTTGAGCGCAGCGTAAGACGAGTTCCAGGCAGAGGTCGCAACCAGTTCGCCAGAGGCGAGCGCCTGCTCAATGTCGGCCGGGCTAGTCCAGTAGTAGCGCATCAACGGCAGTTGCTCCTTCAGCGCTGCCCGGGTTTTCACCATTTCATCATCAGTCATGTTAAAGGGGTCTTTAGCACCGATATAAATGGCAGCCACCATGACACCATCGATCAGGCTGTCTGCCATCGAGAGGCGACCTTTGTACTTCGGATCCCAGAGCAAGCCCCAACTTTCGTTATCAACATACTCAGGCGCGAGGTCAGCGCGGTACAGCACAGATGTTAGCCCCCAGTCGGTTGGGAAGAAATACTGGTTGTTGCCCTCATAGGTGCCCGGAATGGTTTTCAGGCTCGGGATAATGTCATCCCAGGTGCTGAGCCGGCTGGTGTCAATCGGCTCAAGAATGCCGGCGTCTTTCCAGATCGGCACTTTGTAAGTACAGGGCTGAGTGAGATCAACCTTGAATCCCGCGCGCATTTTGGCGAAGGCTTCTTCTTCGTCACCGAAAATAGCCATGTTGGGCGATTCGCCGTGTTTGGCAAGGTAGGACTGGTGCAGTTCCGGTACATCCCAGCCTTCCCAGGTGAAGACCGTGGGATGATCATCGCTTCCCGCGAAAGCGGAACGACTGCCCACCGGCATCATGACCATCGTCGCGCCGAGCGCCACCAGGCTCTGGTTGAACTGCCGGCGGCTCATCTTTCCCGTGGCGAGTTGCTCTACAACATCTTCTTTTTTCAGATCTTTCATCGTTGTTCCTCCTTAAGTTCTCTTATGACTACGCAGAATTCTTGCTAACCGTGATCCTGATTAGAATCGTTCGGATCCTCCTATATTAGGATATTTCGGACCCGTAGGTGAAGCCTCTCCTGGCAACCCCAATTTAGTATCTTGTGTCGACGCCGAACCCCTTGTTGACCTAGGCTCTCACCTGCTCCAGCGTTTTGTCGAGCGCCTTTGCTGCGAGATCGACAAGTTCATCGATCTGGTCCTTGGACATGATCAGCGGCGGGGAGATAATCATGCTGTCGCCAACGGCCCGCATCACCAGGCCCAGATCAGCCGCGATATCGCGACAGAGCGCGCCGGTACTGCCCGAAGGCTCAAACGGGGCCCGGGTTTCTTTGTCGGCAACAATCTCAAAAGCGCCTAAGAATCCCAGTCCGCGCACCTCGCCCACGAGAGGGTGATCGGCAAGCTCGGTCCAACGTTTTTGCAGGTAAGGCCCGGTTTCGGTACGCACCTGATCAATAATCCCTTCGTCGCGCAGAATTCGAATGTTGGCGGAGGCGACTGCGCACGCAGCTGGGTGACCGGCATAAGTCATGCCGTGGGCAAATTCGCCACCTTCTTCGATGATCACCCGTGTGATGTGATCTGCCACCATCACGCCGCCGATGGGGAGATATCCCGAAGAAAGCCCTTTGGCAATCGGCATGAGGTCTGGCTTCAGGCCATAGTAATCACTGGCAAACCATTCGCCCGTGCGGCCGAAGCCGCAGATGACCTCGTCAGCGACGAGAAGAATCTGGTGACGCTTACAGATCGCGCTGATTTCGGGCCAGTAGGTTTCTGGCGGCACAATGACGCCTCCGGCACCCTGGATAGGTTCGGCAATAAACGCCGCGACGCGATGCTCGCCCAATTCTTCGATTTTCTGTTCCAGTTCGCTAGCGACTTTCTTGCCGAACTCATCGGGCGACAGGTCTCCGCCTTCCCGATACCAGAACGGTTGGCCGATATGCACAATGTCGGGAATCGGGAGGCCGCCTTGTTCATGCATCGACGACATGCCGCCAAGACTGGCGCCTGCCATGGTGCTGCCGTGATAGGCGTTTTTTCTGCTGATGATGACCTGCTTATCAGGGTGGCCCATGCACTGCCAGAAGTGGCGGGCCATCCGCACAACCGTGTCGTTGGATTCAGAGCCCGAATTCGTCAGGAACACGTGAGTCAGATGATCCTGGGTAATCTCTGAAAGCAGCGCGGAGAGTTCGATAACAGGAGGATGCGCTGTCTGGAAGAAGCTGTTGTAGTAGGGCAGCTCCTCAATCTGTTTGCGTGCAACCTCGGCGAGGTCCTTTCGTCCATAGCCCACGTTGACGCACCACAGGCCTGCCATGGCATCGAGCATTTGATGTCCATCGGAATCCCAAAGGTAGACGCCCTCAGCGCGTTGAATGATTCGGGCACCGGTTTCGTGCATTCGCTTGTGATCGGTAAACGGATGCAAAAAGTGGGCGTGATCAAGCGCCTGATATTCGGCGGTGCTAAGCGACATACGTAAGACTCCTTGGCGGGGGTTTTCTTGACTCAGACTCGCATCTTAGAAGTCAGAGATCTGCGGCGTCAACGCGTTTTGCACGCCAAGAAATCCGAAAAAAGATGGGGTTTTAATTAAACACCGGGCGAACTTAGACGTTCAACAGCAAGTGTTCACGCTCCCAGGAGCTGATCACCTGAAGGAAGGTGTCATATTCACTTTCCTTGACAGCATTCCACGCCTGAACGAACCGTGTGCCCAGCATCTCCTTGAGATCATCAGAGTTCTCAAGCGCCTGCAGCGATTGCTCGAGACTGCGTGGCAATTCGTAAGGCATGTCATAGGCGCTCGCGGTCACGGGAGCGCTTGGATCAAGTTTTTGCTGCATACCGAGCAGCCCGCAGGCGAGGCTCGCGGCAATCGCCAGATAGGGATTTGCGTCGGCACCCGGCACCCGGTTTTCAACACGACGTGATTCACGGCCGGAATCCGGCACGCGAAGCCCCACCGTCCGGTTGTCCAGGCCCCATTGGACGTTAATGGGTGCCGCGTGGTATCGGATCAGGCGCCGGTAGGAGTTCACGTTGGGTGCGAGCAAGGATAAAGAAGCCGGCAAGAAGCGTTGCAGCCCGCCGATATGTGCATAAAAAAGCGAACTGGCTTCTCCATTTTTGTCGCTGAAGACATTTTTCTTGGTGTTTGCACAGACGACGCTTTGATGGATGTGCATCGCGCTGCCCGGTTCTTTTTCCATGGGTTTGGCCATGAATGAGGCATACATCTTGTGCCTGAGTGCCGTTTCACGCACGGTCCGTTTAAACAAAAAGGCCTGGTCAGCGATGGCCACGGGGTCACCGTGCAGCAGGTTGACCTCCATTTGCGCAGCGCCGGCCTCGTGGTTGAGGGTCTCCAACGAGATGTCGAGTCCCTCGCAGTAGTCATACAAATCCTCAAATAAGGGATCAAACTCATTTACGGCATCAATTGAAAAGGATTGGCGCCCTGATTCCGCACGCCCGGAACGGCCAACCGGGGGTTCCAGGGGGTAATCCGCGTCAGGATTGGGTTTGATCAGGTAAAACTCGAGTTCAGGCGCAACGACGGGTTCCCACCCGTGTTCTCTATAGGCATCGACGACTTTTTGCAGCACGTAGCGCGGCGCCATTTCAACAGGACTGCCGTCGGCATAGAAGCAATCATGGATGACGAGCGCGGTAGGTTCCTGTGTCCAAGGGACGAGCCGAAAGCTGTCAAGGTCGGGCTTGAGGAAAATATCTTTGTCCGCAGGATCCACTGCGCTTTGGTCTTCCGGGTACTCGCCCGTCACTGTCTGAAGGAAGATGGCTTCTGGAAGGCGCATCCCAATCTCTTCGCTGTATTTATGCGCCGGGATGAGTTTCCCTCGCGCAATGCCGGTCATGTCAGGGATAACGGCTTCAATCTCGTCAATTCGGTTGTCACGCAGCCACTGCCGTATGCTGCGATCCGGAACCGTATCAGTCGTGCCAATGGAAGGTAATTTGTCAGACATAAAGCCTCTAAAGCGATGAAAACCGGGCCAAGTGTAACTAAGAGGCCATCATTACAACAGGCGTTATAGATCTCGATCAATATTAGCTTTTCATTATTTTGGGATTGACCCCACTGTGAAACTAATTGAGAATGTTTCCCACTATCTTGGTTCGTTTTCGGTTTGGCGAGTTAAAAAAGTAGCCCAAATAGCTGGGTGGGCCAGGATTGGGAAGTATCGAGCTGGTTGTACCCAAAATCTGATACTAAACATGTGAGGAGAATAGGAATGAAAAAAGTGCGTAAATTGACGTCAGCGCTTGGGCTCGTTGCGGGCCTGTTTGGGCTGGTATCGCTGAGCGGCCCAGCGTTGGCTGCTGACTGCCCCATCAAGATTGGCGGCCTTGCTCCGCTTTCTGCTCCGGGCTCCGTGACCGGCGGCGAAGCCATGCGTGACGCGATGATTCTGGCGCAACGGGATATCAATGCCTCCGGGGGCGTACTCGGCTGTGACATTGAGGTCGTGATTGCTGATACGGAAGGCCTGCCAGAGAAGGCACGAGCCCTGATGGAAAAACTGATCACCCAGGACGGCGTCGTGGCTGTGGGTGGCGGCTATCACAGTTCCGTTGGTGTCGCGGGTAAGGACGTTGCCAATGATCGTGGCATCCCCGTGGTCTTTGCCGAAACGTGGAACGACACCATCACGGGCGACAAGCAGAAGTATATCTTTAGGATTGCACCGCTCAGCTCCTGGGCGTCCGGCGTGATCTGGCAATTTGCGGCTCAAGCGCCTGGCGTGAAGAAAGTCGCCATCGTGACTGAGAATACCGACTACGGTATTCCTGCTGCGGCGGAGTGCGAAAAGGGTCTGGGCTCAAAAGGGATCAGCAGCACCACCTTTGGTGTCGATATCGGTACGCAGGACTTTGCCGGTATCGTGGAGCGTGTGAAAGCCGAAGAGCCGGATTACGTGATCGTGCTGTTGACAGGTGAAGCGGGGTACAACTACGCGCAGCAGGCGGCTGATGCGGGGATTGGTCCGATGGATATGATGTTCCACGCCAACCAGGCGGGGCTTGAGAGTAAATCCTGGTGGGAAAACGTCCCTGATGGCAATCTGGCCTTTATGGCGAGGATCGGGGTCCCGGAGACCATGTATAACGAAACCGCTCTCAAGTTTGCTGAAGACTACAAGGCGAAAACCGGCAAAACCGGTGTAGAAAGCTATGCGCTGGAAGCCTATGACTCCATCGGCGTGCTGGCCCAGGCGATTAACGAAGCGGGTTCCACCAACGGGGATGCTATCGTTGATGCGCTCGAGAACATCAGCCATGACGGCACGTTGGGGCAGATCTACTTCCCCTATGGCACCAAGAAGGATCCTTCCGCTGACGGCAAAGGAGATGAATGGTGGCATCAGTGGCCTGATCCTGCGATCACAATGGTCCAGTATCAGAAAGAGGGCGAGCCTTCAAATACGATGACGATTGTGTATCCGGACGTCTACAAAACCGGTGATCCGATCTACGTCGGGAACTGATCGTTCTCTTTAATCTAGTCTGAAAGCGGGGCGGATGTGATTCACGTCCGCCCCGTTCCCTTTTTATCTGTTGCGCTAAGTGGCGGGACTGTCGACAGGAATAAATCTGAGCAATGCAGTACTCAAGTATTTTCTGGTGGACCATCCTCTGGGTAGTTTTTTGGGGCGTTACCGGCGGAATCGGCACTCGCAGAGTCTATCTGCGTAAAGATCTGGATACCTCCAACGCGACGTTAGGCGGTTCGCTCATCGGCGCGGCGTTCGGTCCGTTCGGGCTGGCACCGCTCTGGTGGAAAAGCCCCGAGATCGGCCGTGTGATGATTACCCTGTCGTCACTGGTGGTCATCGGCATCATCGCCGTGGCATTCGCCAATGCAGATCCTGAGAACAACTGTGTCTCAAACGGGTCGTTTGTCGCGTCGCAGATCACCAATGGTCTGATCATCGGCATCATTTACGGACTGATGGCGATGGGTCTCACGCTGATTTTTTCGATCCTTGGCATAGTCAGTTTTGCGCATGGCGCCTTCTACATGATCGGCGGCATGCTGGTCTATTACATCATTAATGTCTGGTTTCCTGGCACGCACCCCCTCATCGGTGTTTTGGGTTCGTGCTTGATTACTTTCTCCATGGGGGCGCTTTTTGAGCGGCTTTTCCTGACGCCAATGTACGACGGACGCGTTGAGCGGCCCGTTGAATACGGCATTCTCGTCACCTTCGGGCTTTCTTTCACACTTACCTATCTGGTCGCAGCCTTGGCAGGCTTCAACCCCGTGAAAGTAAAACGGTTTTTTGATTTTCCAAGGATCCGGCTGCCGGACAGTTCGGATCCCTGGCTGATCAAGACGAGTCGGGGCAACATGGAATTGTTTGATACCGTATCGATCTCCAATCCCCGGTTTGTTGCGGCGATCCTTTCAATCTTGGTGCTCATTGGATTGCTGTTGTTTCTGCACCGTACCTGGACTGGCAAGGGGCTTCGGGCCGTCAGTCAGGATCGTGATGCGGCAGCCATCACAGGGATTAATCCGAATCGGATGAACATGTTGGCTTTTGCGCTGGGCTGTATGATTGCCGGCCTATCGGGGGCCGTACTGGTCCAGGCTTTTTCATGGTTGCCCGTAGTTGGTCTTATTCCCGAGATGCGCTCTTTTGTTATCGTAGTGTTGGGAGGACTAGGATCCTTGCCGGGCGCTTTTGTGGGGGGTACGCTGGTCGGACTTGTCGAAGCTGCCGGGACAGGCTGTGTACCCAATCCGCAAAAGGCATCGAGCTACATCCCGGCCTACGGGATGATCATCCTGACCATCATGCTGCTGCTTCGGCCCATGGGGCTCTTCGGGAGAAAGTTTGCGAGTGGGGCGCACGGCAAGTTTTGAAAAGGCAAAACGTCCCTCAGCTGCTCGGCGCACTCATCGTGGCGTTCTTTGTCGCGTTCCCGTTCGTCTATTCGGGGGGCAACTATGACTACATCATGCACATCTGCATCATTGGCTTTTTCTATGCCATTCTGGCGTCCAGCTGGTCAATGCTTGCAGGTTATGCGGGCCAGTTCTCATTTGGGCACATGGCCTTTATGGGGTTAGGTGCTTATACCACTGCGCTTTTCTGCCATTATTTTTTCATCTCACCGGAACCCACCGGGATTTGCACCGAGTTTGCAATCGGGGGCCACTACCTGATCGTCAAGAATCCAATCGGGGTGACCTCGACTACATTGACCCAGGACTGTCTCGCGCAGGCCATGGACAAATGGAACGGCACGGTCGAAGTGACGCCAATGCCGGTGTGGCTCGGCGTTATTTTGGGCACCATCGTGGGTGGCATTTTTGGCCTTTTGATCGGGCTTTTGGTACTGCGTCTGCGCGCCGCGTATCTTGCGCTCTTTACCTTAGGTTTTTCGGAAATCCTCCGCGCCACCATCAGCGCCGAGATTCAGATCACCCGCGGTCAGGCCGGCCTCGAACTGCCGAGCCTGTTTGAAAACGGCATCACCATTGCCGGGCATTTCTTCAGCAAGACAGACAAGATTCCGCCGTATTTTGTGATGCTATTTTTACTGCTGGGCTGTCTTGCGGTGCTTTACTGGCTTTCCCAGTCCCGCTTTGGGCTTTTTGTCCGTGCCCTGCGCGAAGACCAGGACGCAGCGGCCGCACTGGGCGTTAATACCACGCGATACAAGGTGCTGGTATTTGTCGTGACCTCATCCATGGCGGCGTTGGCCGGTACGGTCTATGCACACTACGTCACGATTATTACGCCAAATAATCTTATGATTCTGCAGATGAGCCTGGTCGTGGCGATGGCGGTGATTGCAGGTGTTGAAAGTTTTATCGCAGCGGCGATTGGCGCTATCCTGATCGAATTCATTCTGGAAATGCTGCGCACGAACTTCTCCATCGGCGGTGTGACGGTGGATATGACTCTCTGGCGGCTGGTGTTCTTTGGCATCGTGTTGATGCTGACACTTCGGTTTGCCAGAAACGGGCTGCTGGTACCAATTATCGACTTCTTTACCCGCGGCCATGTGGCAGCGGAGACGGTGGCGCGTCGCTCTGACGAAGCGGCAGACACCGAACGTCGGGAGACGCAGTCATGATCGAACTCAGCGTCTCCCGACTCAACAAGCGCTTTGGCGGCAACCATGTCTTGAAGGACATCTCTTTTGATATCAGGGGCGCAGAGATGGTTGGACTCATTGGGCCAAACGGGGCCGGAAAGACAACGCTGACCAATGTGCTGGATGGCGCAGTGAAGCCAAACAGCGGTACGGTCTACCTCAACGGCACCCGCATTGATCAGTTGCCTTCGTTTGAAGTGGCCAAGGCCGGACTCGGCCGAACTTTTCAGGTGACCCGATCCTTTCGACGTATGACCGTACTGGAGAATCTTTATGTGCCTGCAATGGCGCAGGGGCGAAGTCACAAAAGTAATGAAGTAAAAGAAGAAGCGCTTGAGGTACTTGATTTTCTGACTATGGCGCACCTGCGCAATGAGTATGCCCGGGCGCTCTCCGGCGGCCAGCAAAAACTGCTGGAACTGGGCCGGTTGCTCATGCTGGATCCTGACTTGATCATTCTGGACGAGCCATTTGCAGGCGTGCACCCGAAACTGATGGAAGTGATTTACGAATACATCCGTCGGGTAAACGAACGCGGCAAGGCCATGATTATCATCAGTCACCAGATGGATTCGATCTTCGCCTTGTGCAAGAGACTGCTGGTGCTGAACTACGGCGACCTGATTGCCGATGATACGCCCGAGAAGGTCAAGAATGATCCCGTCGTGATCGAAGCTTATCTTGGTACGACTGAAGACCGCTCTGGGACAGGACAACATGATGACGAGACGAGGCCTGCCGATGGCTGATAACGACAACGATATCGTCCTCGAGTTGCGTAATCTATATGTGGGTTACTACAAAGATCTCAATATCCTGCAGGCCCTTAATATCAAGGCTCGCAAAAACCAGATCACAGCGATTCTTGGTGCCAATGGAGTGGGCAAGTCCACCGCGCTTAAGGCGGTGTTCGGCTTTTTGCGCCCCAACGATGGCGAGGTATTGTTGGAGGGGAAGGACATCATTGATGTGCCTACCCATCATCGAATTCTGAAGGGCCTTGCCTATATTCCGCAGCAGCCGGGGATCTTTAAGGATATGTCCGTCGAGGAGAATCTCGAGCTCGGCGGCTGGACTTTCAAACACGACAAAAAACAGATTGCTGAGAAAATCGAAGCAAACTACGAGAGATTTCCTGTCCTGAAGGAAAAGCGCAAGCAGATCACCGGAGAGCTCTCCGGAGGTCAGCAGCGCATGGTGGAAATCAGTCGCACCCTAATGGCAGAGCCCCGCATGCTGCTGGTGGATGAACCAACTGCCGGTCTTTCAAAAATGCTCTCGGAGGAGGTTTACGAGATGCTGACGATGCTGACCGAACAGGAAGGGCTGACCATTTTGCTGGTGGATCAGGAAATCCGCCACGCCCTGCATATCTCTGACTATGTTTACGTCCTGGAGCTTGGCCGTAACAAGTTCGAAGGCCCCGCCTCGGATTTTGACGATCTGGAAAAAGCCTTTTGGGTGGCCTGATCAGGGCAGGTTCTCTGCCGAGGGCGCTCTAAGGGAGATCTCGGTCGGGCGGGACGGTAACCATGCAAAAACGGGATCCTCTGAGGCTGATGGGTTGCCAAATCGCAATACCCAGTGGGGTCTGCGCCGCGGATCGCGATCGGCATGTTGCCGCTGTTTGTGAGCGAATCAGCAATTATCTTGCCGACACTGCACCGGTTGATCTGATCGTTCTGCCAGAGCTTTGTACGATGACATATTCGCGCGCAGCCTTTGAGATGCTGGATGACCTTGCAGAGCCGTTGGACGGGCCTTCGGCCACACGTTTCGCCGAACTCGCAAGAGACGTCAACGCAATGGTGGTATTTGGCTTCGCGCGTTGCACAGATACCGGGTTCAGGATCAGTCAGGTGATGTTGAACGGGGCGGGCGAAGTCGCTGCCTGCTATGACAAGATGCATCTTTGTCAGTATGGGGCCTCCTGCGAAAAGGAATTCTTTGAGCGCGGAGAAAGAATTACCGTCATCGACCTCAAGGGCTGGAAGATCGCTCCCTTGATCTGCTACGACATCCGTATCCCCGAAATGACCCGGGCGTTGGTGCTGGAGCACCATGCAGATCTGCTGCTGCATTGCGGGGCCTATTTCAGGGACGAGTCCTTCGCCACCTGGCATAGCTTTGCCACGACGCGGGCAATGGAAAATCAGACCTACCTCCTCAGCATTAATCGCGCAGGAAGCGACTATGGCAATTCATTGTTCTGCTCTCCATGGATGGATGAAAATCATCCCGCCGTTGCGTTTACAGAACATGCCGAGCAGTTCCGGATTTTTGAGCTGGATCCAGATCTGCCGGTCAATACGCGTTCCATGTACACTTTCCTCAAGGACCGTCACGCGAAGTATTCTCTTTGACCTTTTGTGATCGGACTGCTTTTTTGCATGAACGGGCGTTCGGGTTCGCCCGTCGAACAATGGAAAGTTGATGGATAACGCACATCTTAAAAAAACCTGGGAAAAGGGCATCAAGGCGCTTGAGCAGAGGGATTTTGCTCGTGCTATCGTAAGTCTCAAAAAGGTGGAGAAAGCGGCGCCTCAGGGTCCGGATGTACATTTCGCTATGGCGGATGCGTTCTTGGGTCAGGGGAAAGTTGACCAGGCAATCCGGCAGTGCCGACAGGGTGTTGACGTCGCGCCAAACGCGATTGCGGGATGGATCCGCTTGGGCAGGCTGTTTCTCATGACCGGAAAAGGTGAGCAGGCGCTCAAGGCATTCAGCCAAGCTGATAATGTCAGCCCGGATAATCCGCATGTGGCCGCAGGGATCGCTGAATCCAAAGCGATGACGGGCGATCTGGCCGGTGCAGAAGCCGCTTTTTCACAGGCGCTTTCGCTTGCGCCAGGAGAGCCTGATCTCATCATATCGCTGGCGAGGGTGCAGGATGCAAGAGGGCAGGCGCAGACCGCCGAGAAAACCCTCCGCGAGGCCTGTGCAGCGCATCCCGGCGCTATCCCCTTATGGCAGTCGCTTGGGAGGGCGCTCAGGGCCTGGGATCGCATCGAGGAGGCGAGCGATGCCTGTAACGAAGCACAGGAGCATCATCCCAATTCGGTCGAGATCAAGATCCAGCGTGCCCAACTGGCCTACGAGTTGCGGGATCTTGAAACTGCGCAGGCGCTTTTGACCAAACTCGCCAAGGCCTATCCGAACGACGTGAATATCCAGAACGATCTTGCGCAAGTGTTGGCGTCTCTGGGACAAGAGGCCGAAGCGCAGGCGCTTTTGAGAAATCTGACGGAGCGCGAACCGCTTTTTGGCCAACCCTGGCTCAATCTGGCACGAGCCAAGCGTTATGAGGATCCCCAGGATGGGGAGATCCAAAGGATGCGTGCCGCCCTAAAGCGCAGACAACCCCAACCCTCCCAGGCGGCTTATGTTCATTTTGCGCTTGGCAAGGCGCTTGATGACTGCCAAGCGTATGACGACGCGTTTTCCCATTATCAGAAAGCCAATGCGATTTTCCGAGACCAGCTTGCCTTTGACTC
Source organism: Proteobacteria bacterium UBA7447 (assembly GCA_002477475.1). Taxonomy (GTDB): domain Bacteria; phylum Pseudomonadota; class Gammaproteobacteria; order Arenicellales; family UBA868; genus UBA868. Next base: position 13,796 of record DLPX01000005.1, read on the forward strand.
AAAAGCGCTCGAAGCGCATATAGATCGACTCATTGACGCCTTTACGCCGGAATTGATGAGCCAACTCAAAGGGCAGGGCAATCCGTCCGCCACGCCGCTGATGATCGTCGGGATGCCGCGCTCAGGCACGACCCTCCTCGAGCAGGTACTCTGTGCGCACCCTGACATAGAGACAGCAGGAGAGCTCCGCACGCTTGCTCAGGCCGCGAAAGGGTTGACCGAGTCGGGTGAAAAACCCTGGCCTGAATGTATCGCGGAGATCGCACCCGACCTTCTGGCTGACCAGGCGGAAGGTTATCTTGCTGCACTCAGCGCAAGATCAGGTGCTGCTGCAAAAGTAGTCGACAAGATGCCCCAGAATTTTCTGCATCTTGGACTTGCGGCGCTGCTTTTCCCAAATACAGTGATCGTACACTGTGTGCGAGATCCGCTTGACACCTGTCTTTCAAACTTCTTCCAGGTTTTTCCTGCGGGGATCGATTTCGCCTATAACCTCTCGGATCTCGGGCATTATTATAGGAATTACCAACGCCTGATGACCCATTGGTCGTCGCTTCTTGGTCCTCAGCTTCTGACGGTTTATTATGAAGAACTTGTCTCTAACCCCGAGGGGGTCTTAAGGCCTTTGCTGCAAAGCCTTGGGGTCGCATGGAATGACGCGTGTCTTTCCCATCACGATAGCGTGGGCAGAGTGGATACCTTAAGTCTCTATCAGGTGCGACAACCTCTCAACACCGGCTCTACCGAGCGCTGGCGCAACTATGAAAAGCATCTCGCGCCGCTGCGCGCAGCGCTCGCGGGAGAATAGCCTACCCTGTTTAGCACCAGGCGACAGGGCTTGGATCCTGATAGCCAAATAAAAAGGGCGCCTTTCGGCGCCCTTTTTACACCAGACCAGAGGCCCGGTTAAACAACTGATCTTAGAAGTCGAACCGAAGCATGCCAACACCATCAGTGTCGGTCCCATCGTTCATGATTTCGAAAATCACTTTTGCACCGCCACCGAGGCCGATCGCGTAGTTACCCCAGATGCGAGGATCTGCGTAGGAATCAGACT
>DLPX01000022.1:0-360 GCA_002477475.1 Proteobacteria bacterium UBA7447
GCTACTTTTTTCTTAGCAACTTTCTTCTTCGTTGCTTTCTTCTTCGTTGCTTTCTTTGCTACCTTCTTTTTTGATGCTGCTCGTTTCTTGGTCGCCTTCTTTTTCGCCGCCATAATGGCCTCCTGCTTAGGGTTGATTTACCTGCGAACCGTTACTCAAGTTCACATTGTTGGCTTATCGACACACCGCCTCTGTCAGCAATACCACTTTGCGTCTCCCGTATACATTAAGTTTCGTTTATCTAATGAAACGAGGAAGCGTACCGGTAAACATTGGAGTAACTATGTTCTTGTTACTCCTTGCAGGCGAACTATAGTCGTGCAAAGTTAAATGTCAAGCAAACAGTTCAACGTGTTGTGA
>DLPX01000022.1:769-3809 GCA_002477475.1 Proteobacteria bacterium UBA7447
AGGTTAAACGTTAAAGGTTTGAATGACGCGAATTAAAAAATTTATTCCTAGAGTTAAGAGCACGCGCAGTTAACTATAAGAGAGTGTTGGTAGACCTTTTGGTTAGCGCACGTTGAGAAGCGGCAGGATGAGTTCGCAGGTTGTTTGTGTCGCACCGGTATTTTGTTCCACCATTTTGCGGCCCGCTTCACCGACGACACCTCTCAAGGGCGCATCGTTGAGCAGACGCTTCAACTGCACAATCAGATCTGCCTTGTCGCCTACCTGAAAGCCTGCGCCTGCGCTTAACGCGATGTCGCTGATTTCCAGGAAATTCCCCATGTTCCTTCCGAAGATCACCGGAACGCCAACGGCACAGGGTTCGAGAATGTTATGCCCGCCAATACCTCGAATCGGAATCAGGCTGCCGCCAACCACAGCAATGTCTGCTGCCGCATACAGCACCGGCAACTCGCCCATGGTGTCGGCAATTTGAATCTGGACGTCGGGGTCCAGCGCGCCGGATTGCATCGTCCGGCGACTTGCCTTGAAGCCCTGTCGGGCCACGAGCTTAACGACAGATTCGAAGCGCTCGGGATGGCGCGGCGCGATGACCAGAAGGAGATCGGGAAAGTCGTTGAGCAATGACTGGAAGGCGCTCAAGAGCAGGTCTTCTTCACCCTCGTGGGTGCTCCCTGCGGTCACGACGGGACGGTTGGGGCTCCAGTCCCTCCGCACGGCTTGCGCCACTTCGTTGACGCTGGCGGACATCTTGATCTCGAACTTCATGCTGCCGGTGCGATGTGTTTTGGATTTGGCTACTCCGAGGGAGAGAAGATTTTGCCGGTCTGCCTCTGACTGTGTTGCGAAGAGCGAGATCTGATTCAGCCCTTCTCGTACTAACGGCAGAACCGAACGATAGCCTTTTGCTGAGCGCTCAGAGAGTCTGACGTTTGCCATGACGACCTGTATGCCTCTCTGATGGCAAAGACGGATCATGTTTGGCCAGATTTCTGTTTCCATAAGAACCAACAACTTTGGTGAGAAGCGATCGAGAAAGCGTCGAATCGCAAAAGGGTAGTCGTAGGGTGCAAAACGATGACGCACCTGATCGCCAAAAGTATCGACGACCTGCTGTGCTCCCGTTGGTGTCATGGTGGTGATGAGGATATCCAGATTGCGCTTCTCGTTGAGCAGTCTCTGCACAAGCGGCGTCGCCGCATTAACTTCTCCAACGGAGACCGCGTGGATCCAAACATCACAGAATGCCCCATCCGCACTGCCGCCCCCAAAGCGTTCCTCGATACGCCCGCGATAGCCCGGACTTCTCGCTGCCCGCAAGCCCAGCCGGACCATCACGAGCGGCAATGCAAGGCACAGCAGCAGGGTGTACAGACGCTGTGCCATGCAGATCCTTATGAGGATTCCTGTTTTGCTGCTTGAGCCAGCCAGTCTTTTGGCTGAAGGAAATTTTCTACAAGATCGGCTTCGGGACTGCCCGGCTCAGGTCGCCAGTCATACCGCCAGGCAACATTAGGAGGTAAGGACATCAGGATCGACTCGATCCGACCGCCGCTTTGCAGGCCGAACAATGTTCCGCGGTCGTACACCAGGTTGAATTCCACGTAGCGGCCCCGGCGGTAAAGTTGAAATTCGCGATGATTAGGAGCAAACGGGGTATCACGGTGCCGGGCGACAATCGGCAGATACGCCGGAAGGTAGTGATCACCTATGCTGCGGGTAAGCGCAAACGCGTTCTCAAAACCCCCTTCGCTGAAGTCGTCAAAAAAAAGGCCGCCGATGCCTCTTTGTTCGTTACGGTGGCGAAGATGAAAATAGTCGTCGCAGGCAGCCTTGAGTTGGGGATAAAGATCGCTGCCGAAGGGCGAACATGCCTCAAGCGCGGTTTGATGCCAGTGGACCGCATCGACTTCGTCACCATAGTACGGTGTCAGATCGAACCCTCCACCAAACCACCAAACCAGCCCGGACGGTGTGCTTGCACAAAAAAACCGCACGTTCATATGAGAGGTGGGGATAAATGGATTGTGTGGATGCACCACCAGGGAGACTCCCGTCGCCTGAAATGGGCTGCCCCCCAACTCTGGATGCCGTGATGAGGCAGCGGCGGGTAGCGCTGAGCCATACACGTGGGAAAAATTGACACCACCCTGTTCAAACACCCGACCATTGCTCAGGATATAGGTTCGTCCTGACCCATTGTCCTGTTCCCATACGTCTTGACGAAAAGTGGCCCCGCCGTCTGTTTCCTCAAGCGAGGTGCAAATTCGTGACTGGAGGTCCCGCAGATACTCCGTGACCCTTTTTAATTCTTGGGATTGTTCCATTTTGGCAAAGCGAGCAATTTCGGATTCAGCCGCGAAGACAGTGCCCAGTCGCAGCATCTCTTATTGTGCTGGGCTGGGTTGCTGTCCCCACCCTTTCGTCCAGGATCAGGTCCAGCTCCGCGCCAAACTCGGCCAGCACGTCCCTGCTTGTGCGCAAGGGCGGTCGACCGGATCGATTGGCGCTGGTAGATACCAGCGCCATGCCACTGTCGTGACACAATTGGCGTACCAGAGGAAATGCCGTTACCCGCACGGCAATAGAGGTGTGATTACCCTTGAGCCAAGGGGCGGCCCGTGCGGAAGCAGGCAGTAACCAGGTGTAAGGGCCGGGCCAGGAGGCTGCTGCTTTCGCCAGCAGTTCCGGTTGTTCCTGGTCGATGAGTTTGCGCAGCCTCTCGGTTTGGTCGGCAATGACAATCAAACCCTGTTCCCAGGGGCGTTCTTTCATTGCCAGGATTCTTCTTACCGCAGTTTCATTGGCGGGATCACAACCGAGTCCGAAACAGTACTCGGTGGGGTAGGCGATCACCCCGCCTTGCGTAAGGCAACGTGCCGCGGCCGCCAGATCTTTGGTCAGGCGCTTGGCGATGGGAGTGGCACCCGCAGAAGTGTTATTCGCTCTGGCATGGTTCGCGCATCCAGTTGCGGTTGCGTTCTCAGTCATTCAGAGCTCGCCAACCGATATCCGGCCGCCAGTCGGCACCCTTCCAGCC
>DLPX01000022.1:4187-7756 GCA_002477475.1 Proteobacteria bacterium UBA7447
GTAACACAAAGGACCCGACCTCCGTCCGTGACGACCTCTCCCGCCTCCCATCGTGTTCCGGCATGGAAGACTTTGACGGCATCGGATCGGAGTTGATCAAGGCCCCGGATCCTGTCACCGCGCGGATAGTCTCCCGGATAGCCGTCTGCCACCATCACCACACCCAGAGCAAAGCGCGCATCCCAGTCGATGTCGAATTGGGACAGACGGCCGCTCAGCGCTGCCTGACACAGCGCGGCAAGATCTGACTGCATGCGCATGAGAATCGGCTGGGTCTCCGGGTCTCCAAAACGGCAGTTGTATTCAAGCACCCTCGGGTTGCCGTGACGATCGATCATCAGTCCCGCATAGAGGAAGCCGAGATACGGCATGCCCTCCTTGACGAGGCCCCGAACCGTAGGGTGAATCACTTCATCCATGATGCGTTGGTGCAGTTTCGCATCAACACGGGGCGCGGGCGAATAAGCGCCCATCCCTCCGGTATTGGGGCCCCGGTCTCCGGCCTCCCGTGCCTTATGATCCTGCGAGGTGGCAAGGACCACCACATCGGTTCCGGATGCCACGCAGATAAAACTGATCTCCTCACCTTCGAGAAATTCTTCGATGACCAAGCGCCGTCCTGCCCCACCGAAGCGTTGATCAACGAGAATTTCGTCCACTGCAGCCAGCGCCTCCTGATGGTTGGTCGCGATGATGACGCCCTTGCCGGCTGCGAGCCCGTCTGCCTTAAGCACCAGGGGGAGATCGTGACCTTCAATATATTGACGCGCGGCATCTGGGTCTGTGAATGTCTGCCAGGCTGCGGTGGGGATGGCATGACGATCAAGGAAAGCCTTGGTAAAGCTCTTGGAGCCCTCGAGCTGGGCGGGCCCTGCCCGGGGTCCGAAGCAGGCGAGGCCCGCCTCCTCGAAGCGGTCGACAATACCGTCTACCAGCGGGGCTTCAGGACCCACCACCGTCAGATCAACCCGGTGGGTTTGGGCAGCGTGGATCAGCCCATCGGTATCGTCAGCGGCGATCGGCAGATTCTCAAGCCCTGGCTCCAGTGATGTACCGGCGTTGCCGGGAGCGACGAAGACCCGCTCCACCTGGGGCGAGGCGGACAGTTTCCAGGCCAGTGCGTGCTCGCGACCACCGTTGCCGATGACAAGAACCCGCATCATCAGTGACGGAAGTGGCGCATACCGGTGAAGACCATCGCGATGTCATGATCGTTTGCGGCTGCGATGACTTCTTCATCCCGCTGCGACCCCCCGGGTTGGATGACGGCCCGAATCCCGGCTTGCGCGGCGGCATCGATGCCGTCGCGAAAAGGAAAGAAGGCATCTGATGCCATTACTGACCCTGCGACTTCGAGTTGCTCGTCCGCTGCCTTGATGCCCGCAATCCGCGCGGAATAGACGCGGCTCATCTGTCCTGCACCGACCCCGATGGTTCGCTGTGCCTTGGCATAGACGATAGCATTGGATTTGACGAATTTCGCGACCTTCCAGGCAAACCGCAGGTCTTCGAGTTCCATTTCGGTGGGCGCACGGTCGGATACCACCTTAAGCCCTTGTGCGCCGATACGTCCAAGGTCCTGATCCTGGACCAACAGGCCTCCGCCTATCCGTTTAAAGTTATGCTGGGCGAAGGCGTCAGGATGAATCTCGTCAAGTTCCAGTGCACGGATGTTCGGTTTGTTTGCCAGGGCGGCTTTTGCCGTGTCGGTGAATGCTGGCGCCAGCATGACCTCGACAAATTGCCGTTCGAGGATCTCGCTGACCGTGTCACCGTCTAGTGACGTGTTGAAGGCAATAATGCCTCCAAAAGCAGACGTGGGGTCCGTAGCGTACGCCGCCTCATAAGCATTCAGCGTATTTTCAGTCACCGCAACCCCACAGGGGTTAGCGTGCTTGACGATAACGCAGGCAGTTTGGCCGAATGCACTGACACACTCAAGCGCGGCATCTGCATCGGCAACGTTGTTGAAGGAAAGCTCTTTTCCCTGGAGCATACGGGCGCATGCCAGGGTGCCTTTAGCCGGTTCGATGTCCTGATAAAAGGCGGCGCCCTGGTGGGGATTCTCGCCGTAGCGCATGGTCTGATGCTTGCGGAACTGGAGACTGAGCGTTGCGGGCAGGCCATCGTCGGCGTCGGTGGTCAGGTAGTTTGAAATCATACCGTCGTAGCGTGCGGTATGACTGAACGCCTTGGCAGCCAGCCGGGCGCGCGTTGATCCCGCCACGCCCTGGTGCGATTCAATTTCCCTCGCGACCGGATCATAGTCCTCAGCATCGACCAGTACAGTCACGGCTGCATGGTTTTTCGCTGCTGCCCGCAACATGGCCGGGCCGCCGATATCAATGTTTTCGATGGCTTCCTCGCGTGTGCAGTCTGCGCGGGCAACCGTCTGCGCGAAGGGGTATAGATTCACAACCACGAGATCAATAGGCGGAATACCGTACTCTTCCATCTGCTTGTCATCCGTACCGCGTCGTCCCAGCAGTCCCGCATGGATCCGCGGGTGCAGCGTTTTGATCCGTCCGTCCATCATTTCAGGAAAACCGGTGTACTCAGACACCTCCACGACCCGCACGCCATGATCGCGCAGCAGAGCCGCGGTGCCGCCAGTGGAAAGAATCTCGGCTTGCGCCTGCATCAACCGCCGCGCCAGTTCGACGATACCGGTCTTGTTTGAGACGCTGATAAGAGCGCGGCGGACGGGCATGCAGTCGTGGTTACTCATTCGAACGGCTTCCTTGGCAGTGAGTCAAAGCGGCTTTAGGGTGGTTGCGGTTAACGGGCGAGAGTCGGTCCAGGTGATAGCGGGATTCATTTTAGTCCGTAAAGCGAGAGTTTTTTTCTCAGCGTATTGCGATTAATGCCCAGCATCCGGGCGGCTCGCAACTGATTTCCCTGAGCACGCTGCATGACCGCTTCCAGGAGCGGCTTTTCGACTTCGGCGATGACCATGGCGTGCAGGTTCTGGCTGTCGGTGTCTCCCAATTCAGAGAAGTAATGGTCAAGCGAATGCGCGACACAAGCCTTAAGCGGCGGCGGCTTTTCAGGCATGACCGGGCTCTTGGGCAGCGACTCTTTCAAAAAAGCACTCTACCCAGTTGATCTGCGCCACGGGATCGATGGTTTCGCTGCAGCGCCGGTCGAGGAGATGTTTTGCATTCAATTTTTCAGCGTACCACTGAACGTGCTTTCGCGCGATGCGGACACCCTGCCCCTCGCCATAAAACCCGTAGAGCGCCTCGAGGTGATCCAATACGGTCCTGCATTTATCGGCCAGTACGGGATCTCCTGGATCACGGTGGCGATCCAAACTGTTGGCAATCCGTCCAAGCAGCCAGGGCTGCCCCTGGGCTGCCCGTCCGACCATCACAGCGTCGGCGCCGGTGGTGCGCAGTACCTGCAGCGCAGTGTCTGGTGAGTCGATGTCGCCATTGGCGATAACCGGGATGGAGACAGACGATTTCACCTTCGCAATGGTTTCGTAGTCTATGGGGCCGTGGTAACGGCACTCTCGGCTGCGGCCATGCACGCTGAGCGCCTGGATACCTGCTTCCTCTGCCATTTTG
>DLPX01000081.1 GCA_002477475.1 Proteobacteria bacterium UBA7447
TCGGCCATGGCACCGAGAATGGGCGCCAAAATGACAATGATCAGGCTCGCGACAGAATTGCCCACCCCAAGATAGAAGGTGCTGTGGGTGAGGGCGACGTCCTGACTCCAGTATTGCTTAAAGAAGATCGGGAAAAATCCGGCCATCACGGTAGTCGCAAAGGCCGAGTTGGCCCAGTCATACAGAGCCCAGGAGACGATGGGTTTGCGATCCTGTTGAGGCATTGAGAGCTGTTTCGATCTATTTGTCTTAGATGAAGCAATACTCTACCCTGTAAGGCAATAACTGGGCCAGCCATTCAGTCACACTTGCTTGGTAGCTGACGATCAGCAAGGATTATCGATCCCGTTCAATCTCCAAACACCCTGGTTTATTGACTCGCATTTATAACGTTGATCTAATCGGTTCTAAGCCTCAATGAGAAACATAGTTATGGAATCTGGCATCCGGTCGATTGAAGTCAATCCTGCCAAACTCACGATGCTTTTTAAAAAGCAGTTCGACCTTTGTAATGTGAAACCTGGGGAGACAATTGCGATCGTGTCGGATCTTGGAACCCGTCGCGAGTATATCGAGGCAGCTTTTGCTGCCGCAGATGAGATCGGGGTCGATATCTACGAGATGTGCGTAAACATGATTCCTGGCTGGACTAAAGTCGGTGTCCCTACGATCGGTAAATGTAAAGGGACTCTGGACGCGCTTTTGGCCAGTGACATGATCCTGATTTTTCACGTGCCGCTTTTCGCATCATGGCTCCGAACTGTCATGCAAGAAGGTGTCAGGGTGCAGATGGTTATTGATGCGCCTGACGACCTGGAGCAATTGCAGTCACCTCCTGGGCTCAAAGAGGCCGTTTTGTATGCTCACGGGGTGTATGAAAATACTCGCGAAATACACGTTACCAGTGATGCGGGCACTGATCTGCATTACACCCGCGGTGAGTACCCGGTAATGAGCCAATATGGGATGGCCGATGAACCCGGCCGGTTTGATCACTGGGGGGTAGGACTCATTCATACTTTTCCAGATGAAGGAAGTTCTCGGGGGACGGTAGTAATCCAACCCGGCGACATCGTTATCCTTCCTTATTGTCGTTATGTTGTGGATGAGATTCGTCTAACTATTGAAGATGGCCACATCACGAGCATTGAAGGAGGGTTAGACGCTGCGTTAATGAGTGAATGGCTGAAAGACGGAGAGGATTTTGAAGGTGATCTTGACCCTTATGCCGTATCTCATCTTGGCTGGGGAATGAATCCTCAATGTCGTTGGGACTCCATTGCACTATTTGGTGATCTACCTGAGCGCAGTCGGGCAGCATCCCGTTGTTTTCCGGGAAATTTCCTGTTTTCGACTGGACCAAATTCTCAGGGAGGAGGCAAGCGCAATACCCGCGGTCATTATGATGTACCGATGCGTGAGTGCACCATTACCCTTGATGGACAGTTAGTGGTTGAAAAGGGCCGGTTAGTGGATCCCAAGATGATCGTCCCACGAGTACGTCGTTAGCTCACGGGCAGAGTTCTCTTATGAAGCTGAACGGTCAGTTCGAGATCGACGCATCCCGCGATCTGGTGTTCAAACAGATCATCAATCCGGGTCTGATGGCAGAGTGCATCCCGGGTTGCGAGGTCATTGAGCGCATTGACTCCACTCGGTATCGGGCAGTAGTCGTGGTGGGAATGGGAGTGGTCAAGGCTCGGTTTGATCTTGTTGTAGCAATTACCAGCGAAGACCCGCCGTTCGAGGTTCGATCACAGACCACCGGTGTCGAAGGCGCTCGCGCCAGTTCTCTAGTAGCTGAAAATCGAGTGTGGTTAACAGACTTGGGCGACTCTAAGACCCGCGTCGAGTATGAGTCCGAGGTGAATGTTACTGGAAGGCTTGGAAAGTTCGGGCTTGGTGTAATGCGCAAGTATCTCGAAAAGATAGGAGTGCGATTTGCCGAAAACTTTAAGGCGGGGATTCTCTCGGCAGATATCGAAGTTATTCCGCACAAAACTCATGAAGAAGAGTCAACACCCATCCAGTCTGATCCTGAGCTGCTGGAAACAACCCCGACAGCACATCCGATTCCAGAAAATTTTGAGACTCAGGAGCAAAATAGTTCGGTTTGCTTTCCCGAGACCGTGGAAGACGCTGTTCGCCTGCTCATGGATGAAGTCCACAGTTTTCCGCTAGCTGGCGGAGCGACTTTAGTCGCGATGCGGAATGCGGGTCTGGTTAGGGTAGAAAAATATATCTGCCTTGAGCGAATTGAGACATTGCATGGAATTTCCGTTCAAGACGACGGAAGGATTCGGATCGGTGCGATGACTCGCCATTACGAAGTCGCAGACTCGACAGTGCTGACGGGCAATCTCGCGGTAATCCGTCAGGCAGCAGCCGCAATTGCAAATATGCCTGTCCGAAACATGGGTACCATGGGCGGCGCGCTCGCGCATGCGGATCCGGCAGCGGATTACCTGGCCGCACTGGCTGTAGTTGATGCAGAGATTGAATTGTTTGGGCCACGCGGAGCACGAACTGTTGGAATTGGGGAATGGATACTGAACTGGTACGAGACTTGTTTGAACTCCGATGAGCTAATCAAGGCAATACATTTGCCACCGCCAGCCGAGAGCTATTCTTCTTACCGCAAGGTGGCGCGCGTTTCTGGTGATTACGCAGTTGCGACATGCGCGATATCTGTCGAGGCTCATCACCAGCAGGTTCGTATTGCCATTGGAGGCTGTGGCCCCGCCCCGTTACGAGACCCCGATCACGAGTTCGTATTACGGGGTGAATCTCTCATCGATGATGAATTACAGAGTTTGGTGAAAAATTTGATCACTCGAGCAGACCCTATTGATGATGTTCGGGGCAGTGCTGAATATCGTATCAGGCTGATCCCGAGACTGGCGCAAGACGCGGTGACTGGCCTCTTAGAGGCCCAAGCGAGTAGTTCATGAAGAACACCTATTTTTCATTGCTGGTGAATGATAGAAAGCGCGAGTTTATTGCAGAGTCGGACGCCACACTTTTGACTGTCTTAAGAGACTCGCTTGGAATAACCAGTCCGAAGCGAGGTTGTAATCAGGGCGTATGTGGCTCTTGCACCGTTTTGGTTAACGATCGACCACAACGGGCTTGTTTGACGTTGGCTGCAACCTGCCAAGACAAGCGGGTAACGACTATTGAGGGATTTGCGGGCGATTCGTTGATGACGGCTCTTCAAGATCAGTTTCAGCGCTGCGGAGCAGTTCAGTGTGGATTTTGTACCTCGGGCGTTTTGATCTCCGCGTATAAACTGCTTTGCGAATTACCAGAAGCTACCGCAAAAGAGGTCAAGGCGAATTTGTCGGGCAATATCTGCCGTTGCACGGGGTATCAGAAGATCCTGGACGGGGTCCTGAAAGCTGCTGAAGAACGCCGGTCCGAGAGACAGTCAGAGAGAGATTGAAGATGGAGCAAGGCTATTCACTCGGAGGCGTAGGTCAGTCCGTTCCGAAGCTTGAGAATCAGGAAAAAGTGCGGGGTGAGGCGGAATACATCGCTGACATGGTTTTGCCCAACATGGCTCACGCAGCAGTACTTGGCAGCCCTCATCCGCATGCCCGCATAGTCAGTTACGATCTAAGCGAAGCGAAGGCTGCTCCAGGCGTGGTTGCGATCCTTACTGGAGAAGACATCGGTGATGGCCGAATGGGCGCTTTTATCAAGGACGAACACGCGATTGCAAAAAACCGTGTTCGCTATGTCGGAGAACCGGTCGCGGCGGTTGCAGCGGAGACCGAGAGGCAAGCCCAGGCTGCCGTCGCTCTCATAAAGATCGAGTACGAGGTTTTGCCTTCAGTACTTTCGCCTGCTGAAGGTCTTGCTGAGGGTGCGGTGCTACTGCATCCGGAAGTCGAGGACTACATAACGGTATTTGATTCGGGATCGAAGGGAAATCTGGTTTCGCGTACTGAGTTTTCCGAGGGAGATCCGGACCAAGCTTTCTCCAAGGCTGAAATAATTGTTGAGGGCACCTATACCACTCAAGCACAGGCGCACGTTTCAATCGAGCCGTGTGGTGCGCTCGCAGACATGGACGGCAACGGCAAGATCAGATTGTGGTCAGCTAATCAGTCAGTTTTTCGTGTCCAAGCTAACGTTTGTGAATCCCTCGAGTTGCCGATGTCAAGAGTGCGCTCGATGACGCCACGAATTGGTGCTGGCTTCGGTAACAAGATGGAGCCCCACATCCAGCCTATAACGGTGGCCTTGGCGATGAAGTGTCGCCGACCAGTCAAGCTTATTTTGTCTCGAGAGGAAGACTTCGAGATAGTGAGAGCTAGACATCCATTCCAAATTTATATGAAGACGGGCGCGATGAAAGATGGCACTTTAGTCGCACGCTTCTGCGAGGTCTTGTCTGATTGTGGAGCTTATGCCGACGATAGTCCTGGGGTGCTGGGATACAGCCTTCTTATGGCCAGAGGCCCGTACAACATTGCCAACGTCCGTTGTGAGGGAAAGTTGGTTTACACCAACAAAATCCGATTCGGCGCATTTCGAGGATTCGGTAATCCCCAAGTGACATTTGCAGGAGAACAACAGATCGATGAAATCGCCAAACGGACCGGAATAGATCCGATTGAAGTTCGAAGGCGAAATATTCTCTCAGAAGGAGATCCTTGGTTTCTGGGTCAGGAGGTTCGTTCGTCAGGGCTAAAAAGTTGTATTAACGCGGTCGAGGAAGCATCCGAGTGGAAGAAAAATAGTGGTTCAGTGGGCTCAGGCGGAGGTTGTCGCAAGGCCCTTGGCATGGCAATTACGGCCCACATCTCCGGTTTGCTCTCGACGGGCGCGATCGTTCGCTTATTGGAGGACGGATGTGTGGTTCTCAATACCGGAGCGGTAGACATCGGACAAGGCTCAGATACAGTGCTAGCCCAAATCTGTGCGGAAACTTTGAAGATGCCGCTTGATCAGATTACGGTTGCCAGCCCGGATACAGATGGATCACCCTATAACTGGGGAACGACCGCCAGCAGGGTCACCTACACGACTGGCAGAGCTGTGAATGACGCAGCAGAAAAAGTTGCCAACAAAATCAAGCAGCACGCGGCAGAAATCTTCGACTGTAACGTTGAGAAGGTAGAGCTTCGCGAAGGCGGACAAGTAGGGATAGTGGGCTCCACAGAAGTTCTGCCATTTGCCGCAATTTCGGGTAGAGCACATTGGGCAGTGGGCGGTCCAATTATCGGAGAAGCATCGGTTTGCTACGAGAGAGCTACGGCAGACCCTAAACGAGCCGTGGTGTTGGGTCTCCCCTTTCCTCGCATAGGTGTGATGAGTTTTGGTGCTTTGGTAGTCGAAGTAGAGATCGATGAGATTACAGGGCATGTCCGTGTCTCCAGGGCTTGGTCGGCACTTGATGTGGGACGTGCAATTAACCCCACGCTCGTTGAAGTGCAGATAGAAGGCGCCTTGGTCCAAGGGTTAGGGTATGCCCTATTCGAGGAGATGGTTTGGGACAGCGGGCGCTTATCCAATCCAACTCTAATGGATTACAAAGTGCCCACCATTGTTGAAATGCCCGATGTGATTGAGTCCATCATCGTGGAATCGCCAGAACCGGATGGACCGTTCGGTGCCAAGGGCGCGGGCGAAATTGGCATCAACGCTGTAGCAGCAGCTATCGCGAACGCGATCAATCAGGCGACAGGTGCGCGACATTATCACTTGCCAATGACCTCTGAGCGGGTTCTCAATGGTCTCCTCTCCAGTGAACCGCACCGTTGAAGATTGAGAGTTATCCACCCCAAGAACCCTTGACAGAGATTGGGGCTCGCTACCATGAGCGGGTCCTCGGGATGCAGACTCCTAGTGAAGGCAAGGAGTTGCAGTACGGCGACAACCCTTATCAGTCTATAGCCATTTTTCCGGCGGATACGCCAAATGGAAATGTCCTTTGTTTTATGCACGGCGGCGGGTGGACAAATGGATATAAAGAGTGGATGAACTTCATGGCGCCTTCAGTCAATCGTTGTAACACAACGTTTGTCAGCATAGGCTATCGGTTAGCGCCTGACCATTTGTATCCAACAGGTTTTGAAGACTGTTGCGATGCTCTTGAAACGCTCTTTGGAAATATTGCGGACTTTGGAGGCGATCCAGGTCGACTCTTTATTGGCGGCCACTCTGCTGGCGGCCACTATGCTGCATTAATGGGTCTCAGAACCGACTGGATTTTTCGAAGGAACTTGCCCGGGGATCTGGTGAAAGGTGTATTACCGGTTTCCGGTACATTTGAATTTGGAAGAGGCTCTGGTCTCTCGATGAGGCCGCGTTTTCTGGGTCCCCCGGAAATGGGCCACGACAAGGCTGCAACGCCAATAAATCATTTGCACTCGGGAGCCCCCCCTTTTCTGGTTGCCTGGGGTGAGAACGATTTTCCCCACCTAGCCCGACAAGGGGAAGATTTTGCCAAGGCACTCCTGTCGCATAACATCGATGTAACTACGCTGATCCTAAAAGATTGCGATCATCTCGGTGCGAGTTACGCGGCCGGAGAGATAGACGGCGCTTGGATATCGTCAGCTACAAAATTCATGAACGCGCATGCCGATTAGCCCAAGAAAGGGCAATCGATACTGACTTCCATCTGTAGTTGCTCTGTCGATTGTGAAAACGTGATACCTTATTGTTGTTGCAAAAGGTGTTAAGAACCAAAACGCACAAGAGGAGGAAGAAAAGTGAAAAGGATCGTGCATTTTATTGCCTTGTTGTTATGCTCGCTCGGACTGATTCCAGCCCAGGCGGCAGAGCCGGTTAGGATTGGTTTTTCCATTGCTAAGACAGGGTTGTTTGCGCAGGCGGCACCGTCCCAGATAACCGCATATGAACTATGGGCGAACCAGGTTAATGCGGCAGGGGGGCTTGATGTTGCCGGAGACCGTCGTCCTGTAGAACTGGTCTGGTTTGACGATGAATCAGATCCTGCAAAGTCGGCACAAATTTATGAAAAATTAATCTCAGACGAGAAAGTCGATCTTTTGTTGGCGCCTTGGGGGACACCTCATCATCTCAATGTAGCGGGTGTTGTAGAGCGGCATGGATTCCCCATGGTAGGCAACACCGCAGCGTCGGTCGCGGTGCGAGAAGTGCAGCCCGGGAACATATGGTTCTCGACATCAGCAATCCCCGACCGTATTGGTCCCGAACTCGCTGCCTTAGCAAAGCAGTCAGGTGTTAAGTCCGTAGCGATCATAGCTAATGTGCTGCCTTTTGCTCAGGAAAACCTGCAATTTCTCGTGCCAGCGCTTGAAGCCGAAGGTATCGAAATTGCCTTGAATGAAAGTTATCCGCCTGATATTTCGGACATGACTGGATTGCTCTCTCAGATCAAGGCGGCGGGTGTCGATGGGATAATCGCTTTGTCTTACCCGGCTGATTCCTTTTTGTATATGGGCCAGGCTCGAGAAGTCGGAATCGACGTATCTTTCGAGTTTTTACTCGTGGGTCCTACGATCTCAGCGTTTTCGCAGGCGTTCGGAGATTTTGCGGACGGAATAGTAACGATAGGCCATTGGAGTCCCCATCAGTCAAAGTGGAGCAGAGCAAAGCCGTTCTTTGATGCCTATGTGGCTGCCTATGAGATGAACCCCGATTATCTCGATACAGCGCTTGCCTATATGTCGTGTGAAATTCTCGAGCAGGCAGTCGCTACTGCCGGTCTGGATCGCGATAAGCTCCGAACTGCTATCGCCTCTTCAACATTTGACACCATCAACGGGGAAGTGAGTTTCGAGGGCGTTGAGAATGCAGTTACTCCGACGGCATTTCTCCAACTTCAAGGTGGTGACATGCATTTGATTTGGCCGGAAGATATCGCAACGGCCAGTTTCAGTCCGCGCTAGCCAGCCCAAGACCTTTCTTTGAATCCCAGTTGATCAGGCCGACTGATCAGCTGGGATTCGTTCCCGCGATGCTTGACGCCATTCTTGTGTGTCAATGATTGAGATCCTAATTTCTCCCCAATTGGCCTTCTCAGCCTTGGTGCTCGGTTCGCTGTATAGCCTGATTGCACTGGGATTGAACCTTGTCTACGGGACAATGCGGCTTCTGAACATTGCGCATGGGGATCTGATTATGATCGGTGCCTACACGACATTTTGGATTTTTACCCTAACTGGAATACCCCCTTTTGTGGGACTGCCCCTTGCGGCTGGTATTGCGGCGGCTATTGGAGCCATTCTTTACTTTAGTATTTTCCGACGTCAGCTATCCGGCATCGACCGAGTAGAGCGCATTGAAGCCAATTCTTTGCTGCTGTTTTTCGGTGTCTCGGTCATTCTTCAGAATACCGTTGGGATGATGTTCAGTGGTTCTCCGAGAGCCTATCAGTTTCTTGACACTGTTTATGAGGTATCAGGATTGATGATGACTGGTAATCGTCTCGCGATTCTGATATTTGCTGCGATTGTTTTGACTAGCGTCGTAATCTTTTTGACGAGATCCCAGTATGGCTTGTCGATATCAGCTCTGATCCAGAATCAGACTGCTGCCCGAGTGGTTGGAATCAACGTCTCACGTCTTCAGTTTGTAAGCTTTATTTCGGGTTTTGCGTTAGCCGGCATTGCGGGTGCGTTGGTGAGTATGACGGAGCAGATTTCTCCTTTTATGGGGTTTCCATTCACGATTGCGGCATTTGTTGTGATTATCTTGGGGGGGCTCGGCAATATTAAAGGAGGAATCATTGCTGGGATGTTGCTGGGGTTTGTCGAGATATATGTGGTTGTACTAACTTCTGCAAACTTTCGATCAATGCTCATTTATGGCTTGTTTGTCGGCATTCTGTTATTGCGGCCTGAAGGACTGTTAGGCAAGACCCGCAGGCATTGAAGATGACCTCTGCTTTTTCACTTTTGAAAACGCGTTTTGTCTGGTTTTTGTTTGCGGGCCTGTTGTTGATCGCGCAAGTGCCATCGATACTGGGCTCATATTGGACATTGATTGCCCTCAATCTAATGATGTGGGTGGCCATAACCCAGAGCTGGACGCTGTTTTCCGGGATGACGGGGTATATCTCGCTTGGCCACGTCGTCTTTTATGGTGTTGGGGCTTACGTTGTAGCCTCAACGTTTAATACGATCCCATTGTGGCTGGCTGTGCCAATGGGCGGCATCGCCGCGGCTCTCCTGGCACTTGTCGTCTCTGTGCCAGTGCTTAGGGTTCGAGGCCCCTACTTTGTCATTCTGACATTCGGTCTCGCTGAGCTAGTTAAGTTTTCAATTTTGAATCTGGAAACAGTGAGCGGAAAATCAAGCCGCCTTTTGTTTGGAACTCCATCGATAGAGATCTTGCTCTATTGCATGATTGGCCTCGTGGTTCTCGCGACCCTAACGACCTTGTTCGTAACCTGCTCCCGATTCGGCCGGGGTTTAACGGTTATTCGGGAGGATGAAGTAGCCGCAGCAACTGTCGGGGTTCCAGTTTTACGCTACAAAATCATCGCCTATACGATCTCAGCGATCGTGCCGGGTATGGCCGGGGGGTTAATGGCATTAAAGTCCACTTATTTTGAAGTGCTGCAGGTCTTTAACCCGATTATTTCGTTTACCGTGGTCACGATGGCGATTATCGGCGGCAGTGGTGATGTGCGAGGACCGTTCTTGGGGGCGGTTTTTCTGGTGCTGCTCTCAGAGCTGTTTTGGACAACGGCTCCCCAGTTCTACATGATCCTGGTTGGTCTATTCTTAATTCTTTTTGTGATATTCGCTCCGAATGGCATCGCAGCCTTTCTTGATAAGCTGCAAATTAGTAGGAAGTCAGGATGAGCCTGTTGACGGTGAGGGGAATCGCCAAAGCGTTTGGCGGCGTGCGGGCATTGGGAAGTGTAGACCTCCATGTTCAGCAGGGAGAGACTCTCGGATTAATGGGCTCAAATGGAGCCGGAAAAACAACTTTGTTTGGCATTATTGCCGGCCATATTAGACCAACCTCAGGAGACGTTTGGTTTCATGACCGCTCTATTCGGGGTTTAAGCCCCGATAAGATTTGTCGTTTGGGTATTGCGAGAACTTTTCAGATTGTTAGGCCTTTTGCCGGTCTGACGGTTCGTGAGAATGTAGAGATCGCCATTCTTTTTGGTTCAATGTCCCGCGATAGCCAAGAGATCCTGTCGGAGAAAGCAATGGCAGTTTTGGCAGAGGTCGGCCTTGAAGTCCATGCCAATTCCTTGGCAGCGACGCTTACACTCTCGGCGCGTAAGCGTTTGGAGGTGGCTCGAGCGATTGCAACGGATCCCGAGCTTCTGTTGCTTGATGAAGTGATGGCGGGATTAAATCCGCGAGAAGGTGAGGACATGGTAGAACTTATAAAGCATATCAAATCGCGGCGTCCGTTGAGTATTGTGGTTGTTGAGCATGTCGTTAAAGCGTTGACGGCTCTCTCTGATCGGATTGTGGTTCTCCATCAAGGCGAAATCATTGTTGATGGGTTACCCAGTGAAGTCATTCGTCATCCGACTGTTCGGTCCGCCTACTTTGGAGATGAGTGACCATGAATGCCAGGCTCAAGGTCGAGGGTATTCGATCAGGATATGGCGAGATACAGGTTCTCAGAGGCATAGAGATGTTGTGTGGTGAGGCCCAGATTACGGCTCTCGTAGGCTCTAATGGCGCGGGAAAATCGACATTGCTTCGGACTCTTGCCGGGATCCTCCCAACGGCAACCGGCAGAATCTTACATGGCGAAGCAGAGATTCAGCGACTGCCCTCTCATGAAAGGGTAGCGCGCGGGATTATCATGGTGCCAGAGGGCCGTCTGGTGTTTCCCGACCTTAGTGTGGAAGAAAATCTTCGCACTGGTGCGGTAAACGTCCGGGCGAGAGATGTGTGGAGTAAAACCGTCAAGGAGGTTTATGACCTCTTCCCGCGTCTCCTTGAGCGCCAAAAGCAGTTGGCGGGTACGCTGTCAGGCGGAGAACAGCAGATGCTGGCTTTGGGGCGAGGACTTATGGGGTTGCCAGAAGTCTTGTTGTTGGATGAGCCAACACTGGGTTTGGCGCCATCGGTTGCAACCCAGATTTTTAATATTATTCCGCAACTTACCGAGAGCAACATCTCTATACTGATTGCTGAACAAGATCTCAACCGCGTCTTGGATATTGCTCACTTTGGCTATGTCATCGAAAACGGCAGGATTACCATGCAAGATACTGGTTCGGCGCTAAGGAACAATCCTGCAGTTGCTGAGGCGTACTTGGGTTGATACTCCAGACTGCTTAGGGTTCGGTCCGTCTGCCTTGGAACAGAGCGCCACAAGTTAGATGAAGACGCTGGAGTTTGATCACTACCGGATTGCATGGTTCGGTGCGACCATATTTCTCAGTTCCGCAATTCTGCTCGTCATCGAGATCACGGCCGGCCGGCTGATTGCGCCTTATGTCGGCGTTTCAATCTACAGTTGGACTTCCATCATCGGCGTGATTCTTGCGGGGTTATCGTTAGGTAACTGGCTCGGCGGGCGCTGGGCTGATCGGGGAGGCAACGAGAAGAGTGCCGGCATCGTGCTGGCCCTTGCCGGGGTCTTCTGTCTTTTTAGTCTCTTGGCGCTTTCGCTCGTCGCTCCCTTGCTTCAGAAGAGCCGGCTTGATCTGGTGAGCGCCAGCTTCTTGTATGTACTGTCGATGTTTTTTGTGCCTTCAGTATTGATCGGTATCGTGACGCCCTTGCTCACCACTCTTGCATTGCGTCTGGATGATCGAGCGGGACACATTGTCGGACGGATGCATGCCTTGGGAGCGCTTGGCAGTATCATCGGCACCTTTCTGACCGGGTATGTGCTCATTCAGTACTTCGGGTCCCGAAACATCATCCTGGCTTGCTCACTCGCGCTTTTTGTCTTGGCAGTGCCATTTTTTCAGCGGATGCCAAAGACGCCTGTTGTGGCGCTCTTGGGTGCAGCGATAGGGCTTGGCGCATTAATCGAAGCGCGCGGCGGCTGGGCGAATCCGTGTGACCGGGAGAGCAATTATTTCTGCCTGCGCGTGGTGGATGCCTCACACGAGGCGCCTTTCGGCAAAGCCAAGGCGCTGATACTCGATCACCTGCTGCACAGCATCAACCATGAAAGCGAACCCGCTATGCTGCTCTCGCCTTATGTGCACCTCATGGATGAACTGGTGCTGGATCACTTTGGCCAGGAGGCGGCCAGTGAATTGGATTACTTTTTTGCCGGGGGCGGTGCATATACCCAGCCCCGGGCTATCCAAGCGTTAAGCCCAGGCGCCAAAGTGACCGTTGCCGAGATTGACAGTGCGGTAACACAGTTGGCGGTGGATGAACTTTTTGTCTCGATCGACGATATGCACGTTTTTCATCACGACGCGCGTACCGTGCTTGAGCGGCTTCAGGACGCCCGCTTTGACGTTGTCGTGACTGACGCCTTTCATGATATCGCTGTGCCTTATCATCTGGTGACGCAGGAGTTTGCACAGCTCGTCAAGTCAAGGATGAATGCGAGCGGACTTTTTGTCACAAACGTGGTGGATGCCTTTCCTGATCCGAAGATGGTCAAAAGCCTGGCCAAGACGCTGAAGGCGGAGTTTGATCACGTGGACATCTGGGTGGACGATATTCCGCAGCGCCGGCGGCGGATGACCTATGTCGTCTCGGCGAGCGGCAGAGAGATCAGGGATGATGTGCTGGATGCGCGCCGGGGGTTTGAGCGGCGTTGGTACCGGATCAATGTGCCGCTGATGTCAGTTGGCACCCCGATGAATGAGCTTCCAGTCTTTACGGATGATTTCGTGCCGGTTGAGCGGATGATTTCCAGCCTTCTGCTTACACCGGAGGGGTTGTAATCAACTTCAGGCAAGGCTGAAAGCCTTAGGTCTTTAGCGCAAGTCCTTCATCTTTCCAGCGCAGAATCCCGCCGGCGACACTGGCGATTTGTTCAAACCCTGCGTTGCGCAGGATACCGGCTGCCATCGCCGAGCGCCGCCCGGAGCGGCAGATCGCCAGGACTGGCTTGTCTCTTGGGATTTCTGTCAGGCGGTCGCGCAGTTGGCCCAGCGGAATACCCCCATCTGCCATGGTGGTCTCACCCGGAATGCATTCCTCGGGTTCGCGCACATCCAGCAGATAAACCTGCGAAAGATGTTCGGCAACCCAGGCAGGTTCAACTTCCATCACTCCGGCAAAAGTCAGGGTCACCGGCGCCCATGTTGGCTCGGCAGGCTGACTGCCATCTTCGGGTTTGCCACTGACCATATTGGCGGGCAGTGCGATATCGATATGCTTGGGATGGGGAAGCCGCATCGCATCCATATAGCCGACAAAGTCACCCTTGTTGGCGCCGCCGCCAATTCGGGCGTTAAAAGCTTTTTCCTCGGCAACAGAACTCACGGTTCGCCCGCTGTAGTCATGGCCAGGATAAATGAGGCACGACTCAGGCAAGGACAGAATCTGCTCGCTGATGGAGTCATAAAGCATTCCGGCATTTCCCTGCTGGAAATCGGCACGACCGCAACCCCGGATCAAAAGCGTGTCACCGGTGAAGGCGCGAGCCTGGTCTTCTGTCACGTACGTCAGGCAGCCGTTTGTATGTCCCGGCGTGGCCCGAACCTCGAGCGAATGCCGCCCAAATGAAATCACATCGCGGTGCTCAAGTTCGACATCCACGTTGGCCGCACCGATCACTTTAGCTGCGCCGATCCTGCATCCTGTCTTTTGTTTCATCAGCCAGGCGCCGGTGACGTGATCTGCATGGCAATGCGTATCGATTGCGTACAGAAGCTTGAGATCAAGTTCCCGAATCAGAGCGAGATCCCGAGCGCTTTGTTCGAAAACAGAATCGATAACAATGGCTTCGCGCGAACGCTCATCAGCAAGGAGGTACGTGTACGTCGACGACGCGTTATCGAAAAGCTGGCGGAAGATCATCGCAAAAGACTCCAGAACTGAATGTTTGTGACAGGAAAAGAATGGGGCCTAGGCGCAGCGTTCAAAAGTGCTGTATGCGCCAATGTTCCAGCAGTCACGGTGACCCGATTCAGACAGTTTCTGGTGCGCCATTTCACTACGCTGACTGCTGCGACAATACAGGAGCCGTGTCCGATCAAAATCCAGCCGTTCGAGCGCTGTCTCGATTTCGTCCAGGAGAAGATTAATGGCTCCGGGGAGCATGCCTTGGGCGCATTCGGCAGGGCTTCGGACATCAATCAGTTGTGCGCCTTCCTGAATTGCGCGTTAATGGGTTAGGGCGCTGCCTATAGTCCGAGAATATCAACTGCATTGGCGCCGATGATGCGCTCTTTTTGCTCCTGCGAGAGCAGGGGCAGGCTGAATACGCGTTCGATGGAATGATCGAGGTCGTACCAGGGAAAGTCCGAACCCATCATCACTCTCTCCGGGCCGATATCAATGATCATCTGTGCGAGCTGTTTATCGGTAGGCCCGTGGGTGCTGCGCGTCCACTCGATGATTTCGCAGCAGTCAAAATAAGTGTTCGGGAAGGTCTGCGCAATTTCTACTGTCTGTTTCCACGTCGCGCCCCCAAGGTGGGCCACCACCATGCGAAGATGAGGAAAAGCCTTCAACATGTTGGCAAAAGCGCGAGGTTCGGCAAAACCGCTTCGGTCGCGATCGGGACCAGAGTGCGCAATGATAGGTAGCGCCAGTTCCTGACAGGCATCATAAACTGGCCACAGGCGCTCATCAGACATATCAAAGCCCTGAAAGGCGCCGTGCAGTTTGACGCCGGCGGCACCGTGATCCTCCACCATATCGCGGACATGCCGAGCACACACGGAGCTTTCAAAGGCGTTTACATCGGCGGAAATAAAGGGCACAAGTCCCGGGTGCTTGCGGGCGATGTCGCAGTTCCATCGATTAAAAGCAATCAGCTCGTCGATGATCCGGGCATCAATGTCACCAAGTCTTTGACGCTTTTGGGTTTCGGTCAACCCGGAGGGAAGCGCGTCTATCGCAAGCTGGCGGTTCACCTTGGCAGAGAAGAGATTGACGATCACAGCCTTGGAAATGCCGGTCGCCTCCATCTGGACCAGCAGTTCATCCAGCGTGCCCACGCAATCAGTCTGATGCACCTCGGCCTGTTCGCCATACTCCCAGACCTCGTACCCTGTTTTCTCGGCGTAACCCTCCTCGATCGAACGGTACAGATGGACGTGGGCGTCTACCCGGATAAAGTCTGTCATGAACGTAGATGGTCGCTTGGGGAAAAAGTCATGATACCCGAATCCCCTCTCGCCAGTCAGTCATGGATGCCTGGATGAATGACACCAATGCTCCCGCGCACTGTTTTGTCGCCAAAGCCGCTGCGCTCTTGAAAATTTCTCGTCGATCGGTGAATCTCACGCCAGGATTCCCATGAAAAATAGAGGATAAGGTTATGACTGAGGGCTTTCGGGGGCAGTGTCTGTGTGGTGCGGTGGCGTTTGAATCCAGTAGCAAGCCGATGTTTCAGGCCAACTGTCATTGCGATGACTGCCGTCGCTCAGGAGGTAGTGTTTATGCGTCTTTCGCATTTGTCGATGAGACGAATCTTAAAATCTCTGGAGACACCAAAACCTATGAGAGCCTGAGTGATGCAGGCAACACCATGACTCGCCATTTTTGTCCGACCTGTGGATCCCACGTCTATCACAGCAACAGCAAGGCCCCATCTCGCCTCGGGATTCGGGTAGGGCTGATTGAATCGGCTGACTGGTTCCAGCCGCAGGCGAATGTGTATGCATGCCGCAGACTTCCGTCGACTCCGATTGACCCGGATATT
>DLPX01000006.1:0-199 GCA_002477475.1 Proteobacteria bacterium UBA7447
TATCGCTCCCTGTATGTCGCATTGGGCTTTGCCCAGGATGAGATTTCGGCCGTGCTTGAAGCAGGTGCAAGGCGACCGCTGGATTTTGACCGGCGATTGAAAGCGGTATCACGCTTTCGTCACCATCGAGACGCGCCCAGCCTGACCGCGGCCAACAAGCGTATCCGCAACATTTTAAGAAAGAGTGAAGAAAGCATCC
>DLPX01000006.1:277-8143 GCA_002477475.1 Proteobacteria bacterium UBA7447
GAGACAGCGCCAAAGCACAGTGCATCACGTTCATTCTGGAAAGGTATCGCTCCCTATATGTCGCATTGGGCTTTGCCCAGGATGAGATTTCGGCCGTGCTTGAAGCAGGTGCAAGGCGACCGCTGGATTTCGACCGGCGATTGAAAGCGGTATCACGCTTTCGTCACCATCGAGACGCGCCCAGCCTGACCGCGGCCAACAAGCGTATCCGCAACATTCTAAGAAAGAGTGAAGAAAGCATCCCGGCACAGATTGACGCGCAGTGTCTGAGTGAACCGGCTGAGATAGCACTTTCAGAGGCGATAATCGAGACGGCGGGCGCGATCGCCCCGGCCGTTGCCAAAGGCGACTACCCGTCCGCGCTGCGGACCCTGGCCGGCCTTCGCCCGGTGGTCGACAGCTTCTTTGATAAGGTGATGGTCATGGCGCCCGATCCGGCAGTCCGGGCCAATCGGCTTGCGCTCTTGGGACAACTGAATCAGCTGTTTCTCGGTATCGCAGATATCTCCTTGCTGCAGACGGGGGAAACCGGTGATGGGTGACGCTCGTAACACCTACGCCGAGATGCTTGCGGCGGTGCAGGCATTTCACGACAAACACCAGTTGCGCCAGTACGGCGGTGAGGACCTGCCTTATCGTGTGGCGCTGATGGCCGAAGAGCTTGGTGAAATTTCGGCCTGTGTGACCAAAGGTAAGACCCAAGAGGCGCTCGCGGAAGAATGCGCCGATCTGCTCATCCTCCTGATCGGCACTGCGATCGCGGGTGACTTTGACCTTGAAGACGCCTTCTGGAACAAGATGGGCCGGCTGGGCGATCGTGAGAGCCGCATCATCGAGGGCCGAATCCGGGTCTCGGAATTTCGGGAAACCTGAATGAAACCCGGGCTGGTGATCGTCGACAGAGACGGCGTCATCAATTTCGATTCAGACGCCTATATCAAATCCGTTTCGGAATGGATCGCCATTCCGGGAAGTCTCGAGGCGATCGCGAGACTGTCGCGCGCGGACTACCGAGTCGTGGTGGCGACCAATCAGTCGGGGATCGCGCGTGGCCTGTACGACATGGAAACGCTCAATCGCATTCACCAGAAGATGGCCAAGGCGCTGGGAGAGCAGGGTGGGCGGATCGACGCGATCTTTTTCTGTCCCCACGGCCCGGACGATAACTGCGATTGCCGCAAACCCAAACCGGGGCTGCTGCATGAGATCAAGGACCGCCTTAAGGTGGAGCTCGCAGGCGTTCCCCTGGTCGGTGACTCCCTCCGGGATCTTGAATGCGCCGAGGCAGTTGGTGCACAGCCGATACTGGTGAGGACTGGCAAGGGTCCCCGCACCCTGCCGCAACTCGAAACGGCGCAAGCGGCCGGCAAGCTACTGGGGACGGTCGTGTTTGATGATCTGGCTGCTTTCACCGAAAGCCTCTTGAGGGGCAATCTTGAGGACGCCATTGCGGCCAGTCGTGGTTAACCCACTCCTAACTTGCCGCCTTGTGCCGCGACAAAGATGATCTGGCTGCGCTCGGCTCTCTTTTTTGTCGGCATGGCCGTATCGGCTATCTTGTTCTGTCCGGTGGCGATCCTGGCCTGGCCTGTCCCGCCCGTCACCCGGATGCGGATCATTGGGCTGTGGGCACGGTTCATCTGCTGGTGGCTGGCCCTGACCTGTCACCTTCGCCACGAAGTGGAAGGACTCGAAAATCTGCCCGCTGCGCCCGGCGTGATCCTGTCCAAACACCAATCCGCTTGGGAGACCATCATGTTCCAGGTGATTTTTCCACCGCAGATATGGGCACTTAAACGAGAGGCTTTATGGCTACCGTTTTTCGGCTGGGGACTCGCCGCCACCAGCCCCATCGCTATTGATCGGAGCACACCCGTTCGGGCGCTCGATCGACTGTTGCGCCAAGGGCGCCAGAAACTCAACGAGGGTCGCTGGGTCGTAATCTTCCCTGAAGGGACACGCATGCCGCCGGGAGAGCAGGGCGCCTTCCACCCGGGCGGCGCCATGCTGGCTGTTAAAGCAGGGGTGGATGTGTTGCCCGTCGCACACGACGCCGGTTGCTACTGGGCACGACGGGGCTTTTTAAAAAAACCCGGAGTCATTCGGGTGAGGATTGGACCGCCCGTAAAGACTGAGGGGAAAAAAGCGCGTGCGGTCAACGATGAGGCCAGGGAGTGGATCACAAGTGCCATGACGGCACTGCAGGGTGCGCCGGAAAAAACAATGGAGCCTAAAAAAGAAAAAACTGCTTAATCCGCTTCATCGGCCTCAATCGTTTTTTTTCGCTAAAGCGGCCAATTCCACAAAAGACGCTACCGAGACCTGCTCGGGTCTCACCATTGGATCCAAACCTGCCTGCTCAATAAGAGACTCGGAGCAAAGCCCTTTTAAGGTATTGCGCAAAGTTTTGCGCCGTTGGGAAAAAGCCTGACGGACAAGAGCTGAGAACGCATCTTCATCAACCGTCGAGCCCAACGGAACAGGGCGGGGTTTAAACGCCACCACACTGGACCAGACCTTGGGTGGCGGGGTAAACGCCTCCGGTGCCACATCAAAGATAAATTCTGATTCGAACACGCGGTTCATCATGACCGTGAGACGGCCGTAATTCTTGCTGCCGGGCGAGGCGGTGAGGCGCAGGGCCACTTCTTTTTGCACCATAAACACCATGCGGTCGATCCGCTCGCGCTGCGCTAAAAGATGAATCATGAGAGCAGTAGAGATGTTGTACGGAAGATTACCGACCATAACCACTCGCCTAGCAGCATGGAGATTTTCCAGGGCCAGAGTGAGCGAGTCCTGTTCATGGATGTGGATGTTGCTTTGTGCCGCGTAGCGTTTTTGCAGCAACGGCACCAGATCACGATCTATCTCTACGAGATGCAGTTCATTATCCAGGGCAGCAAGTCGGTCACTCAATGCGCCGCGGCCGGGACCGATCTCGCAAAGTATCTCCCCCGGGCGCGAATGGAGCGCTTCGACGATCCGCACGATGACCGTCTGGTCATTCAGAAAATGCTGACCAAAGCGTTTTCGGGGCCGGCCGGGGCCGGCGCGTTCAGAAAAAGCCACTGCTCAACTGGGTCGCCACGTTCAGGGCCTGACTCAAACTGGCGACCTGCGCCTTACCGGTGCCCGCTAGATCCAGCGCCGTGCCATGATCGACAGACGTGCGCACAAAAGGCAGGCCCAGCGTGATGTTGACCACATCCCCAAACCCTGCGTGTTTGATGACCGGCAGGCCCTGGTCATGAAACATGGCGACGACGACGTCTAGTGTCTGCAGGTTCTGCTGAGTAAACGCCGTATCCGCCGGCAAAGGGCCCTTCAGCACAAGACCTTCATCGCTTAACCTGGCAATTACCGGGATGATGACGTCCTGTTCTTCCTGGCCCAGATGACCCGCCTCGCCTGCATGCGGATTTAATCCACAAACGCCGATCACCGGCGCGGCAATACCAAAGTGGGCGCGAAGATCGGAATCAACCACCCGCAAGACGGCTTCCAGACTGTCCTGCGTCACGGCGCGGGGCACCTCGCTTAGCGGCAGATGAATCGTGACGAGCGCCACGCGCAGCGCATCCGTGGCCAGCATCATCACAGGGGTTACCACACCAGCGCGCTGGGCGAGAAATTCAGTGTGGCCAACAAAATCGTTACCCGCCTCAATCAGGGTGCTCTTTTGCACCGGCGCGGTCACCATGCCTGAAAACTCGCGGTTGAGGCAGCCGTCGGTTGCCGCAGCCAGCATCTCGATGACATAAGCTGCGTTGGCGACATCGAGACTCCCGGGAATCGAGGGCGCACCGAGCGCGACGGGCAACAACACTGCCTCGCCGCCGGGCGCCACCAAGGCATCGCCTTTGCGCGCCAAGGGCAGGCTCAGCAAAGCGGCGCGTTCAAGCAGCAGATCGGGATCGCCCGCAATCACCAGGGGTGAGGGCAGGGGGCGCTGCAGCAGCTGAACGGTGAGTTCGGGACCCACGCCAGCGGGCTCGCCAGTCGTCAATACCAGCGGGGGCATTGTCATGATAAGCGTGGCCCGGGTCTTGCCGGATCTACCAAACGGATAGGCATCACTTACTGGATGATCTCGCCCTTGTCATTATCGACCATCACGGGATTGTCAAAAAACTGGATATCGGGCTTTGAGTACCGCTCGGTAATCCACGCGATTCTTTCCTCATCGAACCAGCGCCTGGCGTTTGCCATCGTGTCAAAGCAATACACGCCTCCAGCGCGGTGCTGTTCTGCGTCTGCAAGGTAATTCTTCCTGATGAGGCCGGGCGTATCCTGGTACATTGGCGCTGTCTCAAGAAATTTTTCCTTGAGCGTCGCTGAATCAAGATCTGAGGAAATCGGAAACGTCACGAGGACAATAATCATGGTGCCTCCACCGGTTTTTAACTAAAAACTCGTCGCCCCTAACTCTACCGCAACGTTTGTGCCCAGGTGGCCACTCCGACGGTTTGACTTGGTTCAGCGAGGACGGCCACCAAGAAAAGAGGGTGGGCATGGAACCATTTGGGGATCAACGGGGAAGGCGCTCCCTGCTGATAGGCTCGCTTGTCGTCTTACTGATGAGGTTGTAAAGATTCTTGAACAAACTCGCCACCTGGATTGTTTTTTATTTATGCGTCTCGGTCGCCGCCAGTTCGGGCTTTGTCTTTCCTCTGGGTGACGCCAACACTTGGTTTGCCTCTCTGAGCCGGCCCGCCATTGCGCCGCCCAACTGGGTTTTTGGTCCAGTTTGGACATTGCTCTACATTCTGATTGCGACCAGCGCCTACCGGCTAGTCCAAAATCAGCCCCATCCGCTTATCGCGGTCGGAATCGCACTTTGGGCCCTGCAGCTCGCGTTAAATGTGATCTGGACCCCGGTCTTCAGTGGCGCCCAAAACCTGCAGGGCGCGCTTTACTACATTATCGCCCTCTGGTTCACCATCCTCGTCTACATCTGTCTCTCGTGGAAGGTGGACCGCTGGGCGAGTTATCTGATGGTGCCTTATCTTTTATGGGTCAGTTTCGCGACCGTATTGAACTATACCTATTGGCAGACAAACATGTGAACCCCGGCCAACCGTTAAGGATTCTGGAATGTCCGCGCAGCGGCAAAGACTCAAGATAATATGAAAAAGCCTCGCGAGGCTGCACAGCAGGGAGACTTCGGCGAAATCAAACCACAACCTGCTTCCGAGCAGTACACCCCTCCCAGAGGGCGCGCCCAACATTTACTCTACAGTGACTGACTTCGCCAGGTTACGCGGCTTGTCCACATCCGTGTCCTTGATGAGAGCGACATGGTACGACAGAAGTTGCAGCGGCACGGTGTAGATGATCGGCGCGATGGCACTGTCTACCGGCGCCACCTGCAGGATCCGGACATCATCGCTTTCAACAAAACCCGAGCCCGGATCCGCAAAGAGGAAAAGACGCCCGCCGCGTGCGCGGACTTCCTCAAGGTTGGATTTCAGTTTTTCAATCAGCCTGTCGTTGGGCGCCACGGCCACGACCGGCATTCTTTCATCCACGAGCGCAAGCGGGCCGTGCTTTAGCTCGCCGGCCGGATAGGCTTCGGCGTGGATGTAAGAAATTTCCTTTAACTTGAGCGCGCCTTCCATGGCAATTGGGAAGTGGGCACCGCGTCCCAGAAAAAGCGCATGCTCCTTGTCACCAAACACCTTGGCGACCTTGGCAATTGCCTCTTCCATCGCCAGAACAGACTCAAGGACGGCGGGCAGCGTCCGAATCTGGCGCACCACATGGGACTCAAAGCCAGAATCAAAACCGTGACGCCGTGACAGCACCAGTGCCAACAGCAACAGACCGGTCATGGCGCTCACAAAAGTTTTGGTGGAAGCCACTCCCACCTCGGGCCCGCAGTGGGTCATGAAAGACAGGTCGGATTCACGCACCAGTGAGGACTCGGGCACATTGCAGATCACCAAAGACCCTGCAATCCCCTGACGGGCTGCTTCCTCTAGCGCGGCGAGCGTATCCGCCGTCTCGCCGGATTGGGAAATCGTCACGACCAGCGTACCCTCCCGGTGTGCGTGGCGGCGGTAGCGATACTCACTCGCCACCTCTACCTCACACGGTACCCCGACATATTCCAGCCAGTGCTGAGCGACCAGGCCGGCGTGATGACTCGTTCCGCAGGCAATGATCTGAACCTGCCGGGTCGCATCAAAGATCTCCTGAGCGAGGCTGCCAAAAGATTCCTCAAGAACATAATCACCCAGCAAGCGCCCTTCCAGGGTATCAGCAACCGCCCGGGGCTGTTCGTGGATTTCTTTTTGCATGAAATGGCGGTATTCACCCAGCTCTGCGCTCTCGCCCGACTGCGTGCTGCTGTGCACCGTCCGCTCAACTATTTCGCCAGCTTGATCATGAATCCGGCAATCGCTCCCGCGAATATCTGCCACATCCCCATTTTCAAGCACTTGGTACTCGCGGGTCACCGGCAGCAGGGCGTTGATATCGGACGCCACAAAGGTCTCTTCGCCCGACCGCCCGAGCAGAAGAGGCGGACCCTGGCGGGCCGCAACGAGCCGGCCCGGCTCGCCGGCATGCACCACAGCCAGTGCAAAACTGCCGTGCAGCTCCGCCATCGTGGCACGCACTGCATCCACCAGATCTAACCCCTGCTGAAGGTGAAGATAGACCTGATGCACCACGACTTCCGTATCGGTTTCAGAAGTAAAACTGAGACCCGCCGCACGCTGTGCATCGCGAAGAGTTTCGTGATTTTCAACGATGCCGTTGCACACGAGCGCCAAAGTGCCGTTGCAGATATGCGGATGGGCATTGGGCTCTGTGACGCCGCCATGCGTCGCCCAGCGGGTATGGGCGATTCCGGTTGCGCCTGCCAGCGGTGTCTGACGCAGCGCCAGTTCCAGTTCTCCGACTTTGCCGACGGCTCTCGCCCGCTCGAGTTCTCCTTCGGGGTTGATCACCACTACCCCGGCGGAGTCGTAGCCACGATATTCAAGCCTGCGCAGACCTTCGAGCAAAAAGCCGCTCGCTTCAGAAGTTCTGACTGCCCCGACAATGCCGCACATAAATTTGTCCGCTCTCTTGGAAAGTTACGGAAAGGTTAAGAGCCCGGTTGATTCAAAACCGGCCTACCCATCCATTCAGTTTTTCTTCTCTTTTTTCGGACGTTGCCAACCGCTTCGCACCTGTTGCTCGGCGCGGGTCAGCGCAAGTTGCCCAGGCGGAACATCGCGGGACACCGCGGAGCCTGCACCCACCGTGGCCCCTTTGCCGACCGTGACCGGTGCGACCAGGGCGCTGTTTGAGCCGACAAAGGCATCGTCCTCGATCACAGTGGGGTGCTTGTTGGCGCCGTCGTAATTACAGGTAATGACCCCGGCGCCGATATTAACGCGTTGCCCCACCGTGGCGTCGCCCACATAGGCAAGGTGATTCGCTTTGCTGTCCTCGCCCAGCGTTGTGTTCTTGGTTTCAACAAAGTTGCCCACGCGTGCGCCTGCATTAAGGACAGTCCCGGGACGAAGGCGCGCAAAGGGTCCGATGGCACAATGATCGGCGATTTTGACGCCCTCGACCACGCTGTTCGCCCGGATCTCGACGCCGTTGCCGATTTCGCTATCGATGATCTGGCAGTTCGGCCCGACCGAGACTCCCTTGCCCAGATGGACCTCCCCCGACACCACTACGTTGATATCGAAAACACAGTCTTCCCCGAAGCTCAGGCGCCCCCGAAGATCAAAACGCGCAGGATCCCGTAAACCGAGGCCCGCTTCCATAAGCGCTTCTGCCTGTCGCGCCTGAAAGCATCTTTCCACCTTTGCGAGTTCTGCTTGACTGTTCACACCGGTGATCTCATCAGGATCTTGGCAA
>DLPX01000006.1:8528-12272 GCA_002477475.1 Proteobacteria bacterium UBA7447
CCCTGACGGTTACTGTTATCGATCTCCTCCAGCCAGCCCTGAAGCTGGCCCGCAGGACAAGCCATAAAGCCGGTATTGATCTCACCAATCTGGCGCTCGGCTTGAGATGCATCGGCTTCTTCAACGATGGCGGTGACCGCGCCTTTTCCATCACGCAGTATCCGACCATAGCCTGACGGATTGTTAAGCTCGGCCGTCAATAGCGCGGGGTGGCTGTCGTCGCTTTGATCCAGCAGAGCACGCAAGGTTTTGGCGCGAATGAGAGGCACGTCGCCGTAAAGAACCAACACCCTGGCATCCGGATTAACGTCGGGCAAGGCCTGGCTGACGGCATGTCCTGTGCCCAGTTGCTCTGCCTGCTCGACCCAGTTGGTGTCCTCGGCATCGACCAGACGCTGACGGACTAACTCGGCGCCATGCCCATGCACCACATGAATCCGGTCAGGGGAAAGTTCCCGAGCCGTATCCAATACATGCTGGATCAATGGTCTGCCAGCGAGATCATGGAGCACCTTTGGCAATGCAGAGCGCATGCGGGTGCCTTTGCCGGCCGCCAGAATAATGACTTCAAGCGTCATGGATTAGGATATTACTGCAATCGCAGGTGCGGGATTTCCCGCAAAACGGAATTCAGTGGATCTGCTGCTGGGCGTCTGCAGCAAGTTCAGCAGGTGTCGCATCGCGAACGTCCGTCACCCGGACAATAAAGGTGATGTCCTGTCCTGCAAGAGGATGATTGCCGTCGACGGTTATCTCTGCCTCATCTACGCGGATCACCCGAAAATGCAGCGCCTCGCCCTGTTCATTTTCCGCATCAAGTTCCGCACCCACGTGCCGCAGCTCTTCGGGCGCATTCTCAATATCATCGGAAAAAGTAAGGCCGGGATCATGCGGACCAAAGGCCTCCTGCGCCCTCACCAGCACCTCGGTGGTATCGCCTGCGCTTAAGCCTTCGAGCGCGTCAGTAACTTGAGGAAACAGCGGCAGATCATCGCCACCGTGGAGATAGGAGACCGGCAATCCGGTGTGTTCGACGATTTTTCCAGACCCGTCTCTGATGGTGTAAGCCACCGAAACGATTTTGTCTACCTCGACCTGCTGAGACACGGTTTGCTCCCGCTGTCGCGGACGGCGTCGGGGGCTAACCCCGACCTTTGCCGCGCAGTTTCTGGATAGCGCGCAGCTGGGCCGCCGCCTGGATGAGCTCCGCTTTTGCCTTGGCAAAATCTACCTCGCTGGTGCGGTCACTCATCGCCTGCTCGGCGCGGCGCTGGGCTTCAAGCGCCGCCGCTTCATCCAGATCACCGGCACGCAGCGCCGTGTCGGACAGCACAGTGACAAGATGTCCCTGAACCTCAAGCAGACCTCCTGAAACAAAGAAAAACTGCTCGTCGCCTGCTTCCTGCTGAACGCGGATTTCTCCAGGTTTCAGACGCGTTAAAAGCGGCGCGTGCTGGGGGGCAATCCCGATCTCGCCCATCTCGGCCGGCGCAAACACCATAGTGCCTTCACCCGACCAAACTTCTTCTTCGGCGCTAACGATCTCGACTTTAATGGTATTGGCCATTGCCGTATTTCAGCGAATTAGGTAACGGTTTTTGCCTTTTCGACGGCTTCTTCAATCCCGCCGACCATATAGAAGGCCTGCTCCGGAATGTCATCGTACTGACCATCGATGATGCCCTGGAAGCTGCGAATCGTGTCTTTGAGCGATACGAACTTGCCGGGCGATCCGGTAAAGGTTTCAGCCACAAAGAAGGGTTGGGACAAAAAGCGCTGAATCTTTCGGGCACGGTTGACGACCTGTTTGTCTTCTTCGGACAGCTCGTCCATGCCGAGAATCGCGATGATGTCACGCAATTCCTTGTAGCGCTGCAGCGTTCCCTGCACCGCCCGAGCGGTGTCATAGTGCTCCTGACCAACGACCAGCGGATCGAGCTGGCGGCTGGTGGAATCCAGCGGATCCACCGCGGGATAGATGCCGAGCTCAGCGACCTGCCGCGACAGCACCAACGTAGCATCCAAGTGCGCAAACGTCGTTGCCGGCGAGGGGTCCGTCAGGTCATCCGCGGGAACGTAGACGGCCTGGAATGAGGTGATCGAGCCAGTGCGGGTTGAGGTAATCCGCTCCTGCAGTACCCCCATCTCGGCCGCCAGAGTCGGCTGATAACCCACCGCGGACGGCATACGTCCAAGCAGCGCTGACACCTCGGTACCGGCCAGTGTGTATCGATAGATGTTGTCGACGAACAGCAGCACGTCACGGCTTTCGTCGCGGAAATGTTCTGCCATCGTAAGGCCCGTCAACGCGACGCGCAGCCGGTTACCGGGAGGCTCGTTCATCTGGCCGAACACCATGGCCACTTTATCGAGCACGCCGGATTCTTTCATTTCATGGAAGAAGTCATTTCCCTCGCGGGTCCGCTCGCCCACGCCGGCAAACACGGAGAGCCCTGAGTGCTCCTTCGCAATGTTGTTGATGAGCTCCATGATGGTCACGGTCTTACCCACGCCTGCGCCACCGAAAAGGCCGATCTTGCCGCCTTTGGAGATTGGCATAATGAGGTCGATGACCTTGATGCCGGTTTCGAGGATATCGACCGTTGGCGACTGATCGGCATAACCTGGCGCCTTGCGGTGAATCGGCAGAGAAGCATCGGCACCCACGGGGCCAGCTTCATCCACGGGATTTCCAAGAACATCCATGATCCTGCCCAGGGTCTTCTCCCCGACGGGGACGGTAATCGGTGCGCCCGTGTTATTGACCTCAAGGCCGCGCTTGAGTCCATCGCTTGAACCCATGGCGATGCTGCGAACCACCCCGTCGCCGAGTTGCTGCTGGACCTCAAGGGTCAGGCCGTTTTCGCTGACCGTCAGCGCATCGTAGACCCGGGGCACCGCGCCGCGCGGGAACTCGACATCGACCACCGCGCCGATAATTTCAACAATGTTGCCGGTACTCATAGCGTTTTCCTCGTAAAAGTTCCTTATCTCTTCTTTTCTTTTCTGTTCTGTTGATACGGGCTGTTGATACAGGCGCGGTTAAACCGCTGCAGCGCCGCCGACGATTTCAGAAATTTCCTGGGTAATGGCAGCCTGACGAGCCTTGTTGTAGACCAACTGCAGTTCATCAATCAGGTTGCCCGCATTGTCCGATGCGGACTTCATTGCCACCATTCTGGCGGCCATTTCGCAGGAGATGTTCTCTACTACCCCACGATAAATCAGCGATTCGATGTAGCGCATCATGAGGGCGTCTACAACCTCGCGTGCATCGGGCTCATAGAGATAATCCCAGTGCTGCTCAAGGTGCTCATCGGGCTCGGCGGCCGACACCGGCAGCAGCTGACCCACCCGCGGCTCCTGTGTCATCGTTGTGACAAAGCCGTTGTGTGCGAGGAATAAGCGGTCAATGCGGCCTTCGCTGAAGGCATCCATCATCACCTTCATGGCCCCAATGAGGTCACCCAGTTGCGGCTTATCTCCGAGCTGGGTCGCTTCGGAGACAATGTTCACCCCCACCCGCTTGAAAAAGCCCAGGCCTTTTCGCCCAATGATTGTTACGTCGATCTCGACCCCTTTGTCACGCCACTCGGACATGCTCTGGAGCACCTGCCGGAACAGATTGATGTTGAGCCCGCCGCACAGACCCCGATCGCTGGAAACCACGATAAACCCGACCCGTTTCGGATCCCGGCTCTCGGTGTAGCTGTGCTTGTATTCAAGATTGGCCTGAGCCAGATG
>DLPX01000006.1:12651-17775 GCA_002477475.1 Proteobacteria bacterium UBA7447
CGGCGCATTTTGCTCGCCGCGACCATTTCCATTGCCTTGGTGATCTTCTGAGTATTCTGGATACTCTTGATCTTGGTTCGGATTTCCTTGGCGCCTGACATCGTCCTTGCCCTTCCCGCTTCTTACCAGCTGCCGTTGGCTTTGAAGTCTTTCAGCGCCTCATGCAGCTTGCCCGCCACGTCGTCGCTGTAGGCCTGGTCGCGGTTCATCTCGTCCATGAGGTCGCCATGCTGGCTCTTCATGTGGCTCTGCATTGCCTGCTCAAACTCCACGACCTGCTTGGCGTCTACATCATCGAGGTAACCCTCGTTGACCGCGAAAAGACTCACGGCCATCTCCGCCACGGACATCGTGGAATACTGTTTTTGCTTCATGAGTTCGGTCGCACGTTCGCCGCGCTCGAGCTGCTTGCGCGTCGCGTCGTCAAGATCCGAAGCAAACTGGGAAAACGCCGCAAGTTCGCGGTACTGTGCGAGCGCCAGACGGATACCGCCACCGAGTTTTTTGATCAGGGGACACTGCGCCGCACCCCCCACTCGTGACACAGACAGACCCGCATTAATCGCAGGGCGAATACCGGCGTTGAAGAGGTCTGTCTCAAGAAAGATCTGTCCGTCGGTAATGGAGATCACGTTGGTCGGCACGAAGGCTGACACGTCGCCGGCCTGCGTCTCAATAATCGGCAATGCCGTCAAGGAGCCGGTCTTGCCCTTGACCTCTCCGTTGGTTCTTTTTTCGACTTCTTCTTCATTGATTCGGGCTGCCCGCTCAAGCAGACGCGAGTGCAGGTAGAAAACGTCTCCGGGATAAGCCTCGCGGCCCGGCGGGCGGCGAAGCAGAAGGCTGACCTGACGATAGGCCCAGGCCTGCTTGGTCAGATCGTCGTAAATGATAAGCGCGTCTTCACCACGATCTCGGAAATACTCGCCCATTGCGCACCCTGCATAAGGCGCGATGTACTGCATCGCCGCTGAGTCCGCAGCAGACGCGGACACCACAATCGTGTGATCCATCGCGCCATGCTCTTCGAGCTTGCTCACGACGTTGGCCACCGAGGAGGCCTTCTGGCCAATGGCTACGTAGACACATTTAATGCTTGTGCCCTTCTGGTTGATGATGGTGTCGATGGCGACAGCGGTCTTGCCCGTCTGCCGGTCACCAATAATCAGTTCACGCTGCCCGCGGCCAATAGGCACCATGGAGTCAATTGACTTGAGGCCGGTTTGCACCGGCTGTGATACCGACTGACGTGTAATAACGCCAGGCGCGATGCTCTCAATCGGTGCCGTGCCGGCTGTTTCGATCGGCCCTTTGCCATCGATCGCCTCGCCAAGAGAATCCACTACGCGGCCGAGCAGGCCCGGGCCGATCGGAACCTCGAGGATACGCCCGGTACATTTAACCGTGTCCCCCTCAACAATGTGCTCGTAGTCGCCAAGCACGACGGCGCCGACCGAATCCTGCTCCAAGTTCAACGCCAGACCAAAGGTATCGTTGGGAAACTCCAGCATCTCGCCCTGCATTGCATCGGCAAGTCCGTGAATCCGGCAGATACCGTCGGTCAAACTGACGACGGTGCCTTCGGTACGCGCCTCCGCACCAGCATCAAAATCCTTAATCCGTTCCTTGATCAGCTCACTGATTTCGGAGGGGTTCAGTTGCATAGACATTCTTTGATTCCTCTTGCAGCTCTTGTATGCAGCTCTTCTGGCCTGAATCAGCCGCTTACCGCAGCTGCCAACTTTTCGAGTCGGGCCCGGACAGACCCGTCAATTACGAGATCACCGGCACGGATCACCGCACCGCCGATCAGCGAATCATCAGTACTCACACTCAATTCCACTCGCCGACCCAACCTTTTCTCAAGCGCCTCGGCGATCCGGCGCTGATGGTCTTCGGAGACAGGCAGGGCGCTCTCTACCTGAGCCTGTATCGTGCGCTCCGCCTCAGCGCGCAGCAGCTCGTACTGTTGCGCTATGGCTTCAAGTGCGCCCAGCCGCCGATTTCGAGCCAGCAGCCGAACCAGGTTCCGCCCAGCTTCATCAAGACCATCACCACACAATTCAATGATTACACCGGCAAGCTCTTCGCGCGCAACGCCGGGATGGGCGAAAAGCGCGTTGACCTGCGGCTCCTGAGCCAGTGCTGCCAAAGCGCTGAGTGCCTCTGACCAGGTGGGGAAGTTGCCACTATCGCGGGCCATCTCAAATACGGCCTGGGCGTAAGGGCGGGCAATGCTGGCGTTTTCAGACATGATTGCGTGGGCGGTGGTAGATGACGGACTACAGCTCAGCGATTAACTCGTCGAGCATCTTCGCGTGGGCCTCAGCATCTACTTCTCGAGACAGAATTTTCGATGCGCCGGTCACCGCCAGTGCTGCCACTTGGGCACGCAACGCTTCGCGGGCCATATTTGCTTCTTTGTCTATCTCGCCCCGGGCAGTGGTCAGGATCCTGTCGCCTTCTGTACGCGCGTTGCCTTTGGCTTCTTCCACCATCTCGGTTTCGCGTTTTTCCGCTCGACGGATAATCTCCTGAGCCTGTTCCTTGGCTTCGCTGGTTACCTGTTCCGCATGCTCTTGCGCCTTCGCTTTGGCCTGCTGCCCTTCCTCAGCCGCCGCGAGCCCATCAGCGATCTTGGTCTTGCGATCGTTCAGAGCAGTGACGATAGGAGGCCAGACAAACTTCATGCAAAACCAGACGAAAACGACAAACGCCAAGCTTTGGCCAATCAGCGTCAGGTTGATGTTCATAGCCGTTACCTAATTGGTTTCGTGTTTAGCCGCCGACGACAGCAAACATGATGTAGAGCGCGATGGCGACCCCGATAATCGGGATGGCGTCCACCAGACCCATGACGATGAAGAACTGGGTGCGAAGCATCGGCAGCAGTTCCGGCTGGCGGGCAATGCCCTCCAGAAAGCGCGCCCCAAGCACGCCTACGCCTACGCCAACGCCTACGCCAGCGAGACCAAGCAGTACCGCACCGGCAACGTAGAGCAGAGCTGTTTCCATGAGATTCTCCTGTTGGAAGTTTGTCAGGTTAAGTCAGATCTAGATCCGAAAAACAGTTAGTGATGGCTGTGTGCCATCTCCAGATAAACGATCGTCAGGGTCATAAAGATGAACGCCTGCAACAACACGATCAGGATATGAAATACGGCCCACGCCCACTGCAGCACGCCGCCGGCAATAAACAGCACCGCGCCGCCGGAAAACAGCAGCGCGATGAGGATAAAGATCATCTCTCCGGCAAACAGGTTGCCAAAAAGACGCAGCGAGAGCGAAACAGGCTTGGACACCAGGCTCACGAACTCGAGAAAAAAGTTCGCGGGCAGGAAAAGGATTTTCAGAATTGGGTTCTTCGCCGCGAAAGGTTGCATCGTCAACTCGGCCGTAAATCCGCCGATGCCTTTCACTTTAATACTGTAAAAGACCGTCAGCACAAACACGCCAAGCGCCATTCCGAAGGTGGCGTTGGGATCAGTGGTCGGCACCACCTTCATGTATTCGATACCCATCAGTTTGGCGAGTTCAGGCAGCCAGTCGACCGGTACCAGATCCATGGTGTTCATCAAC
Organism: Proteobacteria bacterium UBA7447; assembly: GCA_002477475.1. Lineage (GTDB taxonomy): Bacteria > Pseudomonadota > Gammaproteobacteria > Arenicellales > UBA868 > UBA868. The sequence continues at coordinate 16,231 of DLPX01000006.1, forward strand.
AGCACCCAAACAAACAGGGTGAGCGCGAGCGGCGCCACCAGATCGTTTTTATGGGAGAAAGATCCCCTGACGTTATCGTCAACAAACTCCACCACCCACTCGACAAAGTTCAGCAGACCGCTGGGCACACCCGCGCTGGCCTTAACGGCCGCTCTCCTGAAAACCCAGATAAAGAGCGCGCCCAGCAACACCGACCAAAACATGGTGTCCAAGTGAATTGCCCAAAAGCCCATGGCTTTCGCTTCTGCAGCGCCATGCGCGATACCCCAGGTACCGTCCGGATGCTGACCAAAGGTCAGGTTCTGCAGATGGTGCTTGATGTAGCCCGTTGTCGTTAGTGCTTCGCTTGATGCCATCTCAAAACGATTCTCAGTATCTATTCTGCCGGCCGCTCACCGACATCATTCCTTTGAGCGAAGATCGCTCCGATTGTTGCGGCGACCAGCGTAACCAGCAATCCCGCCAGAAAACCCCCAATCGCCAAATCTTCCACCAACCCAAATGCCAACGCACAAAGCACGCCGGTGATCACCAACTTGCCGAATTCCGCCCGGTACAGATTCGCCAACGTCATGGCGCCCGACACATCAGTTGGGGCAGAAAACACCCGCCACACCGAGTATCCGTTTGCCACAAAGGCGATTCCGCCACCGAGAAGAGCCGAGCGGGCCTGACCGTCTGCCAGGAGGGCCAGCAACATCGTCGTGATGAATGCAGCCGCACCGGCCGATACCAGCACCCAGCGCAGGATATCTCCCGCGCTGGCACCGATGAGCGCACGGACGGCTTGCGGTGCCTCTGGCATCGTGCCGATCTCTATCGGGTTAGGGGCCGCAACCAAACGGTCTTCCAGCCTTGTTTTACTGCAACAAAGCGCGCGCAGTATAGGGTAGCGCAGGCCTATGGGTCAATCTATATCTACCGATAAAAACCCAAATATCGGGTCGGTTTTGGACAACCGGCTGACCGTTTGGAGGAGCGTTTTCAGCCGACGAGTTCGGCCCACCTTGCCTGGAGGCGATCAAGATCCGTATACCCCGCCGAGAGCAGCCCGTAGCGCGGCTCATCACCGGACGGTTGCCACTGCCAGATCAGGCTGGGAAACCCAGTCACCCCAAACTCCCGGACCTTCGTGAGCTCATTGGCCAGTTGCTGGTTCACTGCCGCTGAGCCCAGATCCGCAGCAAAACGATCTGCATCGAGTCCTGATTCTTCCGCCAGCGTAATCAGCGTCCTTTCCTCGCTTGGGTTTTTTGCGAGGAGGAAGTAGGCGCTCTGGACAGCTTCATACATAAGCTTGCGCGCTTGGGGCCTTTGCAGTCCCGCGGCGATGACGGCACGGCACGCCGGATAAGTTGTTCGACGGGGCGAACATTCATCCCAGAACGCGAAATTGAACCTGGCGCCGCTCCTTTGGACAACGGCCCTCCAGGCCGACTGGACATAGTCGCGGGTTTGCGCGTCCATGGGCTGTTCGGTATCCGGAGCCAATCCCCCCATCAGATCGACCACCGCAACCTCATCGGGCAGCGTGGCCTGAAATTC
>DLPX01000006.1:17955-18798 GCA_002477475.1 Proteobacteria bacterium UBA7447
CAGCTGCACATTGGATCGACAATCAGGTAAACCGTTAGCGCCATGAGTCAACCTTGCTTTATCGCCGGAAAACGAAAGGTGTCAGAAAATTGACCGCACATCGTACCCAAATATTCCCGGGAATCTAGCCCGTAGTTTCTGGGGATGTCACATTCGCTTTCTGCCACACACAGGGTCAAGAAAAACAAGACCGCCTGACAAGGCTCCATCAGTCGCTGCGTTAATCCTGCGCAGTCGGGGTTGCCTGGCTGCATGCTAAGATTTCATTTCAGTTTTGTCTTGGTGGTTTTCTTCTGTGAACATCGAACGCGCCCGGTTCAACATGATCGAGCAACAAATCAGGCCATGGGGCGTGTTGGACAGCAACGTGCTTTTGGCGCTCGAAGGGGTTCCCCGAGAGGCTTTCGTTCCGCCCGCATTTCGTCACCTAGCGTTCGCGGATATTGAGATTCCGATCGGCCACGGCCAGAGCATGATGGAGCCCAAACTCGGCGCGCGGCTCCTGCAGGCCCTGGCACCCCAACCAAGCGAGAGAATACTGGAGATCGGCACAGGATCGGGCTACGTCACCGCATTGCTTGCCCACACGGGCGCATCTGTTACCACGGTCGAGATTTATCCGGATCTTTTGGAAAGCGCCGCTAACGCACTGGGCACCATTGGCATCGATAATGTCTCTCTGGAAACGGGTGACGCTTGCGCAGGTTGGTCAAAAGGGGATGCCTGGGATGGTATTTTGCTGACGGCTTCGGTGCCGCAACTGCCAACCGGATTTGCCCAAAGCCTGGCGCCTGGAGGCCGTGCCGTTGCGGTCATTGGCGAAGCTCCAGCGATGGAGGCTGT
>DLPX01000087.1 GCA_002477475.1 Proteobacteria bacterium UBA7447
TTATCAACCACACTGAGGTGGGGAAAGAGATTGAACTGCTGAAAGACCATTCCAACATCTTTTCGGATCTCGGTCAGTTTTTTTACGTCTTCGGTAAGTTGGTTTCCGCTCACCCATATCTCGCCGTCATCGTGCTCTTCCAGGCGATTGATACAGCGGATCATGGTCGATTTGCCTGAGCCAGACGGGCCACAGACGACGACGCGCTCGCCGGCGGCGACTTCCAGAGAGACGTCGTTTAACGCGCGGAACTCTCCAAAGTACTTGAAGACGTGTTTGAGCGAAATCATCTGTTCCAACGGGTTTCTCCTGATAAACGGGTTATTAACGCGAGCGTCCTAGGGGTTGAGTGGTAATCCGGTCCATCAAGCTTAGCCCTGATAGATTCGTTGAGAGCGCTTTTCAAGCTTTGCGAACAAAAGCGCCAGGGAATAGCAGATACAGAAATAAACGCCTGCAACAAACAGCCAAATCTCGAACACATACTGGGTGGAGTAGGCCACTTCCTGCGCGAGAAACGTCAGTTCCTGAATGGAGATCAGCGACACGATTGATGAGTCCTTGATTAGGGTAATAAATTGCCCCGTCAGCGGGGGAATCACCTTTTGCACTGCCTGGGGAAAGATTACACATCGCAAGTTCTGAAAGCGAGTGAGTCCAATAGACTGCCCGGCCTCGGTCTGTCCTTTATCTATGGACTGAATGCCTGCCCTGATAATCTCCGTGATGTAGGCTCCCTCGAACAGAGCCAGGCAGATAATGCCGGAAATTACGTTTGCGAAAAGCTCCGGCGGGCCCAACAGAATCTCAAGCAGGGCAATGGTTTCCGGAGACGCATTTACGGAAAGTTCGTCGATACCCAAAAGCGGGACGAACTGCGAGCTTATAAAAAAGAAGAAAACGAAAATAAAGACGACCGGCGGCATATTCCGGATGAATTCGACATAGAGTCGGCTCACGGTCCGGAAGAAAATCCGTGAACTGGTCCGCATAATGCCCATCACGATGCCGATGAGGCTGGCAAGCAGCATTGACCAGATGACCAGTCGGAACGTGGTGGCGAGACCTTTAAGGAGCAGATTCGGCGCGTAGGCCTGTTGTTCCTCGTCCCATCTCAGAATGTACTCCCACAGAAAACCCCAATGCCAGTTATAGATCATCACGGTATCAACCTTGTAGATGATGTACGCGACCAGAAAGACCGCGCTGGCAATAACGATCGTGTCAACCGCACGGGTAACACCGCTTTTGGTTTTCTTTTTCGCCGTCATGGAGTGTTAATGAGCAAACCGCTTGGGGAAATTACGGGTGAGTCAGGCAGAAGTGGCAATCCCGGGGTGATCGGGACTGCCACTAGATACAAAGCAGAATTACTTCTTGAGGTTGACCTGATCTGCCCAGTCCATAGTAGTGAACCAGTAGGTCCAGCGCTCTTTTAGCCAGCCATTACTGGTATTAACCATAATCCAGTTGGAAAAGACGTTCATCGCGTCCGGGTCGCCCTTACGGATGCCAAAGCCTTCGTTACCTTCTGTGAGTTTCTCAAGCGTCGGATTGAACAGCACGTCCGCATTTTGAGCCTGCCACAAAGTTGGCTTCGGGAAACTGGTCAGCACTGCGTGAGCATTGCCGTTGACCACTTCCTGGAGAACTAGGGAACTGTCGTCAAACTGACGAAGCTTCGCTTTGGGGAACAGTTTCTGGGTATCGGTACAGGACGTGGCTCCGCGACGACAGGTGAAAGTGACCGTTGAGCTGTTATAGCCATCCGGCCAGGCAAGATCACCGGCCAGCTTTTTATTAGCCACAATGCCCATGCCTGAGTGCGCATAAGGCGCCGTGAAGTTGATGGTCATGTTGCGTTTGGGTGTAACGCTCATGCCGCCAATAATCACGTCGAAGTTACCGGCAATCAGCGCCGGAATGATGCCCGACCACGCAGTGGGAACAAACTCGATCTCAACGCCGAGATCGGCCGCGACCTTCTTGGCGACATCGATTTCAAAGCCAATGAGCTCACCTTGCTTGTCACGCATCGCCCACGGTACAAAAGTAGACATACCTACTTTCATCTTGCCGCGCTTGGTGATGGTTTCGATAACACTTTCAGAAGTCAGTTGCTGCTGAAGGTCCCCCGCCGTAGCGGTGAACGGCGCCAGCGCAATGCCCAGAAAGGTCACGGCTCCTACGAACACCTTTTTTAAGAGTTGCATACATCCTCCTTGTTGAAAAACACCCGGGAAACCATTTCTCGGGCTAGTGAAACTGTTCCATGCAGTGGCATATTAATTCAGCCGGCTAGCGTTGAACGTTTCATATAGCGCTCAAAGCGACTGATTACGATAGAGAGCGAGATCGTGATCACGAGATACATCGACGCGACCGTTATCCAAATCTCAAAAGCCATAAAGGTTTCGGAAATAATATCCAATCCCGATGTCGTCAGGTCGAATACCGCAATTACGCTGACGATTGCGGAGTGCTTGATGAGATTGACCAGAATACCCGCGAGTGGCGGCAGAATAATGGGCAAGGCCTGTGGCAGGGTGATGTACCTATAAGTGGCAGCACGGCTGAGGCCAAGACTTGCTCCAGCTTCAACCTGTCCCTTGGGAACTGACACGATACCTCCGCGAATGATTTCTGCGGCAAAGGAACCCTCAAAGAAAGAGATGCAAAGGACGGCTACCCAGAATCGGTCGATCTCAAAAATGGGGCCCAGAACAAAATAGAAAACAAACAACTGAATCAAAAGCGGGGTGTTGCGGACCAGTTCAAGATAAACGGTTGCCAGCAATTTGCCCGAATAGGAATCCGAGAGACGCAAAAAAGCGGTGATTAGCCCGATAACAAGTCCCAGCACTATGCTGTAAGCGCCTATTTCGAGGGTGACCAGCAGCCCGTCAATCAGCGGTCCAAATATCAGCTCGCCGTCGATCACCTTATAGATGTACTGAGGTACTCGGTGCCATTGCCAGACATAGTTCATCTCTGCGGCTCCGCGCAAAACCAGCCAGATAAGACCGCCCCCCAGTATCAGCAACTGAAAGGTGTCGGTGATCGCTGAATTGCGCCGGCGTTTTGTGCGGGCCGCGACGATATTGCTGGTCTGATTTTTCATCTAATTGAAACAGAGAGTCGTGTCTTTTTGGCCCTTATGCGGGGGGTGATGTTTCCAGTCGCTCCACCAGCCAGTTTTGAAAATAGCGCACATTGGCCTCCCAGGTCTCTGAAAACCGTACGTCGTCGGCGACCGGCGAGCTTCTCGCTTTTTGCTGAAGCTCCATACAGCGATGATCCTGAGCACGGATTCCGCGTCGTCCGGCGATCGAGCGGTCCGGACCCAGCCAGCGCTCGAGTATCTTATCGACTTCCGGCCTGAGTTTCTCGTCATCCTTTATGCCTGAAGGAATAAACCATGACATTTTGGCCAGAGTTTTATTGGGAGCTATAGGTATGTACACCGCAGGCGCAAACTCAACCCGCCCCATGCTCGCGGTCACATT
>DLPX01000055.1:0-13876 GCA_002477475.1 Proteobacteria bacterium UBA7447
GCAGTCATCGAGCGGGAAGGTCAGGAGCGGGCGCATTTTCTCCTTGAGAACCTGATCGACCAGGCGCGCCGCAGCGGTACCCATATCCCCTTCCGGCCGACGACCGCCTACCTCAATACGATTCCTACAGCACATGAGGCCCGCAGTCCCGGCGACCCCGCGATCGAGTGGCGTATCCGATCGCTGGTTCGATGGAATGCGCTCGCCATGGTGATGCGGGCTAACCAGACGAGCAGTGAACTCGGCGGTCATATTGCAAGTTTCGCCTCAGCCGCGACTCTCTATGACGTAGGATTCAACCACTTCTGGAGAGGTCCGCAAGCAGAACACGGCGCCGATCTCGTGTTCTTCCAGGGACATTCCGCGCCGGGAATTTATGCCCGGGCGTTCCTTGAAGGGAGGCTGACCAAAGAGCAATTGCAAGGCTTTCGTCAGGAAGTCAAAGGGCAAGGCCTATCCTCCTATCCCCACCCCTGGCTGATGCCTGACTTCTGGCAGTTCCCGACGGTTTCCATGGGCCTTGGGCCAATCCAGGCCATTTACCAGGCCCGCTTCATGCGTTATCTCCAGAATCGCGAATTCATTTCGCACTCAAACCGGAAAGTCTGGGCATTTGTGGGCGATGGCGAGATGGACGAACCTGAGTCGACGGGCGCTTTGGGACTGGCCGGCAGAGAGCGGCTCGACAACCTCGTTTTTGTCGTCAACTGCAATCTGCAAAGACTGGATGGCCCCGTCCGGGGCAACGGCAAGATCATCCAGGAGTTAGAGGGCACCTTCCGGGGCGCAGGCTGGAATGTCATCAAGCTGATCTGGGGGTCTTACTGGGACAAACTGCTGCTGCGCGATACCCACGGCCTTTTGAAGCAGCGCATGGAAGAGGCTCTGGACGGCGAATACCAGGCTTTCAAGAGCAAAGACGGCGCCTTCGTTCGTGAGCAATTCTTCGGCAAGTATCCGGAACTGGCCGCCATGGTGGCCAATATGACGGATGAGGATATCTGGAGACTCAATCGGGGCGGTCACGACCCGCACAAAGTCTATGCGGCATATGCTCAAGCAACTGCGCACCAGGGTCAGCCAACCGTCATTCTTGCAAAGACCGTTAAAGGCTACGGGATGGGAGAGTCGGGCGAGGGACAGAACATCACTCACAGTCAGAAGAAGATGGCCGATGAATCCCTGCTCGAGTTCCGAGACCGATTCCGGATTCCGCTCGATGACGAGGCGGTTTTGGCCTGCGAGTTTTATCACCCGGGCGATGACAGTCCGGAAATACGCTACCTAAAGGAGCGTCGTGACGCCCTCGGCGGCAGTCTGCCCATCCGGATCGATGCCGCACCCACTCACACCACGCCGGATCTTTCGCTGTTTCAATCACAATTGGAAGGTAGCGGTGATCGTGAGATCTCCACCACCATGGCTTTTGTGAGGCTGCTGACCGCTCTGACCCGGGACAAGCTCCTTGGACCCCACGTGGTCCCCATTGTTCCCGACGAATCGCGTACGTTCGGAATGGAAGGCATGTTTCGTCAACTGGGCATCTATGCACCCAAAGGTCAGCTCTATATCCCGGAAGATGCTGATCAACTGATGTACTACCGTGAAGACATCAAGGGGCAGGTGCTGCAGGAGGGAATCACTGAAGCCGGCGCCATGTCCTCGTGGATTGCCGCGGCTACCGCATACAGCAATCACGGGATTGCGATGATTCCGTTTTATATCTTCTATTCCATGTTTGGGCTGCAGCGCATTGGGGATCTTGCGTGGGCCGCAGGCGACCAACAGGCGCGGGGATTCCTGATTGGGGGCACCGCGGGACGGACGACCCTTGCTGGAGAGGGGCTGCAACACCAGGATGGGCATAGCCTCCTGATGGCCGCCAGTATTCCAAACTGCGTCTCTTATGATCCGACCTTTAACTATGAGCTTGCTGTGATCATTCATGACGGCATCCGGCGGATGTACACCGACCAGGAGAATGTCTTTTATTACGTTACAGTGATGAACGAAAACTACGCTCATCCGCCAATGCCCGAGGGCGCCCAGGAGGGCATTCTTCAGGGGATGCATCGGTTACGTCAGGCGCCCAAGGGACGTAAAGCCGTTCCGCGCGTCCAGCTTTTCGGTAGCGGGACTATCCTGCGTGAATCCATGGCAGCCGCCGAACTGCTGGAGCAGGACTTCGGCGTTCTCGCCGACCTGTGGAGCGTGACCAGCTATAACGAACTCGCCCGTCAGGGACGAGAAGCGGTACGCTGGAACCGCCTGCATCCTGAGGCTGCGGCCCGGCCCGTTTATGTCAGCGAACAGTTGGCCGATGCCCAGGGGCCGATCATTGCTGCAAGTGATTACAACCAGGCATACGCCGATCAGATTCGCGAGTTCGTCAACGGTCGTCGTTACGTCGTTCTTGGCACCGACGGCTACGGCAGAAGCGGCACCAGGGAACAGCTGCGCCGGTTCTTTGAAGTGGACCGATACCAGATAGCGATTGCTGCCCTGTCTGCGCTGGCAGACGAAAATGCACTGCCCCGTTCCACCGTCTCTGATGCCATCAGCCGATATGGGCTGAATCCGGACAAACCCGATCCTGCTTTTCAATAGGCCGCGCGCGTGATGAGCGATTCACAGGATATTTTAGTCCCGGACATCGGCGACTTTGACAGCGTCGACGTCATTGAAGTGCTGGTCTCACCCGGAGATACGGTGGACGTCGAGTCTCCGCTGATCACGCTTGAAAGTGACAAAGCCACGATGGACGTTCCCTCCCCGGTCGCGGGCACTGTGACCGAAGTGCGGATTGCCGTGGGGGATCAGGTCTCCCAGGGCAGTCTCGTCGCTGTCGTGACCGCGGCCGAATCAACCTTAGAGGATGCGCCGGCGACAGCAGCAACACCGCAAGCGCAAGCCGAGGACGGAGACAACTCAAAAGAGAACGAAGGGGAAAGCCAAGGCGGAGATAAGAAGGAGCCCGACAGGGCCACAGAAACACCTGCCAAAATCGATACACAGCTGCCTTCCGACCCTGACTCCCCGGCTCCGAAGGCAGAGGATCCAACACCGCCGTTGGCTCCCCGCCCGCCCCCCTCCCTACCCCCGGGGTCGGAATCAGATTCAGAACCCCTGCCGCACGCCAGCCCGGCCATTCGCCGCTTTGCACGCGAGCTCGGCGCCGATCTCGCAAAAATCAGCGGCAGCGGCTCACATGGCCGAATCCTGAAAGAAGACGTCACACAATTCATCAAGGCAGCCCTATCGCAGGGCGTCAGAGACGGGCAAGACGGCTCAGGCCTGCCTACGATCCCCGAGGTGGATTTTTCAAAATGGGGTCCTGTGGCGACCGAACCGCTTTCCCGGATCAAGAGAATTTCCGGGCGCCATCTGCAGCGGGCCTGGCTGAATGTGCCGCATGTCACTCATCATGATGAGGCTGACATAACGGAGCTCGAAGCCTTCCGGAAAACACTCCAAAGCGACCGCGCGTCCGAGGGGATTCGTATCACCCTGCTGGGTTTTGTGATCAAGGTGTTGGCCAGCGCCATGAAGGCCTTCCCCTCACTGAACGCCTCGCTAACACCCGATGGTGAGCATCTGGTGCTCAAGCAATACTTCCATGTGGGCGTGGCGGTAGACACCGAAAACGGCCTGGTTGTACCTGTGCTGAGGGATGTCGACCGCAAAGGTATCCTGGAACTCGCCACAGAACTCAGTGCGCTCAGTGCACGCGCCCGTGAGGGCAAATTGAAGCCGGACGAAATGCAGGGCGGCTGTATCAGCATTTCCAGTCTCGGCGGCATCGGGGGCATCGGCTTTACACCCATCGTCAATGCGCCCGAGGTGGCAATCCTCGGCGTTTCCAGAGCACAGACAAAGCCGCGCTGGGATGGAGCCGCTTTTGCCCCGCGCCTGATGCTGCCGCTGGATCTCTCTTATGACCACCGAGTGATCGACGGAGCGGAGGCAGCCCGCATCAGCGCCTTCATCGCAGCCGCGCTGGAGGATCCAAGAAGACTGCTGCTCTAGCGGCAATACTTTGAACGTTCCCAGAAAAACCAGCACCTGTGATCAAAGGCACCAAGCGCAACAGACCCAACGAGGATACAAAAATTACCGAGCCTTTCGATACTTTTGATCTTGCGGTACTCGGCTCTGGACCCGGCGGATATACCGCAGCCTTTCGCGCGGCAGACCTTGGACTCAAGGTCTGCCTGATCGAACGGTATCCCGTGCTCGGCGGCGTCTGTCTTAATGTTGGCTGTATTCCTTCCAAGGCCCTGCTGCATGCTGCAAGGGTCATTGAAGAGACCCGGGAAATGCGTGCTCACGGCATCCAGTTTGGCGAACCCACCATCGACCTGCCGCAGCTGGGCGGCTGGAAAGACAAAGTCGTTGGTCAGTTAACCGGGGGGTTATCGGGTCTTGCCAAGAAGCGGAAGCTCACTGTTTTGCACGGCACTGGACGCTTCGCCTCAGCACATGAACTCGCTGTCACACGCCCGGGTGAGGATTCGGAAGTCCGGGTACCGTTCAGGCAGGCAGTTATTGCCGCGGGCTCACAGCCCGTCACCTTGCCTGACCTGCCAGATGATGAAAGGATCTTCGATTCAACGGGTGCTCTGGCGCTCAAAAACATTCCTCCCAGAATGCTGGTGATCGGCGGCGGCATCATCGGGCTTGAGATGGCGACCGTCTATATGGCTCTGGGGAGCAAGGTCAGTATCGTAGAGATGTCGACTCAGCTCATGCCCGGTGCAGACCCTGATCTGGTGAAGCCGCTTGCGAAGCGTCTTAAAAAGCAAAGCGCGGGCATCTACCTGAATACCCGGGTCTGCGCTGTGAAGGCAGATACGCGCGAACTCACGGTCAAATTTGAGGGTGACAAGGCACCGGACAGCGCGGCATACGATGCGGTACTGGTCGCGGTCGGTCGCTCTCCCAATGGTCATCACATTACTGCCGAGGCGGCGGGTGTGTCGGTAGATGACAAAGGCTATATCTCGGTCGATAAACAGCAACGAACCAACCAGGAGCATATCTTTGCCATCGGCGACATCGTGGGACAGCCAATGCTGGCGCACAAAGCCACTCATGAGGGTAAGGTCGCTGCCGAAATCGCTGCCGGCCTTAAGAGCGGCTTCGAGGCCAGAGTTATCCCGTCAGTCGCCTACACAGATCCGGAGGTTGCCTGGGTGGGTCTCACCGAAACCGAGGCAACGGCTCAGGGGATTGACTATGAAAACGGCGTCTTCCCCTGGGCTGCCAGTGGCCGTGCTCTGGCACTTGCCCGTAGCGAGGGATTTACCAAACTGCTGTTTGATCCCGCCACACAACAGATCATTGGGGCAGGTATTGTCGGCCCGAACGCTGGAGATCTTATCGCGGAGATCGGACTGGCCATCGAAATGAACTGCGTTGCTCAGGATATCGGCCTCACCGTGCACCCCCACCCCACTCTCTCAGAGACGGTTGCTCTGGCAGCAGAAGCCTTTGAGGGCACGATTACAGACCTGTACCTGCCGCGCAAAAACTGACACCAGTAAACAATCTTCGTGTCGTCTGCGCTTTCTTTCTCCGTGACCGGATCCGGACCCCCGGTGGTTATCCTGCACGGCCTGTTCGGCTCGGCCACAAACTGGCGGCGCATTGCCGAGGCGCTCTCTGATCAAAGGCAGATCTTCTGCGTCGATTTACCCAATCATGGCGAGTCTCCCTGGACCGACGATATGTCCTACCCGGCTCAGGCCGTACTGCTGGCGGATTTTCTCTGTGCCGAGGTGCCCGAGACTCCAATCCTGATTGGGCACAGTATGGGCGGCAAAGCCGCAATGACACTGGCACTGCAGCATCAGATTCTGCTGGACGCTCTTGTGGTGGTTGATATCGCGCCGACGGCGTATCCCCACACTCACGAGCCACTGGTGGAGTCAATGAAAAGCCTTGATCTTGCCGCGATCCGAAACCGGCGCGAGGCCGAGATGCAACTTGAGAAGGCGATTCCGGAAAAAGCCCTCCGCCAGTTTCTGTTGCAGAACTTAAGGAGCACTTCGGACGGCCTGCGCTGGCGCATCAACCTTGAGGTGATCCATCGGCAGATGCGAGCGATCACCGGCTTTGACGTCGAAGCTGCGCCGTGCGACACCCCAAGCCTTTTTATCTACGGCACCCAGTCTGACTACGTCACGCCAAAAACCACGCCCGCCATTCTGAAGCACTTCCCCAAAGCCCGGCTAGCGGCCATTGAAGGTGCGGGGCATTGGCTTCACGCCCAAGAGCCGCAAAGATTCATCCAGGCCTTCCGGGAATTCGCCGACGCCCTTGAGGTCTCGTCCATGCCGCGAAGGGCCACATAATTCTCCGTCAGCTTGATGTTCCCTGAGGGCCGCGGCAAATGGACCACCCGGAATCCCGCGCCTTCCAGCAATGCCGGCAGTCTTAAGTCAGTGATCACCCCTTTGGCATCACAAAAGGCCTCAAACACAATCAGACCTGCTCAAGTTCAACCAGCGTGCCGCAAAAATCCTTGGGATGCAGAAACAGCACGGGCTTGCCGTGCGCGCCGATACGCGGCTCTCCATCTCCCAGCACCCGCGCGCCACGCGCTTTCAACTGATCGCGGGCATCCAGAATATCGTCCACCTCGTAGCAGACATGGTGTATACCGCCATCGGGATGACGCTCCAGAAATCGCCCGATAGGTGAGTCTTTGCCCAGTGGATGCAGCAATTCGATACGCGTGTTGTCGAGGTCGACAAAGACAGTGGTGACGCCATGAGCCTCAAGAGGTTCGGGCTTGGACACCGTCGCTCCCAGCGTTTCCCGGTAAAGCACTGCGGCGGCCTGAAGGTCAGGCACCACAATGGCAACGTGGTTGAGTTTTCCAATCATCGAGTGTTTCTTGGTTGGCGGATTCAGGTAAATTGGTCGATAAGCGCGCGGGCAGCAAGAGCGGGCGTCAGCTGCCCCATGGCGACCTTTCGACGAACACGTTCGACCTCATCGGCGTTTTTTTCGTTCCTTAAAAATTTGTCCAGCAGCCCCTCATGAAGCGCCTGCATCAGGGCTTCACTCGCCTGACTCTCCCTGCGTGACGACAGCAGACCGGCTGTAGTGGCATGAACAAAAAACTTCTCCATCTGCTCCAATACCTCGACAACGCCGATATCCTTCAGCGCGGATATCGCGAGTACCGGGACTTTCCAATCGGCGGTGCGGGCCTGCAGAAATCCGGTCGCCGCGCCATATTCTGAAACCGTACGATTTGCTGTCTGCTCCAGTTGCCCATCAGCCTTATTGACCAGGATAAGGTCGGCCAACTCCATCACGCCTCGTTTTATTCCCTGAAGCTCATCTCCCGAGCCAGGTACCAGCAGCAGGATAAAAACATCGGTCATGGATGCTGCCCGAAGTTCGGATTGACCCACCCCGACGGTCTCCACAATGACGCGGTCGAATCCAGCCGCTTCGCAAACCGCAATCGCCTCCCGGGTAAAGCGCCCAACTCCTCCTTCGGTACCGGATGACGGTGACGGCCGGACAAAGGCCTTTTCGTTGGCCGACAGTGTCGGCATCCGGGTCTTGTCACCCAGTATCGATCCCCCGCTGACCACCGAACTCGGATCAACTGTCAGCACCGCAACCGAGTGGCCGCGGTCGATCAGGTGTCCGCCCAGAGTTTCAATGAAAGTTGATTTCCCCGCTCCGGGCGGCCCCGTAATGCCGATCCGAAGCGCCGGCTGATCCGGAGCAGGCAGCGCGGCAAGCAATTCCCTGGCCTGCGACTGGTGCTCCTTGAGGCCTGATTCAACGAGGGTGATCGCCTGTGCCAGCGCCCGCCGATCATGCCTTCCGATGGCATCCGCCAGCGAGGCTGCAGTGTTCACGCAGATGACTCCCGCAAAAACTCGACGATCTGCTGATCCACCTCAAGTGCTGCTCCGGGCTCGGCATGAACGCAAAGCACGATTCCGTCACGCTCCGCGCGAATTACGTTCTCCATCTTCATCGCTTCGATCACCGCAAGTTCATCGCCCGCTTTGACTTCAGCGCCCTCCGTGACGGCGATCGAAACCAGAAGCCCCGGCATCGGCGACAGTGTCAGATGCGAAAGGTCCGGCGCCACTTTCCTGGGCATCAGGTGATACAGGGCGGCACTGTACGGCTCGAGCACCAGCGCATCCACACTGACGCCGCTATGGAAGACTTCATAACGGGCACCGGTCCGACGCAACTGCGCAGTGACCTCGATCCCGTCCGCATGGAAATCGATCACCGAACTGAAAGGACTATGCGAAAATTCGATAGAAACCGTTTTTCCCTCCACGGTTGCCTGCCAAGCGTCCTGATCCGTTACAACGGAAACAGCATACTGATCTTCATCAATCTGGATGACTCGGTTTGCCGACTGGGTCTGCGGTATGACTGCATGGGCATCTTCGCGCAAGTGCCAATGCTCGTGTACTACCGCGACGAGAGCCACGATACGGCGGATGATGTCCTGAGACAGGGCATTGCCGGCAAAACCTTCCGGAAACTCTTCTTCAATAAAGCCAGTAGTGGTTTCACCCGCCAGAAACCTCGGGTGCTGCACCAAAGCCGCCAAGAAGGGAATATTGCTCTGGATTCCCCTGATCTCAAAACGATCCAGAGCCCGCAACATCGTCTGTGCCGCCTGCTCCCGATCTGATCCATGGGTCACCAGTTTGGCAATCATCGGGTCATAATGCAGACTGACTTCTCCGCCTTCGCAGATGCCGGTATCGACCCGCACGCCTTTTGCATCATCAGGCGGGCAAAAGCGCTGCACACGTCCGGAGGATGGCAGAAATCCCCGGTAGGGATCTTCCGCGTACACCCGCGACTCCACCGCCCAACCACGGATGCCGACATCCTGCTGGGCCAGCGTCAACTCCTCTCCCGCAGCAATCCTCAGCATCCACTCCACCAGGTCAATACCGGTAATCAGTTCCGTGACCGGATGCTCTACCTGAAGCCGGGTATTCATCTCCAGAAAATAAAAATTGCGCTCTGCATCCACAATGAACTCGACCGTGCCGGCAGAGGTGTAACCCACCGCCTCTGCCAACGCCAATGCCTGCGCGCCCATCTCGGCCCTCAAGGCTTCATCAACAAATAGGGAAGGGGCTTCCTCAACCACCTTCTGGTGGCGGCGCTGGATTGAGCACTCGCGCTCGTTAAGGTGGATGGCGTTGCCATGATGATCTGCGAGCACCTGAATCTCGATATGCCGAGGTTGGCTCACAAATTTCTCGATAAACACGCGATCGTCGGAAAAACTTGAGCGCGCTTCGCTTGAGGCCCGCTCAAAACCCTCGCGGCACTCATCATCGTTCCAGGCGACCCGCATGCCCTTGCCGCCACCGCCGGCGCTCGCCTTCAGCATCACCGGATAGCCGATCTGTCCGGCACGGCTCACTGCATCCTGGGCGTCAACCAGCACTTCATTGAAACCAGGAATGGTCGACACCCCTGCACTCTCGGCAAGCGCTTTGGAGGCGATCTTATCGCCCATGACCTCAATCGCCTTTGCCGGGGGGCCAACAAAAGCAACACCGGCTTCTTCAAGACCCAGGACCAGTGCAGACTTCTCCGAAAGAAATCCGTATCCGGGATGAACCGCCTCGGCGCCCGTTGACCGGGACGCCTCAATGATCCGATCGACGACAAGATAGCTTTCTGCTGACGGTGATGCGCCGATATGTACCGCCTCATCCGCCATCTGGACATGCGGGGCATCACGATCTGCATCGGAAAAAACAGCAACTGTCTGGATACCCATGCGCCTGGCAGACCGAATGACACGGCAAGCGATCTCACCGCGATTGGCGATAAGCAATTTCTCAAACACGGTTAATTTATGACTCCTGATGCGCCAGCGCGGGCTGAAAGCCCGAGCTAAGACTCGGTCCAGTCTACTCCGGACTCAAGGATCACCAACAGGCGCTGGATATTCTGGCGTGCTCGGTCTTCGCAGCGCTCCTGGAAATACGGCGTCGAATAAATCTTCGGGCGTTGCGCAAGTACCCGCAGAAATCCGCCCTGGCCGCGGGCAAAGGCTTCGTCGCTTGCATGGACGGATTCGCGCCGAAGATCATGCGTATCAGAAAAAAAAGCGTCCCACGGTTGCGACAATCCCCAAAGATCCACGTCCACGGCAAACTGAGCCCTTGGCGCCTCCGGCGATGCGCGATGGTCGGTGGCCTGTATCAAATTGCAGGTTTCCGAGATAAAGGTCTCGGGGAGAAAACCGCATGCCTGGGTCGCGAACCACTCAACGCTGCGGGCTTCGTTATCCCGCGCCCCGGGAGTAAAGATGGCATCATGAAACCAAAGCGTCATCTCTACACCGTCATCAGCTCCCAGGACATTGATCGCATCATCGTAGGCGGCAAGACAGACCGCAACATGCCCACAATCATGGTAGTGACGAGACGCATCTCCGTAATGCCCCTCCAGCGCCTCGAACACCTGGATAGCTTCACCGCCCCCACCCGCCCGGCGCCACAATGCATCAAATCGGTCTTGATTCACGTTTTTCAGGAAGCCTGCGGCGAAGAAGCGTTAGCCTGCTCGCGCTTGAGCGCCTCAAGCACCTGGGCAGTATGGGTCAGGCGATCGACTATCTGGCGAAGCACGCTCAAAGAAACCTCTGGGTTATCACGAATCAGATTCATAAAATCGTCCGCAAGAATACGCAGGCAGCGCACTGCTCCCTGGGCCCGTAAGGTCGCCGAGCGGGGCGGATTGGCAATCACATCCATCTCGCCCACCACATCACTGGTCGACAGCACCACCACGGGGTCGTCGCTTGCATCCTCGTTGATAAAGATTCCCACCTCGCCGGACATGATCACGTAGACGCTGTCCGAGCCATAATGAATAGTAAAGATGTTATCACCGCCATCGAAGCTTGACTCTTAACTCGCAAACGCCAGTCGCTTGAGTCTGCCGGCATCCAATTGCGCAAATAACGCAATCTTTCGAAGTTGCTCCGCATCGGTAATGATATTCATCGAGGTTAGAGGCTTGTTTTGGGCGCAGAGGCCAATTTAACCCTAATGAACCGAGACCGCAAAATCGCTTTTTGCTGTTATCGGCTATCACCCATGACACGGGCTTCCATCTCCTCTAGTTCTTCGGGCGTATTGACGTTAAGAAACATATCCGGATGATCGGAAAAATCCACTCTCTGGTGCGAGACCTCCTCGAGCCAGAGGTCAATCTTTCGCTCCCCTCTGGCCAAAAAATCACCAAGACTCTGCCGCAATCGACGATTCACCAGCAAAAAGACGGGTTGCAGCCGCCTCCCGTCATGCGCCACCACCGCATCGCATTGGCCGGAACTAGCGGCTTCATGCATCCTTTCGGCATAGTCGTTTGCAAGCAAAGGAGAGTCACAGGGCGCGCTCAAAAGCCAATCGCTCGATGCTTCCTGCAATCCGGCAAAGAGACCCGCCAGCGGCCCCGCATAACCGCTGACGCTGTCTCTGATGACCCTAACACCCAGCTTTTCATAATCGGCGTGATTTCGGTTGGCGCTGATCAGGACCTCACCGACCTGATTGTGAAGTCGGGTCAGACCCCAGGCAGCCAGCGGCCGACTGCCGAGCGTCAGCAGTCCCTTGTCTGCGCCCCCCATTCGGCGGGCTTGGCCTCCGGCAAGCAGTAATCCAGTGATGATGGACATACTCCTTTTCAAATGGCTTTCTGCCTGGCGCTCAAACGCCTTCGATGGAACAATCCCATTATAATCATGCCTGTAAAGAAGCCCTGACATCGGGGCTCCCACAGGAATCCGGTTCAATTTCTTATTATGCGCTTTCGTCGTCAGGCCTTATCTCTTCTTACCATCGGCGCGCTTGTCGCGCTGTATGGCTGCAGTTCCACCGACAAAATTGAACCCGTTGTGCCCGACTGGGACCGAACGACCCAGTTAGAAATCCCTCCTGATCTCAACGCGCCCAAAGAGAACACGAACACAGAACAGTTCTCGGCTGCTGCGCGCAACGCCACACGGGCCGAACTCGATCAATACAGCCAGTTTCAGGAGTTCCAGAAAATGGCTGGCTTTCAGGATTTTCTGAAGTGGCGAGACCGGCACTCTGCTGATCTGGATCTCAGCCTCGCGGCATTTCGCCAGGCGCGGGATGAGGCGATTGGACAATCGCTGAAGGAAAAAGGCGTGCTGACGCTGACCACCCGAGAAGGCCAGATGATCGTGCTGATTGATGACACCGTCGAAAATTGCTGGCAGCGGCTAGACACTGCGCTCACCAATATGGGCGTCCATGTGCTGGGACGGAGTCAGGATGAAGGCACCTTTCGGGTTCATTACGGCACTGAAGCACCCGAGGAATCGGGCACCTGGACCGACTGGATCCCGTGGCTGAGTGATCCCATAATCTATCTTGTCGGTTTGGAACTCACCCGCAACGGACCGGCGGTTTCGATCCGAGATGAAGCCGCGCAAAGCATCAATACCGAGCTTGCCAATTCGTTGGCCGAATTGATCGGCATTCAATTGCTGACCTTTGCCAGTGATGCCCCGATCGCTAGTGCACCAACCGTAGAATCGTCGGTTACGCTTGAGGAGACTTCGAGCGGGTACCTGACCCTGGTGCTCTCCAGCCCTGCCGGCGCCGCCTGGAATCGTCTTGATCTTGAGCTTCAGGATATGGGCTTTTCAATCGAACAGCGAGATCGGGCCCAACTGCGGTTTGTGGTGCGCTATGACGATCCCAGCAAAATTGCTGACAAGTCGTGGTTTCAGGCGCTTGCTTTCTGGAAAGACGATGTCAGCGCTCCGGCTGAGGACATTTTTGTGGTACTGACGCCAGCCGGTTCGCAAACCCACGTCAATGTGCTTGATGCAAACAACCAGCAGACAGAACTGGGAGATCAGGTGCTGAGACTGTTGGAAGCCGGCATAAGAGCGAAAGAAGAAGACTGATTCTGCAAGCCGACGTTCTAGGCAGAGCGAGCTACATCAAAGGGTCATAAGAGGGTCAGGACGCGGTTTCTGCTCCCGCCTGTTGCGCTTTCCACTCTTGGTAAGCCTTGAATTCCTGCCAGCGCTTCCATTCGAGGTACTCGGCGTACTCAGGATCATCAATCGAAAGTTGAGACGGATCATCGCCGTCTTTTTTGTCCCCACCGAAAATATTGATGCTGAACCCGTAACCGATCTGCCGGCGTGGCGAGCGGGCATAGGGTGAATCATCGGTAAGAATTGTATCCGCATCGTTCTCGACTCCCTGCCCTTCAACCGACGAATCCGCCGTCCGGTTGAGGTTTGCAAGAGAACTGCAGCCAACAGACAGTCCCACGACTGTGGCTATTGCGAGGATTTTGTAAATATTGTCCATACCAAGCCTGCTTCTGCCAGCCTCTACACTTAAGATCTCTGTGATCCCAACACTCAAAAACTATAACAGGGCCTCGTCTAAGAGGTTTTTAATAGGATGGAGGGTTTGTATCTCCCACACACTGCTGGGTGGGAATTTTATCAGAATGCGGTTTTATCAGTCGCCACGAGACCTACAGGAGAATACATTCGAATCCCCGTACGCTAACAACTTCGACATCGGTCGACCGGGCTTCCACTTCAGTTACTGACCCGCGAAGGTACTTTCTTGCAGAGGGCGCATGACGATTGCGATCGTCACATCATGCCACATCAAGAGCATATTGCGGGCCATAAAAAGAAAACTGCATGCATTATGACAAGCAGCAAAAGCAGGGATTACGACAGAATTAGCCTTTGAGGCCCGGATTTACTCAAGTCAGAGGAATTGATAGCCAACCCCCCGAACACTCATGAACTGGGCGTCCGCAGACATCCCTTTGAGCTTGCGGC
>DLPX01000055.1:14259-15193 GCA_002477475.1 Proteobacteria bacterium UBA7447
CATCGAGTAAGTGTTCTCTACCATAGACGAAATCTGGATGGGTCATGAAAAATTGCAAGAGTCGAAATTCTGTCAAAGCTAGCTTCATCGGCCGACCATCGACAAAAGCAAGGTGCCTACGAGGGTCCAATGCGATATTTTTGTATTCGATAACTTCTGAGGCGTTATCGGGCGCGACCCGGCGGAGCAAGGCCTTAACTCGCGATACAAACTCCGTAGCCTCGAAAACGCCTGAAATCACGTCATCTGCTCCAGCGTCAAGCGCAGCAGCACTTTCCGTGCTAGATAAAGACGAAGAAACGACGATTAAAGGTAGGAAAGAACGCGTTCGGCCCGCTTTTTTGGAGCTGTTCTGACCCTTGAGGGTTGGAACCACACGCGAAAACTGGCCTGAACCTTCGACCACCAAAGCCGGAGGGTTCGTCCGCATTATCTCCTCGAGCAGATCTTTTTCTTCAAAAGTCTTACCCATACTACGAACATCGAAGTACTCTGCCTCAAGGGCATAAATTGCTTTTCTACCGAGATCGTTATCCGAGCCGATAACCAGAATCTTGGGCGCCCCCATTCTTAAGAAACCAGCACTGGCGGGGTTTTTACTATTGCTGGCCGACCTTGACCTCGTTCGCATATACCTAGCACTGTAAACAAGTTTTTCTCCCGACTTTTTTCGTGAACATGCTCTTCTCGCATCAAGCATGGTGCTATCTAAAGACAAGCAATTTTCATGCCACAAATACTGACAACAAATCAGTTAAAAATTGCGACTACTAAGCAGTCAAAGCCAAATAGTCGAAGCCACAAAGCACTAAGATAGAGCAGCGTATCCCAGAAACGCACTTGCTTGGATCAGTACCCCTCTCGAGACCTCTTACCTCACAAATCGCAGCGGGAGATTGCGGCTCGTATTTTGGCGGACGCCAGAAAAGCTAAC
>DLPX01000064.1:0-14303 GCA_002477475.1 Proteobacteria bacterium UBA7447
GCTTTGCTAAACTCGCGGTTGTCTAAACCTTGCGCCATCTAAATGATTCCTCCACACGCCTTGATTTCGAATCAGAACAGCCGGAACTCGCCCTGTCGTGTCTTCTAGCAGTATTGCCGTTGGTAGGGCCGCCACTGAAGATGTGGCAGCGATCGCCCAGTTTAACATTGCGATGGCCGCCGAGACGGAGGATCTGGCCTTGGATCCACAAACCGTACACGCCGGAGTTGCGGCCGTCGTCAGTGACGATCGCCGCGGCTTCTATCTCGTGGCTCGCTCAGATGGAAAGGCAGTTGGCTCTCTGATGATCACCTACGAGTGGAGTGACTGGCGCAACGGCAATCTGTGGTGGATTCAGAGCGTTTATGTTGTGCCCTCAGCGCGCAAACAGGGGATTTTTCGCCTGCTTTACGACAACGTGATCTCCCTTGCAAAACAGGACGGTGATGCGGCGGGGGTCCGCCTTTACGTAGAAAAAGATAACCGCGGTGCCCAAGAGGTCTACCGGAAACTTGGCATGTCAGAGACGGCTTACCGCGTTTTTGAGATTATCTTCTGACCCGTCTGCAAAAAAGCTTGTCGTTATACTGAGCACCACCCTTGCATCCTTGAGAGCGGGCATCGTCTCCGGACAGAAACTCATGGGCACCATCGACCAGGAACGCTACAGCCGGCAAATCAAACTCCCCCAGGTCGGGATTAACGGCCAGGAGCAGTTGTCTTCAAGCCGGGCGTTGATTATCGGCATGGGGGGACTGGGCTCGCCGGTCGCGCTCTACCTTGCCAGTGCTGGGGTCGGACACCTCACCATTACGGACTTTGACCGTGTGGATGAATCCAATCTGCAAAGACAGGTTATCCATAACCTGGCCTCTGTCGGCGAACCGAAGGCTGCATCTGCCCAGCGTTCGATTGAAAACCTGAACCCCCGATGCGTGGTAGAGGCGCTGGATTACGAACTGGAGGGCGAGGAGTTGCTGCAACAGGTCGGCGAGGCCGACGTTGTTCTCGACTGTACCGATAATTTTCCTTCACGATTTGTCCTCAACGAAGCGTGCATCACGATGGGCACGCCTCTGGTCTCAGGAGCAGCAATTCGCTGGGAGGGTCAGATCGCCACCTTTGACCCTCGGGACCCTGACTGCCCGTGCTACCGATGTCTCTATCCAGACACTGGAGTTGAGGCAGCCACCTGCGCCATGGAGGGCGTCATCGCCCCAATTGTCGGTGTGATCGGCACCATGCAGGCGCTGGAAGCCCTTAATGTGCTCCTGAAGACCGGGCCCGGCTTGCGGGGACGGGTAATGGTATTTGACGGGATCGCAATGGACTGGCAAATGATTAACCTGCCGAGAAACAGCGACTGTCCGGCCTGTGGTGCTCGACCGCATTACACCTGACCGGAGAGGTTTTAGACTACCGTTCTATCCGCCGATGTGCGACATCTCGACCTTGGCCTGCCCCGTCACCGGTAACGCCGTTGCTGTCGCTCGAAGCTCTGAATACCGGTCCGTTCGCGCCTGCCATATCTCGCTCACCGCTTGGAGCAGTTGAGTATCGTCTGCCCCTGACCGTAGCAGGCTGCGCAAATCGTGGCCCTGGGTCCCAAAAAGACAGGTATACAACTCGCCCACAGCCGAGAGCCGTGCGCGAGAACAATCCCCACAGAAAGACTGCGTCACAGAAGTGATAAACCCAATTTCTCCGGCACCGTCCCGGTAGCGCCAGCGTTTGGCCACCTCACCGGGATAGTTCGGAGAAACCGCTTCGAGGGGGTACAGCGCGTCGATCCTATCGACGAGGTCAGCCGCAGGAATGACATCGTCAAGATTCCAGCCGTTGGTTTCTCCAACGTCCATATACTCAATAAAGCGCACTATGCAGCCGGAATGACGGAAATGTTTCGCCAAATCCAAAACGGCGTGTTCGTTGAGGCCGCGACGAACCACCGCATTGACCTTGATGTCTGAAAAGCCTGCCGCCCGAGCATTATTGATACCGTCGAGGACTCGCGAAGCTGGGTAATCCACATCATTGATGCTTTTAAAAGTAGCATCGTCAAGCGCATCGAGGCTGATGGTCAGACGCTTAAGCCCAGCCTGCCTCAAAGAGACTGCCCGATCTGCAGTTAACATCGAACCGTTAGTCGTCAGGCTAATGTCCTCCACGCCTTCCGTGGCGCCGATCATCTCGATCAGGTGCTCGAGGTTGCGGCGAATCAGAGGCTCGCCGCCGGTAATTCTGACCTTGCGCATGCCGAGCGCTGAAAAAACTTTGGCAACGCGGGCGATTTCCTCAAGGGTCAGGAGATCCTTTCGCGGTAAAAATGCATAGCCCGGCCCAAATATCTCTCGCGGCATGCAGTAAACGCAGCGAAAATTGCAGCGATCGGTTACCGAGATCCGAAGATCCCGCAACGGTCTCTGCAACCTGTCTCGTACGGCTTTACTTGTTGGGGCGTGCTCGCTCATCAAAATCATCAACCTCCGCCGCGTTGGAACGTAAGATCGAATCTCGCTTGAAATTTTCCCCGATCCGCATCAGACAATCCAGTATAGCGGAAGGTCACAAGGGTGTAGGGCAGTCGAATCAGGCCGAGAATGCGCTCACACTCGTCTCCCAGCAAGATTTCAATCCTGCCTCCCGCATAACCCAGCGTTGCGCCATCCGTTCGCGTCTCGAGCACCCAACCCTCGGGCAACTGCGCCAAGGAGCGGAAAAACACAACGTGGCTGACGCCCATTTCGCGTTGCATTTCGATCATGGCCGGGGGTTGTGATCCAGACGGTTTGGTCAGCCGCCGGCCACTGGCGGCCAGATGGCGAGGGTATCCCCTTTGGTAAGCACATGAGTAGCGCGCTGCCCTTCGTCCAGATAATTGCCATTCACCAGAACCAGATGGACGTCCTCACGAGGCACCTGCTGACGGTCAATCACCTGATCAACGGTCTCGTTTGGCAACAGCTCAATTTCCGCACTATTCCGACGGGCGTGAGCCGGTAGGTGTTCGCTGAGACCCGCGTAGAGTTTAAAAGTAATGGTCATGGCGAATCGACCGCAGCAAATCAACCGTTCTGCAACGCCGCCTGATTCACACCCTGATAAGCGTCGACAAGATTTACAGGGCTGTCCTTGAGGCGGTCTTTCCACTCGCCGAGAGGAATCTGCGTTTCTATCAGGCCCCTTAAGACGCCAAGGTGTTCATGATAGCCGACAGAATTTGCACCCACCAGAACGTCATCTTTGAACTGTAGGTTCACATACTGATGGTTATCCGGGTTATACATCTCAGCACTGTCACCACCTGCGACTCCTTCCCAGGCGCCAAAGGAACAGGTCACCAGTCCCAAAGTATCCAGAATATTCATATTCAAACTGCCTTTATAGGGCAGGTTGTTATTCCCCACCATGTTTGCAGCTGCGATACGACCATGCTCCGTTGCAGTCGGCTGCACGGCGTGCACTGCGGTCTTGCCGGTCGAGAAGTCCAGACCTTGTGCACAGTCCCCTGCGGCATAGACATCGGGCTGGTTTGTCTGCATATGGACATCCACCACAATACCCTGGTCAATATCGATATCACATCCTTCGAGATAGTGGAGCCGGGGTTTCACCCCAGTCGAGACAATCACTACATCCGCGGGACACGTCTCACCATTCTCCAGCACAACCTGTAATTCATTCGGTGTGGATTCAATCGCTTTCACCTGGGTATTGGTGTGCACTGTCACACCTTTCGCTTCGCACCAGGACTGCAGCAATCCCCCCGCTTTTTCCCCAAGCATCCTCGGCACCATTCTCGGACCCATTTCCACCACGGTGAGGTTGACCTCACGCAGTACCCAGGACTCGAGGATGATGCAGCCAATAAACCCGGCTCCCACCTGTACCGCCCGTGCACCGGGTTTCGCAAGTTCAATAATTCGCTCGGCATCCTCGAGATGCCAGCACTGCTGCACCCGCGGATCGTCCATACCTGACACCGGAGGGATGATGGGCTCGGCTCCGGTCGCGAGCAGCAGCTTGTCATATTTAATTTCCTGTCCATCCTCTAAGGTGACGGTGTGACCTTTGGGATCGACCGCCGTCACCTCGCCATGGATCAGCTTCAATCCGTGAGCTTCGTAATGATTCTGAGAACGCCGCAGATAAGTCCCTTCCTCGCTTACCTTGCCTGTCAGAAAATACGGTATCGCCATCCGTGAATACGGCGGTTGCACCTGTGCTCCAATCAGCGTTACTTCAGCACTCGCATCCAGTTCCCGCAGATGTTCCGCAGCGGCGATAGCAGCGGGCCCTGCGCCCGCGATTACATAATGCATGGTTATGGGTTCCCATTTAACGAACAGGCTCCCGGCAATCTCGCGATTACCGGGAGCCCGGGGTTCTACAACTTTATTTACCTTAGACTAAGTATCAGAGTCCGAGGCGACTCAGCGTCTCTCTCGTCGGCACTCCTGAGGTATCCCAGCCTCTCAGCTCGTAGTATTCCGGCAGCATTTCATCCAGCCGGTTCACGTGGCCCTTGGCAGGTCCTGTTTTGGCTGCATCTTTCAGCAGTCGCTCTGGCAATGTGTCATCGGCTCCGGTAAAACCGGCATCAATGTTGTACTGGCGCTCCATGTTCCAGATACGTTCACCCACTTCGACGAAACGCTCTACACTCCAATCTCCCTCACAGGACGCATCTACCATCGGCGCGATGTCATCTCCGGACAAAGCGAAGGTGGTGAAGATACACGTACCACTTGAGTCGACACCTGCTGTCAGATCCTGGAACGCTTTCACCAATCCAGCTTTACCCTCGGTGACATGAGGATCAGTCTTCTCGGGCAGTCCCAATACCTCAGAAGATACGGTGTAACTGCGCAGATGGCAGGCCCCGCGGTTTGATGTGGCATAGGTCAGGCCCATGCCCTGAATACCGCGCGGATCATAGGCCGGAAACTCCTGGCCTTTGACGGTCATGGAGAGCTCCGGACGGCCATATTTTTCACACAACCGCTTCGAGCCCTGCCCAATTTCTTTACCAAACCCCTCGCCGCGCGCGGTTGCTTCCACCATGGCCACAAAAGACTCTGTGTTGCCGAATTCAAGTGCCAGGCCACCCGTATCCTCCTGCGTAATCGCTCCGGAGTCATACAAATCAATCGCTGCACCAATCGTCGAGCCAAGAGAAATCGGATCCAATCCCTGCTCGTTGCAGACAAAGTTGGCATAAGTCAGCGCTTCAAGATCATTGACGCCGTTGGCCGCGCCCAGCGCCCAAGCCGCTTCATATTCGAGGCCGCCACTGACGTGCTGATACTCTGGCTTGTCTTTCACGGTGAAGTGGGTCGGATCTATCTTGGATCGCCGTGCACAGGAAATCGGGCA
The DNA here is from genome assembly GCA_002477475.1 of Proteobacteria bacterium UBA7447. Taxonomy (GTDB): domain Bacteria; phylum Pseudomonadota; class Gammaproteobacteria; order Arenicellales; family UBA868; genus UBA868. The sequence goes on from DLPX01000064.1 coordinate 5,377, forward strand.
CCCAAAACAGGCATGGTTGGAGACCAGGTTGGCCTGGCCATCACTCTCCCGTACCTCGGCCATTGCCTCGGCGCTGATGTCATGGGCGCCATCGAACTGAACATCCTGACAGTTGCGAGTCGGTAGTGCACCCACCTCATTGATGATGTTCATGAGCACCTGCGTGCCGTGTGTCGGCAGGCCGGTCCCCGTAACGGCATGCTCTGCCAAAATCTCCTTGGCCGCGTTGGAGCTCTTCATGAGCGCCATCGGATCAGCTACCTTCACGCCAACTGTTCCGCGTACAACGACCGCTTTCAGATGCTTTGAGCCCATCACCGCGCCGACTCCGGATCGGCCGGCGGCGCGATCAAGATCGTTCACGATGGCTGCATATAAGACCGCATTTTCTCCAGCCAAACCAATCGACGCGACGCGCACATCGGGATCTCCGCGTCGGTCCCGCAGAGTGGTTTCAGTCTCCCAGACGGATTTACCCCATAAATCGGAGGCATCCTTGAGTTCGGCCTGGTCATTAGTGATGTCGAGATAGACCGGAGAATCTGATTTGCCCTCAAAGATCACCATGTCCCAGCCGGCATTCTTTAACTCGGCGCCAAAGAAACCGCCTGAATTGGAGCAGGCAATCGCACCCGTCAGCGGTCCCTTGCACACAACCGACCAGCGACCTGAAGTTGGAGCAATTGTGCTGGTCAGGGGTCCTGTTGCAAAAATCATCTTGTTGTCGGGAGACAACGGATCAACCTTGGGGTCGGTTTCTTCCACAAGGTATTTAGTCGCCAGCCCTCTTTGGCCCATGTAATCATGCGCCCATTCCATGTTGGTGGGTTCGGTGGTGCAGGTACCCGCACTCAGATCCACTCTCAAAACATTTCCAGTCCAACTCATTGCTTACGCCTCCTCTGGATTTGACTCAAAGGGCCGTTATGGCCCGCTACAGACATACTCGTTACGCTTAATGCTTGATACAAAAAGCTTCCTCAATAACAACAAAGACATAAAAGTCTGGCTATTTTCAACCGATGCTTTCTTGCCCTCTTCTTTTCTTTCTCTTTCTTTTTTTTTCCGCTTTACGCTTCAAGCCCGGCAGCAAGCGTCGCGCTGCGACGCATCTTGTCATAGCCCGTGCTGTCTTCTGCCACATAGGCTAGTGCAGTCGTCGGGCAGGCCTCCACACACATAGGCTCACCGCCGCACAGGTCGCACTTGGTCACGACACCAGAATCTGGATCATAGTTAATGGCGCCAAACGGGCAGGCGATCGTACACACCTTGCACCCCACACAGGCCTCCGCTGAGACTTCCTTCGCGCCCGTTGCCGGATTGACGGTAATCGCCTGCACAGGGCAAACCACCATGCACCACGCTTCCTGACATTGAGTACAGGTGGAGGGAACGTTGATCGCGCCACCATCGTAGATCGTGATATCCATCACCGACTTCGCCGGGTTAAAGGCGCCGACTTTTCCGTAAGAGCACATCAACTCGCACTGATGGCATCCCGTGCAAGCATCCACTTCCATTACCAGTGCTTTATGCATTCCGAATTCCTATAAAATCAGCGGTTCGCAGATCAGTCACTTCGCGCTACCCTAAAATTAGCCAGTTCTCGACGCTTCCAAACTTTAGGATCGATTCAGCCTTCAGGCCTAAAGAGACATTTCCGCGTCAGTTCAGGCACATTCTTACATAAATTATAACTTCGATCCAAAATTGCTTAGAGGCTGAACTACGACTCTCTGAAGCTCTGCCTTTTGCCTTAATCGACGGTATCAATCCCCTAACAACTAAATGTATTTTCCTCTATCGGGCTCAATTCCCGTCATCAGACCTTGCCTGGCCGCCCATCGCATCCAGTAAACCATAAGCACCCGACCATGCCTGCTAAGAAGCATCTCCTGATTCTCTTGAAGATAACCCTGGTGGGGGTGCTGTTTGCGGTAATTTTCTACAACATCACCTGGATAGACAGTTACAGCCGACTTAATCAGCAAGGTGTCGTTTTGGAGCGAGTCGAGGGGGGTATTGTTGGCGCCTGGGATCAAGATACGCTGCGATTCCTTCCGACAGCCTCATCTGAGTTGATCGATCTGCGCAGAGGAGTTCAACTGGACGGCACGACGATCGCGGTCTCTCCCGGACTGCCCTCCTATATCCGCAATCTCGACATTGCGCTGTTTTCGCTGGGTGCTCTTTTGTTTTTTATCTTTATCGTGGCGATCAACTCACGCTGGTGGTTTCTGCTTCGTGCCAACGGTCTGGGCGTTCGGTTTATTGAGGCGCAGAAGTTTGGCTGGATTGGCCTCTTTTTCAACAACGTGATGCCCGGAGCGACGGGGGGCGATGTCGTCAAGGCAGTTTATATCGTCAGACGCTGTTCGGGAGACAAAGTGCGGGCTGTTGTCTCGATTGTGGTTGACCGAATTCTGGGCGTGGTTTCTTTGCTCGTTGTTGGAAGCCTTGCCAGCCTTCTCGCAATGGATCGTTTCCCGGTATTCGCCAGCACCATGTGGCTGACGGGACTCGGTGTTCTGGTTTTCTGTTTCTTGCTGATCAGCCCAACTCTGCGCCGCCTCCTCTTTTTCGATGCGCTGGTTGCCAAACTGCCCGAAAAATTAGGCGCAATAATCCGGGATTTGGATGCAGCAGTACTGCATTACCGCGGTCATCTTCTGGGCATAGGGGGCTGGATATTGGCGAGCCCTGTCATCTACACCCTGCTTGTCGGAAGCCTTTTCTGCATGAGCGAAGCCCTGGGTGTCGGTATCGGCATCGCTGACCTGTTTTTTATCGTACCCGTTGCCTCCGTCATCCAAGGCATCCCCATCGCACCGGCGGGCTGGGGTATTGGGGAAGCCGCCTACGGAACACTGATTGGTAAATTCGGCGCCTCTGCCCTGCCTGGCATCCCCGACGCGGAGCAGGTCATGCGCACGCGAGGCGTTGCACTGTCGGTCCTGCATCGCGTTCACGTTGCTATCTGGTCGCTGATCGGAGGCATCGCCATGCTGATCGACCGAAAATCCCATCCCGATGAGTCCCCCACGAACGACACCAAAAACATCTGAACTGATAGTTTCCCTTTTTATGAAAGAGCATCCTTCCCCCTTCGCAACCACGCCACAACCCCGCGACGACGGCACCCTGCAAGTCACCATCACTTACCTGCAAATGGCGCGCCAGCCGACCGGCACACCCAAAAGACCGCCACTCAGCGATCTGGCGGTGTTTCGGGTCAAACAGCCTGCCTTGCCTTTTTATCGCTTCCTTTATAACCAGGTCGGCCAACCTTGGCTCTGGTACGAGCGCCGAGCAATGAGTGACTCTGACCTACAGGACATCCTCTCCAACGAAAAAGTGCATGTTTATGTGCTCTACCGTGGTGGAGAACCTGCAGGCTACGTTGAGCTTGATTTCCGCCATGATGATGAGGCGGAAGTTGCCTATTTTGGGCTTTTGCCCTGGCACATTGGAAGCGGGATCGGTCCCTGGTTTCTCGAATGGGCAGTTCGTGCTGCATGGACCGACAAGCCCAAGAGACTTATCGTCAACACATGCAATCTGGATCACCCCAAAGCCATCATCGTCTACCAGCAGGCAGGATTTCGTCCGTACCGGCAGGAGAAAGTCACGATCCGGGACCCCCGGCAAGAACCTTTCTGGAATGGACCGGCACCCAATGCCGGGCCAGATTCAGACAGTTAGAAAAAGAGATGGGCAAGGCCGCATCGGCTCAGGCCACCTCAGCCTGATCGCCGCGTTTGCCCAACCAATCCTTGCGATCAGCAGCACGCTTTCGCGCCAGCAGCAAATCCAGCATGGCGTCCGTCTTTTTACCCTGATCCAGGGTAAGCTCGATCAAGCGCCTTGAATCCGGATCCATAGTCGTTTCACGCAATTGTGCAGGATTCATTTCACCCAGTCCCTTAAAGCGCTGGACGTTAACCGTGCCCCGCAGTTTGTCCTTTTTGATTCTATCGAGAATGGCATCTTTTTCTGCATCATCAAGCGCATAAAAGACATGCTTACCCACATCGATACGATACAGCGGCGGCATCGAAACGCAGACCCGGCCTGCGTCTACCAATGAACGGAAATGACGAACGAAAAGCGCGCACAACAAAGTGGCGATATGGGCGCCATCGGAATCCGCATCGGCCAGAATGCAGACACGCCCATAACGCAGACCCGAACAATCTCCAGTGCCGGGGTCCACGCCCAGTGCGACGGCGATGTCATGCACCGATTGCGACGCAAGGACCTCGGCGGACTCTACCTCCCAGGTATTAAGAATTTTCCCCCTTAAAGGCAGGATCGCCTGATAGTCCTTGTCCCGCGCCTGCTTGGCAGAACCCCCCGCGGAATCACCCTCCACGAGAAACAGTTCAGTATGTTCAAGATCCTGGCTCGCGCAATCCGCGAGTTTTCCCGGCAAGGTCGGACCGGTGGCAGCCTTTTTGCGCTCCACCTGCCGGGCCGTACGAAGCCGTGACTGTGCGCTGCTGATGGCAAGGGCCGCAATTCGCTCCCCGTCGGCGGCATTTTGATTCAGCCACAAGCTGAAAGCATCCTTCACTGCAGCCGCGGTCAACGACGCTGCTTCCCGCGAAGACAGGCGTTCTTTCGTTTGACCACTGAATTGCGGGTCCTTCATGCGCAGTGATAAAACAAACGCACAGCGCTGCCACACATCCTCGGGAGACAGTTTCACACCTCGGGGAAGCAGATTGCGGTAGTCGCAAAACTCTCGGACGGCATCTGTTAATCCCGCGCGAAATCCACTGACGTGACTGCCCCCCTGCGGTGTGGGAATAAGATTGACGTAACTCTCGGCGAAGACCTCTCCATCATCCTCAAGCCAACTTATCGCCCAATCCAACTGTTGTTCCTGCTGGGCGATGTGGCCGACGAAAGGCGGATCGGGCACCCTTTCAGAGGAAGCGACCTGGGATGAGAGGTAGTCCGGCAGGCCGTCCTCGTACTCCCAGGTTTCGTTATTGTCCTTGGATTCCTCATCCTTGAAATCAATACGAAGCCCGGAACATAACACGGCCTTCGCCCGCAAAAGACGCTTCAGTCGCGCAACCGAAATACCCGGGGAATCAAAAAATACCGGGTCCGGCCAGAACTGCACCATGGTCCCAGAGTTGCGTGCGCCAATCTTCCGGACAGCCTTGAGTGGAGCGATCGGTACGCCATCGCGAAAGGCCATCTGGTACTCCTGACCGCCACGCTTGACACTCACCTCGAGCTTCTTGGAGAGCGCGTTAACAACGGATACTCCCACACCATGCAAACCGCCCGAGTAGGTATAGGACTTGTCAGAAAATTTTCCCCCGGCATGCAGCCGCGTGAGGATCACCTCCACCGCGCTGACTTTCTCTCCCTTGTGCCGATCCACCGGCATCCCTCTGCCGTCATCTGCAACAGATACAGAGCCATCCTTATGCAGAGTGACCGAAATACGATGCGCATAACCCCCAATCGCCTCGTCGACACTGTTGTCGACAACCTCCTGAACCAGGTGATTTGGACGGTCCGTCTGGGTATACATTCCCGGGCGTTTACGCACGGGCTGGAGACCGGTAAGGACTTCAATTGCAGAGGCGTCGTAATTTTCAGCCATAACAAGAATCGACCGGTGGGTGAAGCGCAAGGCGATGATACACGAAGGACTCGACGGATACGGCTGAATCGCGTCCATCAGCGCGTAGATCAATGGAGACAACTCCGATGCTACGATAGAATCCCTGAGTAGATGTTCACCCGCGTTCTAGTCGACCGCGGCACAGATCTCTAAGGATGCATCATGGCTAAATCAACGCGTTCAAGGGTCGGGGAATTTGAGAAATCCCTGAAAGAACTCGAGACCATCGTGGAGAAAATGGAGGCCGGCGACCAGCCTCTGGAAACCTCCCTAAAGGATTTCGAGCGGGGAATGGAACTTGCTCGTCAATGCCGGGATAGCCTGCAGAAAGCCGAGCTCCGCGTACAGGAACTGCTGGAAAAAGCCGATGACGCTCATGACAAGTCATCAGAAGACGAGGGCTCGTGAATCAGTCCGCCGCTCTGCACGACCACTGGCCAAGATGGCGACAGCGCATCGATAAGAGCCTTGAGGACCTGATCCCGGATGCAACCCTCTCTCCCCCGCTGCTTCATGAGGCAATGCGTTATTCCGGCATCAGTGCCGGAAAACGTTACCGCGCCGCACTCGTGTACGCGACAGGCCATGCTCTTTGTGTCGGCGAAGATGCTCTGGACCGACCGGCATGTGCGGTAGAACTCATTCACGCCTTCTCGCTGGTGCACGATGATCTTCCTGCAATGGATGATGATGACCTTCGCCGGGGGAAACCTTCTTGCCACAAAGCCTTCGATGAAGCGACCGCTATCCTGGCGGGCGATGCACTGCAAACCCTTGCTTTTGCAGTGCTGAGCGATTCCGACTGGCACGCCCTTTCTCCAAAGGTGCGACTTAACATGCTGAATGTGCTGGCCAACGCATCGGGGTCTTTAGGACTGGCCGGGGGTCAGGTGCTGGACCTGAATATGAACTCCCAAGAACCAACACTGGAAACGCTGGCCGCGATGCATCGATGCAAGACCGGAGCACTGATAGAGGCAGCCGTCCTGATGGGCGGTCTTTGCGCTACAGATGATTTTGCCACCCTGGCCTGCCTGAAAAACTATGCCCAGCCCCTGGGTCTTGCCTTTCAGGTCATCGATGACGTTCTGGACGGGACTGGGGATACCGTCACCCTGGGCAAGCCTGCAGGCGCAGATCAAGAGCGGGGGCAACCCACTTTTCTCAGCATTCTAGGCGAAGCGCCTGCTCGCAAGTACGCTGAGGAACTGAAGGATAAAGCGATCGACGCATTGGATGACCTCGGAGTTGACACCACCCTGCTGGCGGGCCTGGCTCAATTCACCGTGACGCGTTCCCACTAGGGTTCAAGTCCCTAAAAAGGATTATCATTAAAGCTTCGTGTTTTGCGTTAATCCCATCGCCTGAATTTGCAGCACATGACTACACCGTCTGACTTTCCGACACTGGACACGGTCAACTCGCCTGAGGCGCTGCGTCAGCTCGCCCATCAGGAGTTACCGACGCTGGCTGAAGAGGTACGCGCCTTTCTGATCGAGGTGACCTCAGAAACCGGAGGTCATCTTGCGCCGGGACTGGGCGCAGTGGAGCTCACGGTTGCCCTGCACTATGTTTTTAATACCCCAAAAGATCGTCTGGTCTGGGATATTGGCCATCAGGCCTATCCTCACAAAATTCTTACCGGCCGGCGTGACGAGATGCGGACAATCCGTAAATCGGGAGGCCTGTCAGGCTTTTTAAAGCGAGCCGAAAGCGAGTACGACAGTTTTGGAGCAGGCCATTCAAGCACATCCATCAGTGCGGCACTGGGAATGGCTGTCGCTGCGCGGCTTCATAAGGATGACCGGGAGGTAGTTGCGATCATCGGCGACGGTGCATTAACCGCGGGTCAGGCGATGGAGGCGCTTTACAACGCGGGTGATATGGACGCAGACCTGCTGGTGGTTTTGAACGACAACGAGATGTCGATATCCCGGAATGTCGGAGCTATGTCGAATTATCTCGCCCGTATCCTCTCGGGAAGGGCATATACCAGCGTGCGAGAAGGTAGCAAAACCGTCCTGGGAACAGCCCCGCCCGTCCAGGCGTTTGCCCGCCGATGGGAAGAGCATCTCAAAGGAATGGTTATGCCTAGTACGCTGTTTGAGGAACTAGGCTTCAATTACATTGGACCGATTGACGGTCACGATATTGATACGCTGGTGACGACTCTGCAAAACATGAAGGCGATGAGTGGCCCACGCTTTTTGCACGTCGTCACCCAAAAAGGCAAAGGTTTCCGCCCTGCTGAAGGTCAGCCCATCGCTTTTCACGGCGTAGGGCCTTTCGACCCCAACACCGGCAAAGTCGAAAAGAAATCAAGCAGCCGGACTTACACCCAGGTCTTTGGCAACTGGCTGTGTGATATGGCAAAAGCCGATGAACGACTGATCGGCATAACCCCTGCAATGCGTGAAGGATCCGGATTGGTGCCGTTCTCAGAGCAGTACCCTGAGCGCTACTTTGATGTGGGGATTGCGGAACAGCATGCGTTGACGTTTGCGGCGGGCACCGCTTGCGATGGTGTGAAGCCAGTCGTCGCGATCTATTCGACCTTTTTGCAACGCGCCTATGATCAGTTAATACATGACATCAGCGTTCAGCATCTGGATGTCACATTTGCTATCGACCGGGCCGGCATAGTGGGCGCTGACGGCCCGACTCACCAGGGTGCTTTTGATCTCAGTTTCCTTCGGTGTGTGCCGGGGATGGTCATCTTTGCACCATCAGATGAGGCGGAATGCCGGAACATGCTCTACAGTGCATTTTTGCACGAAGGGCCCGCCGCTGTCAGGTATCCACGTGGTTCGGGGCCGGGTGTGCCCGAAGCAAAGGAAATGAGCCGAATCCCTGTGGGAAAAGCTCAGATCCGTCGAGAAGGCCAAGGCGTGGCCCTGCTCGCTTTTGGCACCATGGTAGCGCCTGCCGTGGAAGCCGCCGAGATGCTGGACGCTACTGTCGTCAACATGAGAAGCGTCAAACCCCTGGATAAGGATCTCATTCTGGATCTTGCAGGCTCCCATGAGCTGCTGGTCTCGATTGAGGAGAATACTGTCCGCGGCGGCGCCGGAGCTGGGGTATCTGAAGTCCTCTCCGAAGCAGGCTGTGCCACGCCACTGTTGATCCTTGGCTTGCCGGATCAGCATGTGGATCAGGGCGACCCCGCGGCCGTGCTCAGTCAAGTTGGTCTGGACGCGCAGGGTATCCAGGCTGCCATCCAGCGCCGGCGGCCTCTGCAGTCTGTTGCTTCACGCTCCCGCGCCTAAGCTGGGCTAAAATA
>DLPX01000064.1:14679-58958 GCA_002477475.1 Proteobacteria bacterium UBA7447
CCATTCCTCCGGGGCTGAGATTCCTGACGTTCAGGGCAGTCCAGACAGCCGGAACATCACTATCGACAAGGTTGGCATAAAGGATCTGCGCCATCCGGTGCGAATCCAGGACCGCAATGGTCTGGATCAGCATACTGTGGCGAACTTCAACATGTATGTGGAACTGCCCCACAATTTCAAAGGCACGCATATGTCCCGGTTTGTCGAAATCCTCAGTCGTCATGAGAGGGAAATCTCGGTCGACTCCTTCCGATCTATCCTGCAGGAGACCCGCGACCATCTGGATGCGGGCACAAGCCACATTGAAATGGCCTTCCCGTTTTTTCTGGAAAAGGCAGCTCCCGTGACTGGTGTCAAGAGCCTGATGGATTACCAGGTGACCTTCATCGGCGAAGCCTCAGATGATCTCAGTTCGACCGAGGTTCGCGTGGTGGTACCGGTCACCAGCCTGTGTCCCTGCTCAAAGAAAATATCTGACTACGGTGCGCACAATCAGCGTTCGCATGTTACCGTCAGCGTACGCTCCAAATCGTTGATCTGGATTGAGGAAATCATCGATATCGTCGAACAGGAATCCAGTTGCGAGTTATACGGGCTACTGAAGCGGCCGGATGAAAAGTTCGTCACCGAAAGGGCATATGACAATCCAAAATTTGTCGAAGACATGGTGCGGGATGTCGCCAGTCGTCTCAATGTTGATGAGCGCATAGATCGCTATGTCATCGAGGCTGAAAACTTTGAATCCATCCATAACCACTCGGCTTACGCTCAAATCTCCTTCGATCGGGACGCCTGAAGTCCCGATCTCTTCACGGCAGTTTCGGCTGACCGGCCAATATGCGCATCGGTATTGACCTTGGCGGCACCAAAACCGAAGGCGCACTAGTCGATAAAAACGGGAGGGTCATCTCCCGGCATCGCCTCGCCACACCTCGGGCCGAAGGCTATCGTGCGATTGTCGATCAGATTGCCTCCCTGGTCTCTCAACTGGAATCCGAGTCATGCGAGACCTGCTCAGTCGGCATTGCCGCGCCGGGGGCAATAGATGCTCAAGGCCGCGTCAAAAACTCAAACACCCAGTGCCTGATCGGCACAGCCTTTCAGAGCGATCTCGAGGCCCGTCTCGACCGGCCGATTCGCGTTGAAAACGATGCGAACTGTTTTGCTCTGGCGGAAGCGCTTTTTGGTGCCGGTCGGGACATGCCAAGCGTATTCGGTGTCATCATGGGCACGGGGGTCGGCGGCGGGATCGTCATTCAGCAGCGCCTGCACACCGGACCCCAGCATATTGCAGGTGAATGGGGTCACAATACACTCGACCCCGACGGCCCGCCCTGTTACTGCGGACAACAGGGATGTATCGAGACCTACCTCTCGGGACCGGGCTTTTTTGCAGACTACCAGCGTCTTGGAGGCGCAAACGCTGCTAACGCGGAAGAAGTGATCTCAAAGGTTCGGGAAAATGAGCCCATCGCACAAGAAGCACTCGATAACCTGCTTGAGCGGTTTGGCAAAGCCGTGGCAGGGGTCATCAATATTCTTGATCCGCACGTTATCGTGCTCGGCGGCGGACTTTCGAATACTCAGGAACTCTATGAGGAGGGACCTCGACGCATTGCAAAGTACGTCTTTAACCCTGCCCTCGAAACACCTATTCGCCGCAACCTCCATGGCGACAGTGCCGGTGTGCTAGGTGCTGCTGGGCTCTGGGCTCTCTAGTCGTTTTTCGGCCAGGTGTCAGACAGTCGGTATCCCTCAGGCCAAGGATCTGTCGGATCGAGCATGTGCTGGTGAGTTCCCGTAATCCAGGCCCGGCCCGCCAGCGAAGGCACGACTGCGGGACGCCCTTTACTCGTCTCGGTCAGCTCCTCTATCCGGCAATCAAACCGCGACCCGATAATGGACTCGCCAATAAACCGCTGGCCGGGCCGTAACCTCCCGTGTGCATGCAAAGCCGCCATCCGAGCACTGCATCCGGTACCGCAGGGAGAGCGATCCAACTTGCCCGGTTGGATGACGACCGTATGACGGCCCAGCAAGGCATCCCCTTCATCCACTGGCGGGCAGGTCATCATACAGAAGGATAAATGCGACCAGTCAGGATTATCTGGATGGCTAAAACCTAGGTGCTCATTCGCGGCCGCCGTCACCTGGCGACCCACCCGGACGATATCGTAGGCTTCATCCGGCGTCACGCCAAAACCCAAAGCAGCCGCATCGACCAGACAAAAACTGTCTCCGCCATAAGCGGTATCTACTGTGACAGTCCCGATTCCTTCGATCTCAAGTGGCGCATCAAGACGGTCCACAAAGGATGCCACATTCTGAATTCTGACCTGAGTGACTGCTCCATCCGCACAACTGGCCGTTGCCTTAACCAGGCCTCCCGGCGCTTCCAGGTGGATTACCGTTTCAGGCTCCTGCATGGGAAGGATGCCAGTCTCGAGCAAAACCGTGGTGACACAGATCGCGTTTGACCCCGACATTGGCGGGAAAAATTCCGCCTCCATAATGATGAACGCTGCATCTGCCTTGGGGTTTACCGGGGGCACCAACAGGTTGGCATGTCGAAATACCCCGCCGCGTGGCTCATTGAGCAAAAAGTCGCGAAGATCGGTATCTTTTTCCAACGTGCGCGATTGCGCCCATAACGTATCCCCCGCCGGCGGTTGGACACCCCCCGTAATGACATCACCCACCTCTCCTTCCGCATGTGCGCTGACCACCTGAATATTCCGTCGACTTCTCAAAGTCCTCTCTCCTGGTTTCTACTCTTCTTTAGGGTAAATTTTTAATATCAAAACCAATAAAGGTTCCCGTTTACTGGATCCAGCAATTGCCAACAGAAACTACAAGGGTGGTTCTAACCGTTGCTCGGACCACCAGGCTCCATCTGGACCCGTCCATTGAAAAACGGCAAGGTCGATCCGGCCCCGGGTATCGAACACCACGCCCTCTTGTTTTAATCTTAGGTATTGCTCCTCGTCTGCATTACCATCAGCGCGGGCGCTGATTTCTCCTCGACTGTTGATTACCCGTTGCCAAGGTATCTCATCTGAGGGCGTCGAGGCCATCGCGTATCCCACCTGGCGGGCAGAGCATCCGCAGAGTCGAGCAATCTGGCCATAGGTTACTACCTGGCCACTGGGGATCGCTCTCACCAGGGCGTAAATCTTTTCGTAAAGCCTGCTCACTGTCAGAAAAACTCAGGCAGTGACGTGCAACCCATCCTCATCGAAGCGGATTTTTGCCAGCGTAATGATCGGCGTATCGAGATCGGCGAGCACGTCGCGACCTCCCTCCTCGGGCTTTTCAATTACGCAGCCGATGCCGCACAGTTCAGCACCACTTTCGCCTACCAGTTTAGACAGGGCCGTTAAGGTTGCCCCTGTGGCCAGAAAGTCATCAATGATCAGCACACGATCCTGTACTTTAAGAAAACGACGATCCACCATCAGCTCCGACGCCGTCCCACGAGTCCGGCTGATCGCTTCGGCAACATAGTAGGTGCCCGTCATGGTCCGCGAGTGACTCTTTCGCGCATATATCATCTGCGCCCCAAAATGCTCAGCCACCTGCAATGCCACAGGAATGCCGCTCACCTCAGCCGTCAGCACTCGGGTAATTCGGCGCACGTCTTTGGCCACAAAACCATCATGCATGGCCTTGGCCATTCGCCAGGTCAGCTGTGGATCCACCTGGTGATTCAAGAAACTGTCAACTTTGACGATACCGCCGCCGACATGTTCTCCCTCGTCCAGAATTCTTTGGATCAGTTCTTGCACCTTGTCTCCCGTGTATTCTCACAAATCCTAGCATGGCGCCCACGAGAGGTCGCCGTGCAAGGCCTCGAAAATATTAAGTCCCGATGCCCCCTAGGGTCGCCGAGCGCCTTCAAACGGTTGCTGTCCCGGCAGATACGGACTCGACGGTGTGGATCAGTTCAGTGAGCGTGTCACTCATCAGTGCCAATTGTTCCGGCCGGGATAAGCGATGGCCCCCATCCTTAAGCAGCTGCACCCGAACATCGGTTGCCTTTAGTCGTTCAGACAGGCGCAGAACCGTCTGCCAAGGTACCTCACTGTCCTTACATCCCTGCAAGAGTCTGACCGGAACGGCAAGCTCCAGGGGCGCGTCGAGCAGGCAACATGCTTCGCCATCCTCCATGAATCGTTGGGTCAGGATGTAACCGTCGGGATCATATTCGCTGGTCAATCTGATCTCACCTTCACGCGCAAGCTGGGCCTGCTGATCGGCGCTAAGGTCTCTTGAGATAAGGTCCCGAGTGAAATCAGGGGCAGCAGCGATCCCCAGCAGGCCCTGAACACGTGTCCCGATGGCCAGTGCCACCCGGAGCATTATCCACCCTCCCATACTCGACCCCACGAGAACGCATGACCCCTGGCAGAATTCACCAATCACATCAAGCGCGTCCTGCGTCCACTGACCGACGGAGCCCTCCTCGAATCGACCACCGGAGACGCCATGTCCTGAGTAGTCAAATCGCAAAAAAGATCGCCCGTTTTTTTCACACCAGTCGGAGAGATATTGGGCTTTGGTCCCCTCCATGTCAGAACGAAAACCCCCGAGAAAAATCACACAAGGGTCTTTTCCCTCGATCTTTCTGGCGACCAGAGAATAGCCGCGGCAGGTGTCCAGGATCAGTTCATTACGGTTCATAGAGTCCTGTCTCGCTCAGGTTTAAGAACTGTTGCGCAAGGCCGAATTTAGTTGACGTTTACGTAAACGTCAATCTAGAATCCGCTGTTATCGTCTGAATATTCGTCACTGAATCCTTTGGGATACCCGATGGGACTGGATTTTGAACTTGGACAAACGGCTGATCTGCTGCGCGAGAGCGTAGCGGAGTTTGCCGCACGCGAGATCTCCCCGTTGTCGGGAAAGATTGACCAAGAGAATGCTTTCCCGGCTGAACTCTGGTCTCGCTTGGGGGACATGGGGCTTCTTGGCGTCACTATCGATCCGAAGTTCGGGGGAGCCGCCATGGGCTACCTTGAGCACACGATAGCCATGGAAGAGATAAGCCGCGCCTCCGGTTCGGTGGGCCTCTCCTACGGGGCGCACTCAAATCTTTGCGTAAACCAGATCTTTCGCAACGGCACTGACGCCCAGAAATACCAGTTTCTTCCTGATCTCATCAGCGGGGCCAAAGTAGGCGCGCTGGCAATGAGCGAGCATAGCTCCGGCTCCGATGTCGTCAGCATGCAGCTTCGGGCGGAGAAGTCAGGGGATCACTACGTGCTGAATGGCAGCAAGATGTGGATAACCAACGGACCGGACGCGGATACGCTGGTCGTTTATGCGAAGACAGATCCCGCTGCCAAAGCGCACGGCATTACGGCGTTTATTATTGAAAAAGGCCTTGAGGGCTTCTCCACCGGCCCCAAGCTGGACAAATTGGGAATGCGTGGCTCCAATACCTGTGAGCTTATTTTTGAGAACTGCGCCGTCGCAAAGGAGCGGGTCCTCGGAGCAGAAAACAAAGGGGTCGGTGTCCTGATGAGTGGTCTCGATTTCGAACGCGTCGTGCTATCGGGGGGACCCTTGGGGCTGATGCAGGCCTGTCTCGATATCGTGCTCCCCTATGTTCACGACCGAAAGCAATTCGGGGAGCCGATCGGCTCATTCCAACTGGTCCAGGCCAAGCTTGCGGATATGTACACGACGCTGAATGCCTGTCGAGCCTATGTTTATGCCGTAGCCCAGGCCTGTGACCGTGGTCAGACGACCCGAAAGGATGCCGCGGGTGCCATCCTGTACAGCGCTGAGCGCGCTACCCAAATGGCGCTTGATGCCATTCAACTTCTCGGGGGTTCGGGGTACATCAATGAGTACGCGACAGGGCGACTTCTGAGAGACGCGAAACTCTATGAAATCGGTGCAGGCACCAGTGAGATAAGACGGATGCTGATCGGCCGTGAACTGTTCAAGGAAGGAGTCTGAGGGAGACGACGCCATGCAGAATGATCCCATTGTCATCACTGGAGCCGCACGCACACCGATTGGCAGTTTTCAGGGGGCACTGGCTCCGGTATCCGCACCCGACCTGGGTGCGGCTGCAGTGGCCGCTGCCATCGAGAGATCAGCCGTCAGCGTCGAATCCATTGAAGAAGTGGTGATGGGTTGTGTTCTGCCTGCCGGCCTCCGCCAGGCCCCTGCCCGTCAGGCGGCGCTCGGCGCGGGTCTGCCCATGAGCACGCCGTGCACCACAATAAACAAAATGTGTGGTTCGGGCATGAAGGCTGCCATGCTGGCGCACGACCATATCCTGGCTGGCAGTGGCCGAATCCTGGTATCAGGCGGTCTTGAGAGCATGAGTAATGCGCCCTACCTTCTGCCGAAAGCGCGGGGTGGCTATCGCCTGGGCAACGGGGAACTGTTGGACCACATGTTTGTGGATGGTCTTGAGGACGCTTACGAGCCGGGCAAACTCATGGGTCATTTTGCGGAAGACTGTGTCAAGCGGTACGGATTCAGTCGTGAAGACCAGGATGACTTTGCCATTGAATCCCTGACCCGCGCGACCGAGGCAATTGAAAACGGCGCGTTTCGAGACGAAATCGTGAGCGTCGCGGTTTCTGGTCGAAAAGAAACGGTGATGGTGGATACAGATGAACAACCGCTGTGCGCCAATATCGAAAAGATCCCGTCACTGCGACCGGCTTTCCAGAAAGACGGGACCGTGACCCCGGCAAACTCCAGTTCGATCTCCGATGGCGCGGCGGCACTCGTCATGATGCGGCTGTCCGATGCGGAAAATGGCGGTCATGTGCCGCTGGCACGCGTTCTCGGCCACGCGAGCTTTGCACAGGAACCGGGCTGGTTTACCACCGCACCCGTTTTTGCCATTCAGAAACTGCTCGATTCATTGGAATGGGATGTGTCGACAGTGGATCTTTTCGAGGTCAATGAAGCCTTTGCCGTTGTCGCCATGGCTGCCATGAAGGATTTGGGTATCCCACACAACAAGCTGAATATTCACGGTGGTGCCTGTGCTTTGGGGCACCCTGTCGGCGCATCCGGAGCGCGCATTATTGTGACGCTGCTGCACGCACTGGAGCGATACGACCTTAAACGCGGTGTCGCATCGCTATGTATTGGGGGCGGCGAAGCGACGGCTATGGCATTTGAACGCATCTGCTGATTTCACTGCGGCCTGTCCATCCAAATACCCTCGATGACCGCTCCTGTTGAGTTTTTCTTTGACTTTGCCTCTCCGTATGGGTATCTCGCCAGCGAACGGATCGAAAGCATAGCAAGCAGACACGGACGATCTGTCCTGTGGCGCCCTTTTCTGGTGGGCGCTGTAATGAAGGTCAGCGAGCGCAAGCCGCTTGTGTCGATTCCGCTCATCGGCGATTACGCAGTACACGATATAGAGCGCTTCTCGCGTTACTGGAACATCCCTCTCGCCATTCCGAGTCATTGGCCGATCGCCACGGTCGCAGCCTGCCGCGCCTTCTATCTGGTTGCCAGGACAGATCAAGCGGCGGCGATACAACTCGCACAGGCGTTGTATCGTGCCTATTTCCGTGATGACCGAGATGTTTCCGTTCCCGAGACCGTTGTCGCTATTGCTGCTGAAGCAGGGCTTGATCCTGCTCATCTTGTCGAAGGTATTCAGTCGGAGGATATCAAGCAGGCGGTTCGCGCGGTCAACGATGAGGCGCTGAAGCGAGGGGTTTTCGGCTCACCCTTTATCATCGTGGATTCCGAAGCTTTCTGGGGAGCTGACCGCTTGGAGCAGGTCGACCAGTGGCTTTCCCGCGGCGGCTGGTAGACCCCTCCTGCCAGAACCATCATGGTCCAGTTCTCCAGCCGCATTGATACGTCCTCTGCCGATTTTTTGGCCAACCGCGAGGCAATGCTGTCGAAAACCGCTGTGCTCACTGAAGCCATCGAGCGGGTGACGCAGGGGGGCAGTGAAAAAGCCCGGGCCCGACACAGCGCAAGAGGCAAGCTGCTGCCTCGCGAGCGAATCGAAAAACTGCTCGACCCTGGCGCTGGGTTTCTGGAACTGTCTCAGCTTGCCGGTTGGGAGCTTTACGATGATGAGGTCCCCTGCGGGGGCATCATCACCGGTATCGGGCAGATTCATGGGCAAGACTGCATGCTGGTGGTCAATGACGCTACCATCAAGGGAGGCACTTACTACCCGATTACCGTCAAAAAACATCTGAGAGCCCAAGCCATCGCGAAAGACAATCGCCTGCCTTGTATTTATCTGGTCGACTCTGGAGGTGCTTATCTTCCAAGACAGGATGAGGTCTTTGCCGATCGAGAGCATTTCGGGCGAATTTTTTTCAACCAGGCCAATATGTCGGCAGCTGGCATACCGCAGATTGCGGTCGTGATGGGTTCGTGCACCGCCGGAGGGGCGTATGTGCCGGCGATGTCCGATCAGGCGATCATCGTCCGTCGTCAGGGCACGATTTTTCTTGGAGGTCCGCCCCTGGTTAAGGCTGCCACAGGCGAGGAAGTGAGTGCAGAAGCGCTGGGGGGCGCCGATGTTCACACAAGAATTTCAGGAGTTGCCGACTATCTGGCGCAGGATGATGATGATGCTTTGACCCTGACTCGCGAAATCGTCTCACATCTCAACGTGGCGCCTGCCGCCAGAATTCCTCGAGCCAACCCGGAAGCACCACAATATGGGGTGGAGGAACTTTACGGCATCATTCCCTCCGACCCCCGGCTCCCTTTTGATATTCGTGAAATCATCTGTCGAATTGTCGATGGAAGTGACTTTCAGGAATTCAAGTCGCGCTACGGCAAGACATTAGTGTGTGCCTTCAGTCAGATCGCGGGGTATCCGATCGGCATTATTGCGAACAACGGTATTCTCTTTTCAGAATCGGCACTCAAAGGTGCGCACTTTGTTGAGCTGTGCACCCAGCGGGGCATCCCCTTGCTGTTTCTTCAGAATATCACTGGATTTATGGTCGGCAGTCGCTATGAGCACGGGGGGATCGCCCGGGACGGTGCGAAGCTGGTGAACGCGGTTGCCTGTGCCAAGGTGCCCAAACTGACCGTTATCGTTGGCGGCAGTTTTGGCGCAGGGAACTATGGCATGTGCGGCAGAGCCTACGATCCCCGATTCCTGTGGATGTGGCCCAATGCCCGAATCTCTGTCATGGGCGGAGATACCGCGGCGCAGGTCCTGTCCCAAGTCCGTCGCGACGGCCTGCAAAAGGCGGGTCGGGATTGGCCCAGCGAAGAGGAAAAGATTTTTCGCGATGCCATCTCGCATCAGTATGATGAGCAGGGCAGTCCTTTTTATTCCAGCGCACGCCTATGGGACGACGGCATCATCGATCCAGCCCACACCCGGAGGATCCTGTCGTTGGCGCTCACCACCGCACACAATGCGCCTATCAGCCAGACCGACTTTGGCGTCTTCCGCATGTAGGACGATTAGAATATCCATCCCTGTTGCCTTCTCCTGAAATCCAGATGCCATCAACCTCACTCCCCAGAAAATCCACTCACCAGGTTCGGGTAGGAAAAATTCTTGTCGGCGGAGACGCGCCCGTCGTCGTCCAATCGATGACCAATACCGATACCGCCGACGTGGAGGCGACCGTTCGCCAGGTGATTGAGTTGGCAGAAGCGGGGTCCGAAATTGTGCGGATCACCGTGAACAACAACCCCGCCGCAAAAGCGGTGCCCGTCATCAGAAGTCGACTGGACACCGCCGGCTGCTCGGTGCCGCTGGTCGGCGATTTTCACTATAACGGACACACCCTGTTACAGGAGTACAGTGACTGCGCCGATGTGCTTGATAAATACCGCATCAACCCCGGCAACGTCGGTCAGGGTGAAAAACGGGATATACGGTTTTGCCAAATGATTGAGCAAGCCTGCATTCGAAACAAACCCGTTCGAATCGGTGTGAACTGGGGCTCCCTCGATCCCCAACTGCTTGCGCGCAAGCTGGATGAGAATGCGGCCCTCACCTCGCCCCGTTCATTGGAAACCGTCACACGAGAGGCGCTGGTCGATTCCGCTGTGAACAGTGCCGACCTCGCTCAACGCGAAGGGCTCAGGCCAGACCAAATTATTCTTTCCGCAAAGGTGAGTGCCGTGCCCGAATTGGTAGCAGTCTACCGACAGCTGGCTAAACGATCTGATCTGGCTCTGCATCTTGGACTCACCGAAGCCGGTATGGCTGACAAAGGGGTTGTCTCTTCAACCGCCGGCCTTGTCCTGTTACTCCACGAAGGCATCGGCGACACGATTCGGGTCTCCTTAACGCCCCAACCTGGCGAGAGCCGCACCCGCGAAGTTCGAGTTGCACAGGAAGTCCTGCAGTCTTTGGGGCTGCGCAGTTTCACACCCCAGGTGACCGCCTGTCCCGGATGCGGACGAACCACTAGTGACTTCTTTCAGCGTCTGGCCGAGGAAGTCCAGGAGCACTTGCGGCAACGCATGGTCAAATGGAAGACACAATATCCGGGTGCAGAAACCTTATCCGTTGCTGTGATGGGCTGTGTGGTCAACGGGCCGGGTGAAAGCCGCCACGCCGACATTGGCATCAGCCTGCCCGGTACCGGAGAGAACCCGGTCGCCCCTGTCTTTCAGGATGGAGAAAAAATCTGCACGCTGCGTGGCGAAGATATCGCAACGCAGTTTATCGCCCTCGTCGAGAATTATGTCGACAACAGGTTTGGTGACGGAACGGATGGCACTCCGTCTTCCACTCCGGCTCAAGCCGGCTAAAAAGAACGACTACACCTCCCAAAGCGCTCTCAGTCAGTAAATTTCTGAAAAACCAACGTCGCGTTGGTGCCGCCAAACCCAAAGCTGTTGGACATTACTGTGTTGAGATTCGGCGCATCTGTCGTGGCCCGCACAATCGGATAACCCAAGGCTTTGGGATCAAGGTCCTGAATATTTGCCGAAGCCGACATAAAGCCCCCGCTCAGCATGATCAAGGAGTAGATCGCCTCGTTGACGCCTGCCGCCCCCAGCGCATGTCCCGTCAATGACTTGGTGGCACTTAACGCCGGCACGTCATCGCCGAAAACAGTACGCAACGCTTCCAGTTCCTGAATATCCCCGACCGGCGTACTGGTTCCGTGGGTATTAACGTAGTCAACCGATCCCGAAACCCCCTCAAGAGCCTGGTGCATGCAGCGAATAGCCCCTTCGCCTGAGGGCTGCACCATATCGAATCCATCACTACTCGCGCCATAGCCCACCAGTTCAGCAAGGATCGGCGCACCCCGGTCGCGTGCATGATCAAGAGCTTCCAGCACCAGCACTCCCCCTCCGCCAGAGATCACAAAGCCATCCCGATTGGCATCATAGGTCCGCGAAGCACTCTGCGGCGTTTCGTTGTATTTAGACGACATCGCGCCCATCGCATCGAACAGTACAGACGTGCTCCAATGCAATTCCTCGCCCCCGCCTGCGAAGATAACGTCCTGCTTCCCCATCTGGATCAATTCCGTCCCGTGGCCTATGCAATGGGCACTGGTGGAGCACGCTGAACTGATTGAATAGGACACTCCCTTGATCGAAAAGGCAGTGCTGAGACAGGCTGAATTCGTGCTGGCCATGGTCCGGGTCACCATATAGGGCCCGACACGCTTCACACCCTTTTGTCGAAGCAGGTCTGCCGCTGCCACGATGTTTTCAGGAGAACCGCCCCCAGTGCCCACCACGAGTCCAGTACGGGGATTAGAAATCTCGGACTCGCCAAGACCAGAAGCGGTAATCGCTTCACGCATCGCGATATAGTTATAGGCGGCAGAAGCCCCCATAAAACGTCTTAATTTTCGGTCGATCTCGGCTTCCAGATCGATCTCGATACTCCCACGCACTTGGGAACGAAATCCCAGTTCACGATACTCCTCCGACGCGACAATGCCGGACCGCGTTTCGCGAAGGGCGCTCTCCACTTCAGCACAGTTGTTGCCGATACTGCTGACGATGCCCATGCCTGTAACGACAACCCGCCTCATGAAATCGCCCCTTCCTCCTCAGAGGTAAAAAGACCTACCCTAAGATCCTTGCCGGTATAGATGGTCCGATCATCAACTTCAACCGTACCGTCGGCAATCCCCATGTAGAGGCGTCTCATCACGACACGTTTAAGTGAGACGCGGTAACGGACCAACTGGCAGTCCGGAGTCACCTGTCCGGTAAAGCGGATCTCTCCCGACCCTAGAGCGCGACCGCGTCCCTGGCCGCCCTTCCACCCAAGAAAAAATCCCACCAACTGCCAAAGCGCATCCACGCCCAGGCAACCCGGCATGACGGGGTCATTCTCAAAGTGGCATTGGAAAAACCACAGATCTGGATTCAGATCGAGCTCAGCGACAATTTCCCCTTTTCCATATTCGCCGCCTTCATCACTGATATGCACGATACGGTCAAACATCAGCATAGGTGGCAGAGGAAGTTGCGCGTTCCCGGGCCCGAACATCTGCCCGTGACCGCAGTCAAGCAATTCCCGGTTTGTGAAACTTTGCTGCATGTTGTTTTTAGAGGGCGGATTCAGTCGCGATCACGCCGACTTTGCAGCGCCGCTCCATCAATTATAGCGAGTCCACCCGCCAATCACAGAAAGCGCCGACTCAGGCACTTTCCACGATCAGTAAATGCAAACGACGCGGTCCATGCGCGCCGTACTGAATGGTTTGCTCAATATCGCCCGTTTTGGAAGGTCCGGTAATCAGGTTGATGGCGCGGCCCCTGGTCGCGCCTGACTTTCGCAATATTGTCCAGGCATCTTCCATGTGGCGCACGATTCGGCGACGGTCTACGACAACGAGATGATCATCCGGCAAATAATTCTGTGAGGGAGGCGCCGTCGGCCCAGAACACATCACCAGCGTGCCGGTCTCCGCGACCGCGGCGACCGCCTCACTCAGGGCTGCCTTGGTATCTCTATCAGCGCCTTTGCGATAAACGAACACCTGATCGGTCCATTGCGTTGCATCCAGCACCGGCCCGCTGCCAAGATGCCACTGGGCGTCCAATCCCATGCTGGCGAGATGTTTTACCACAGCAGACTCAACATCTTTGGCGCTTATCCGCTCATAAGTGCCATGAACCGCTACGTGCTTCTGACAGAAACGGGCCAATAGATCATCATCAAATTCAGGCTGCACCTGCGGGCGACTATTTTGAATACGGAATCTCAACTCCTCCAGACGCGCGGTCGTCCGGGGTTCGCCGTCGGCGAGAGACTTTCTGATGGCGCCCAGTATCTGATCGCGTGCCCGATTCATGATCTGACTTTTCGACTTTGCCACTGTCTCATAAATGATCGCCGCGCCGGGGCAGGAAAATCCCGACTGCCTGTCCAGCCGCTGGCACCGGGCAGCCAAGTCAGGCCGCCCCGACGTCCTCCGAACATGTGCATCACCCTCAAGGGCAATGCCATCACTCCTTGATACAACCGGGGACGGCAGGCGAGCCATGCCCATGTCCCCAGCAGGAGACGACCCAAGCCCGAGCTCAATCGACGTTCGTGCTGCTCCACTCGGTGCTTCAGCAGCAGGTCGGAGAGTGGAATACGCACGGGACAGACTTCCTTGCATCTGCCGTTCAATGTGCAGGCATTGGGAAGATCCAATGACTGATCAAAACCATTCAAAAGCGGGGTCAGCACAGAGCCCATCGGGCCGGAATAAACCCACCCGTACGCATGACCTCCAATGGAGCCATACACTGGACAGTGATTGAGGCAGGCGCCACAGCGGATACACCGCAACATCGCCTGATATTGCCCTCCGAGCAGTCGCGACCGGCCGTTATCCAACAGCACCACATGATACGCCTCAGGCCCCTCCATATCGCCTGGCCGGCGAGGTCCCGAATACAACGACGTGTAGGCGGAGAACTCCTGCCCCGTTGCGCTGCGGGCCAATACCCGTAAGAGCACGGCAAGATCGTCCAGGGAAGGCACGATCTTTTCGATCCCGGCAGTCACTATGTGCACACGCGGCAGACAACTTGTCAGATCTCCGTTCCCCTCATTGGTGACGATGACATTTGCACCCGTTTCCGCGACCAGAAAGTTGGCCCCCGTAATCCCTACATCCGCGGTAACAAAACGTTCGCGAAGCACGCTTCTTGCTTCGTTAACCAGGGCCTCGCGTTGGGTCACCCGGTCGGTATACCCAAGCGGACTGTGGTGCTCATGAAAGAGATCTGTAATCTGCTCGCGGGTTTTATGGACTGCAGGCGCGATGATGTGACTGGGCGTCTCCCCTGCCAACTGCACGATGTACTCACCCAAATCAGTTTCGACGACCGTCATGCCGGCCGCCTCCAGCGCCGGGTTGAGATGCATTTCCTCGGACACCATTGACTTGCCTTTGGTGACGGTCTTTGCCTGCGCTTCCTTGCAGATTCCAGCGATGATCTGGCAGGCCTCTTCTGTATCGCGGGCCCAATGGACTTGCCCGCCATTCTCGATTACCTGCTGCTCATACAGTTCCAAGTAGCCATCCAGGTTAGCCAGCACGTGATTCTTGATATCCCGGGCTGCATCTCGAATTGCGTCAAACTCAGGCAATCCATCGATCGCCTCCTGGCGGTGATCGACAAAACCACCACGAGCCTTGGCCAACGCCCGTTGCAGGCTGGCGTCTTCTAACGCCAGTTTAGCGCGGTCCTGAAATTCGACTCGACGCGATGCGGTTGAAACGCTCATGCCGTATCTTCCGATTCTGCTTCACCAATTGCCGGTCCATCGGTCATGCCGGCAAGCACTTCAGCCACATGAAAGACCTTCAGATCGCTCCCTTCTCGGCGCAAACGGCCTGCAATGTTCAAAAGGCATCCCAGATCCCCGCCCAGCACAGTGTCTGCCTCGGTCTGCGCGATCTGGCCACATTTGTCACTGACGATGCGCCCGGATAGATCGGGATACTTCACGCTGAAAAGCCCTCCAAAGCCGCAGCACGCACTACCATCCTCCAGTTCGCGGAGGGACAACCCTTCTACTTGCTGCAGCAATGCACGCGGCTGCTGATGGATAGCTAGTTCACGCAGGCCTGAGCAGGAGTCATGATAGGCACACACCCCCGGATAAGAGACCTGCTCCAGCTCAACACCAAGCTGCTCCACCAGGAACGTAGTCAGCTCGAAAGTCTTGTCTGCGAGATTCTGCGCACGTCCTGCCCATTTGACGTCGTGGCGAAAAAGCTCCGGATATTTATTGATAAGCGTGTCAGCACATGACCCGGACGGCACCACCACATAGTCATCACTTGAAAATGCCCGGATCACACCCTTGGCGATGTTTATCGTGCTGGCTCGATCTCCGCTATTCAAAGCCGGTTGGCCGCAACAACTCTGCTCTCGCGGCACACGAATACGGCAACCCGCACGCTCGAGCAAGGCCACCGCCGCAAACGCGACCTGTGGCCGCATCAGATCAGCAAGACAGGTTACGAACAACCCGACCCTGACCGGGGAATCGGTTTGAGTTTCAGTCACAGTGCCACAGATTTAGTCAACGCACTTTCACTGTATCATTAAGCCTGTCTTTTCACTACATCAGACCTGCGCCAACGCACGCAACGGCCCGAGCGCCCGCAAATCACGCGCTTTTTTCGGACTGACCAATCCATGCCTGACCTGATTCGCAAGATCCGTTCACGACCTGAGTTTCTGCTGCTGCTCATGGCGGGGGCGGTTCCCTTGAGCTTTGCTACCTGGCAGGCGCTATTGAACAACTTTGCAATAGAGCGTGCGGCATTCAGCGGCGCCGAAATTGGCATCCTGCAAAGCCTTCGGGAACTCCCCGGGTTTTTGGCTTTCACTGTGGTGTTCCTGCTCTTTTTGCTAAAGGAACAGCGGATTGCCCTGATCTCGCTGATCCTGCTCGGGATTGGCACGGCACTCACTGGTTTCTTTCCGACCGTGATTGGGCTTTATCTCACCACTGTGGTGATGTCCATAGGGTTTCATTATTTCGAAACCATTCAAACTTCTCTTTCCCTTCAATGGATCGAGACAGAGCGCACGGCAGAAGTGCTCGGACGCATTATTGCGGTAGGTGCTTTCACATCCATCGTTGCCTTCGCCGCAATCTGGCTCGCCTTCGACGTGATGTCACTGGATTTCGTCACGGTCTATATCCTGGGAGGCGGCATCACAGTCGCTATTGCGGTCGGGGCGTGGCTGTGCTTTCCACAATTTCCTATCCGGGTGAGACAACGTCGGAAACTGATCTTGCGCAAACGCTACTGGCTCTACTATGCGTTGACGTTTCTTTCCGGAGCGCGCCGCCAAATCTTCATCGTCTTTGCCGGATTCCTGATGGTTGAAAAATTCGGTTACAGCGTTGCTGCGATTTCGGTTTTGTTTCTGGTGAATGCCACATTGAACATGCTTTTTGCGGCACGCATCGGTCGAGTGATAGGCCGGGTAGGTGAACGGACGGCCTTGATCTTTGAATACATTGGTCTGGTCGGCGTATTTGTTGCCTATGCCTTCGTCAACAATGCGCATCTGGCTGCCGGCCTATATATCGTTGACCACTTCTTTTTTGCATTGGCCATCGCCATCAAGACCTACTTTCAAAAGATCGTTGACCCTGCTGATATTGCCTCCAGCGCAGGCGTCTCGTTTACCATCAATCACATCGCGGCGGTGGTGCTGCCAGCGGCCCTTGGGGTTCTTTGGCTGAGTTCACCCGCTACCGTATTTCTGGTGGGGGCAGGATTGGCCGGTTTATCGCTGCTGTTGTCTCTCAATATCCCGACTCATCCCGCGCAAGGCAACGAAGCGATGCTGGGGCGCTGGGGAGTCGGCTTTCGCAATACAGTTCGGGCCGGCAAATAAATTTACTCTCAATGGTGCCCCGAGAATCATCCCCACAGATGATCCGCCATATGCTGTATGGAAAAGCGAGCGACAGACTTCTATCCTGAATCTGTAACCAGTTCCATTTCATAACCGGAGAATTTTCGGACGTTGAGAACGCCCGAATCCAGAATCAGGTATTGCCCCTTAATCCCCTCAAGTACTCCTGACACCGTCTCGGTCTTGTCGAAGTTATGCGCCTTAACCTTTTCAGGGTAGGCATTCACCGGATAACCAATCTCACAGACACTGTCTGTCACTGAGATCTTCGTGTCTGCCCAGTCAGGGCTTTCCTGAAAGCGTGAGATCGGATCAGCTGCCTCTTTCAATATCCTATCGCGCTCGCGAACCATATCCAAAGGCTCGGGGCTGCCTTTCAGCATCCGGCGCCAATCGGTTCGATCTGCGACAACCTGCCGAAGCGTGGCTTCCAGCAACCCGGCAATACGCCTTTCGCTAACCTCAAAAACAACAATGGCCTGACTTGCGCCCTGATCGATCCAGCGGGTGGGAATCTGAGCGGCCCGAGTGACGCCCACTTTCAACCCGGATGAGTTTGCCAGATACACGACATGCGGTTTGAGGCAATGTGACTCTCCCCACTCTGGCTCACGGCAAGTCCCTTCGTGGTAATGACACAACTCCGGTCGGACAATGCATTGATCACAGGAGGCAAGGCGTTTCAGGCAAGGAAAACAATGTCCCTGATTGAAGCTCTTCTTGGTTTTCCGCCCACAGGCAACACAAAAGATATTGCCGGTGAAAGCAAATGTGACGGATTCACCCATCAACGCATTCATATCAACTGCGTCGTCTCCGATGGGCAATTCATAGCGTACCGGAGCTTGCAGCTTCGTGCGCATTTTTTCGATGGAGCCTCTCACGTTCTAGGCATCCCGCCGGGCGGTAAAACCCAAGATTTGATCCAGCACCCAGTCAATCAGTAATCGGCGGGGAGCTTGCGCGCAATGATCCATCGCTTACCCTCGGTTCGAATATATCCTCCTTTGGCGAGATCGCTCATGATCCGACTAACCATCTCACGGGAGCAGCCAATCATATCTGCCAACAACTGGTGCGTCAGTCTTTCGGGGACGACCGTCTGCCCATCCTCCTCTACGGCACGTTCATACAGACGGGCGACTAGGCGCCGATAGGCGCTCTGCAGGGCCAGTCCCTGCGTGGCATCGGTTAACTTACGAATCATTCCCGCCAAAGCGGCAATTACTCCAAGAGATAATTCCGCATGCGACTCCAGCAGTCGACGGAATTCCCGGCCTTCAATCATCAGGAGATCGGTACGCTCCATCGCAGCCACCGACGCAGATCGGGGCTCTCCGTCAAGTACTGCAATTTCCCCGAAAATCGCGCCAGGCCCCTCAAGTCCCAGAATCATCTCCTTGCCGGCTTCATCGGAGAGGTAAACGCGAATCTGCCCCCTGACAACGATATAGAGGCTTCCACCGTCTGAACCCTGGCTCACGATAAGCTCACCCCGCTCAGCCGTTATCTGCCTGGCCACCCCAGCCATCGCTTCCAGATCAGACTCGCCCAGCGACTGGAACATCGCTACGCGGGAAAGCGATTCCTTAACGGATTTCAGATTGCGGGTCACCGGCGGCGACGTCGGCGTCCAGACGCTGGAGTTTGTGAAGCAACATTGTCACAGACCGGCAAAACCACGGCTTTGCCCAGTTCCTCAAACGGCGCACTCTTGTGAGGAATCGCCATCGCTTCAACAAAGTGTTCCTGGAACCGGCTCTCCACCGCCGTTTCCACTTTTTCGATGCGGCGAATTTCCCTCTCGATCTCCTCACGTGCGTTTGCGTCCACCAATGCAATGTGAGCCCCACTGCCCGCCGCATTGCCGGCAGAAGTCACGTTCTCAAGTGCGCAGTCAGGAATGAGTCCCAAGATCATCGCGTATTTGACATCAATATGTGATCCAAATGCACCAGCAAGCCGAATCCGATCGACTTTATCTACATTCAGCTTGTCCATCAACAGGCGCACACCTGCATACAGCGCCGCCTTTGCCAGTTGAATTGCCCGAACGTCGTTCTGCGTAATCGCGATGCGAATGTCCCCCTCATGCAGAACATAGGCGAACGTTCGCCCATCTTCCACGATCCGCTCTGAGCGGTTCGAGAGCGTCCCATCGACCACACCATCGCTATTGATCACCTGCGCGAGATAGAGCTCCGCCAAAACTTCAATAATCCCTGAGCCACAGATACCGCTAATGCCAAGATCGGCTGTCTGTTTGGCGAAGTCAGGATGGTCCGACCACAGCTCACAACCAATCACTCTGAATCGGGGCTCAAGGGTCTGTGGATCGATTCTTACCCGCTCGATCGCCCCTGGCGCAGCACGCTGTCCGGAACTGATCTGTGCACCCTCAAAAGCGGGACCCGTAGGACTGCTCGCTGCCAGGAGTCGATGCCGGTTGCCCAGCACAATCTCTGCATTCGTTCCAACATCCACCAGCAGGGTCAGTTCCTCACGGAGATAAGGCGCCTCGGACAACACAACAGCAGCACAGTCGGCCCCGACATGACCCGCGATACAAGGCAGCACATAACATCGGGCACCCGGATTGATACCAAGGCCCAGACTCTGAGCACTCACCGTGACTGCACTATCGGTAGCAAGGGCGAAAGGCGCGCCCCCCAATTCCACCGGAGACAATCCTAACAACAGATGGTGCATGATCGGATTGCCGACAAAGGTGCAATCCAGAATGTTGTTTAGTTTCTGATCTGCCTCCGCACAAACCTCTACGATGAGTTCAGCCACAGCCGTCCTTACCGCTTCACACATCTGCTGCTCGGCCCCGGGATGCATCATCACGTAAGACACCCGACTCATGAGATCCTCACCAAAGCGGATCTGGGGATTCATTCTTCCTGCTGACGCCAAGGCTTCGCCGCTTGCCAGGTCCACGAGGTGAGCGGCGATGGTGGTAGACCCGATATCGAAGGCCATGCCCAACGCAGTTTCGTGATAACCCGGCCAGATGGCCACAATTTCCCGCTCCCGGAAGACCGCCACGGTGACTTGCCACTGCCCGTCACGAAGCGCGCCCTGAAGCGCCATCAATACGTGCGGGTCACACTCAAGGTCGGTGAGGCCCCATTCAAACTCCAACTCTTCGAGCACTCGACGCAAATCAGATACCGGCTCGTGCATGCTTGGCTCGGACACGTCGACGACATGCAGCCTGACCAGCGGATTGACAGACAGATCGTGCACTTCGGTTCTCTTCCGAACCACCTGTCTGTGAACCTGGCTCTCTGGGGGCACATCGATAACCGCACCCTTCAGTAATCGGGCAGAACAACCCAATCGACGCCCCTCAGCGAGTCCCTCGACTTCATCGTAGGCAATCTCATTATCCCCAAGATCTGACAGATGCTCCGTCCTGGACTCGATGCCGTGCTTGGGGAAAGCGCCTTCACTTAGGGTGACCTGGCAACGACCACAGATGGCCCTGCCGCCGCACACTGAATCCAGATCAACCCCCAGTTCGCGGGCCGCCTGCAACACAGTCGTACCCTGCGCTACCCGACCGCGCTTACCTGAGGGCGTAAATACAACAAGGACATCATCACTCATAGCAGAATCTCATTAGACGAGATCGCGTCAGTATGAACTGCCGCCAATGGTGTTTTCGTCCGGATGGACGAGATAGTAGTCTGACGCATCATCGAAGAAGATATGCGCTCCCGTATTCAGACCGGTAGGTCCGTCCAAAGCTCCGGCCGCAAAAGACAAAGTTGCTTTTTCGGCATGACTCCAGAACAAACTTGACCCGCAAAAACTACAAAATCCCCGTTTCGCTTCATTTGAGGACTGAAACCATCGCAGGCCCGTATCCTCATAAATATCAACACACTCCCGAAGCGCGGATGAGGCCGCCCAGAAATGGCCGCTCATTTTCCGGCATTGACTGCAATGACACAGCAAAACTTCACGTAACGGGCCTTGCACGGTAAATCGGACCTGGCCGCACAGGCAACCGCCTGAGACAGACACCTCAACCATTACCCTGCCCGCCGGCGACCTCGGCGCCGACCCTCTCGCGCACTCACTTGGCCTTCGGCCGGCGGCTCACGGAAACGCGCAATCCATCGGAGGCAGTCGGGATCATGGCCCATCATGACATCGGCCCCCATGATGGCCTGCATGACTTCTACGTGCAGCGGGCTTGTGATGGCTGACGTCATCCCTGCCCCCATCGCCATGGTGAGAAACGCGGCGTTGAGGCCATTACGGTTGGGCAATCCGAAACTGACGTTTGAGGCCCCACAGGTGCTGTTGACTTTGAGTTCATCGCGCAACCGGCGAAGAATGTGCATTACCTGACGCCCGGCATCATTGAGCGCCCCAATCGGCATGACCAGTGGGTCCACCACGACGTCCTCAGCGGGAATCCCGTGATCTGCTGCGCGCTCGACGATTTTCTTGGCCACGGCAAAGCGCTCGTCGGGGTCTTCCGAGATTCCTGTTTCGTCGTTGGAGATGGCCACCACAGCGGCGTTGTATTTCTTCACCAAGGGCAGCACCTGCTCCAAGCGCTCCTCTTCACCGGTCACCGAATTGACCAGAGGCTTTCCCTGATAAACCGACAGTCCTGATTCCAGGGCTGCCACGATGGAAGAATCTATCGATAACGGGACATCCGTCAGGGACTGCACAAGTTTTACGCAGTCGGCCAGAATCGCTGGTTCATCAGCCAACGGAATGCCGGCATTGACGTCGAGCATGTGAGCCCCCGCAGCGACCTGCGCCAGTGCATCCGCCTCGACACGGCTGTAATCACCCTCCTTCATTTCGGCTGCCAGAATCTTTCGTCCGGTTGGATTGATTCGCTCCCCAATCACGCAGAAAGGCTGATCGAATCCGATCCTGACCTCTTTCGTTGCTGAACTGACAACTGTTACCGTCACTTAACTGTCCTCAATTTTGCTGACCTTGCTGGTCGTTACTGACACCCGGGTACCACGGAATTCTCCCCTCCAGTACACCCGATTCCTCCACAATGTCCCGCACCCGCTCTTCCTGCTTGTACGCCATGATATGGACACCATGCACCCCTTCGATCTCCCGAACTGCCTGGATCATCTCCACACAGATGCGGACGCCTTCTTCTTTCTGATTCTCGGCCCCCAGCAAACGCTTGATCACCGCATCGGGGATATGGACCCCCGGAACGTTATCCCTAATCCACGCAGCCGTTCTCGCAGAGGGCATGGGACCGACACCGGTAAGAATATAGCAACGCTCAGTGAGACCCATGTCTCGAACACGGCTCATGTATTCCCGCAAGCGCACTAAATCAAAACAGTATTGTGTCTGAACAAACTGGGCGCCCGCATTGATCTTTTTCTCCAATCTAATTGGACGATAATCCAGCGGTGGTCCAAAGGGATTGGCCGCGGCGCCGAGAAAGACCCGCGGCGGTGTGGTCAACTTGCGGCCGCTCAAGAACTCACCTTGATCGCGCATCGCCGTAACGGTTTGCAGGAGGCTAATGCAGTCGAAGTCAAACACTGGCTTGGCATCAGGTTGATCGCCAGCCTGCACGCCGTCACCGGTCAGGCACAGGATATTAGTCACGCCCATAGCCGCGGCGCCGAGTACATCCCCCTGAATCGCAATGCGGTTGCGGTCGCGACATGACACCTGCATCACCATCGCATAACCTTTACGCGTGAGCAGCGAGCACACACCCACGCTTGACATGTGGCAGTTGGCGCCAGACCCATCGGTGGCGTTGATGGCATCTACACAACCGTCGAATACGCTCGCCCGCTGATAAACGGCTCCGGCGTCTGCCGCATCGGGCGGGGCGATCTCTGCTGTCACAGCAAACTTGCCACTGCGCAGCACTCGCTCCAGACGACCCGCCGAGACATGTCCTTCGAGGATAGGCAGCGCTTGTCCCGGATCACTGGCAACAGAATGCATCTTAGGTATCCTGCTGGAAGAAAATTTGGTCACGCTTCTTCCTCACTTCTCTCAGCCATGAGGACCGACCACGCTGTCCCTGCGCTAATGGAGGCTGCACCCTGGCGATACGGGTCTGATCTCGCATCCGCTGACTACCTTCCCACGCATCAACCCAAACACAACGCATTGTTGAATCAACTTCGCAGTAACCATCAGACCTGACCCCGCCACAGGGGCCATTACGAAGCTCCTTGGGGCAATTCATTGGACAGGACATCCCTGTCTGACTCAGCACACAGGACCCACACATCTGGCAGTCAAACATCACGCGCTTTACGGATTTTTCCACGGCGCGGATCGGCTTTTCGATCCGTGAATATCCAATCCACAGCCAGAACGGATGCAAGGCGATCAGTATCCCCTCAAAGCACTGATAGAGCCACTCGAGTTTCCGAGAGTTTCGCACCGACCATTGTCTTACTGCATACATCGTCGAATCTACTCTGAAGTCGCCTCATTATCTGCAACATCTGCAACGCCCTTGGTCCGAATCAGCGCCAGAAGGTCTTCTTCAGAAAACCCGGCTTCCAGTTCCTGCGCTCTCGCCTGGACCGCGCCATCAAGGTCACCGTCATCACAGGCGACGGTCTCGCGCCGCCATTCACTCATGTACGCATCAGACGACCCCTTGCCCGCACGCATGGCTGCCCGGTCAATCGCCTCCTGAAACCTTTCGCTCAACAGAATCTTTTTCGTATCACGCCCCTTCCGGGCCATAACTTGAGAGGGGATGTCTCGCCAGAACACGGTAATGAGTTTCGCCATGATTTACTCCGCTCTTTTTGTCAGAAGATCAGATCAGAAAGCACTGTCAGCGGTCAATTTACCGGGAGGGACACTCTGGCAAACGTTGCCAAACCTCCCTCCAACTCACCGAAGCCCGTCCGCACATGCTCAAACTCCAATCCCAGGGTGTCGGCTGCAGAACGCGCCATCATGAGTACATCCGGTAGATCAGATTGTGACAGGTACACAAGCTTCGTGTAGTGGGAAAAGTACATCTCTTTCAGTTCCGGGTGAGCCCGGATGCCGAGTTCCTCCATCACGAGTCGCTCGAAATGTCGTGCCAGAAAATCCGTGAGGTAAAACACGCCCGGCTCATTCTCATGTCGCGTCAGAAAAGCATCAGAACCGCAGAAAAACTCATAGCAATGCGCCCCCGGCAATCTTTCTACACCTTCTTCCACCAGCACTTTGTCCAATTGTCCGCCTGTCCCGCAATCCGCATAAGCCACGAAAATTGAATTGAAATTTGCGCGGGACGTCTTGATCTTCTTCCGCACCGCCGGAGCAATCTGCTCTGGACGGTTGTGCAAACTTGCAGGCAGGCACTCCACCTTCAGGTGTGGCCAACCGTTCCTTTCAAGCAACGTTGTTATCTCATGCGCCAGCGCACCGCATGCGATGACCAGACTGGTTTGAGAAGGCGTACGGGGCGGCATAAGGGAAAAGCCTCATCGCGAAAACGAAACGGTAGATGCGCTAAGCCGGAGCGTTTTTACTCCAAATCTAAGCCCGGAAGATAAAGGTCCCGACCAAGTGGATCACCGGGGGCGTTGGGTCAGACGGCTGCCCGTTTCTCCGCAACAAGTTGCTGGGCGGTCTCCACTGCCACCGCCGCATCGCGACAGTAGGCGTCTGCGCCAATGGCCTGGCCAAACTCCTCGTTAAGTGGTGCACCGCCGACGAGAACAATAAAGTCTTCTCGGATCCCCTGCTCAACCATAGTATCAATCACGACCTTCATATAGGGCATGGTTGTGGTCAACAACGCAGACATCCCGAGAATATCCGGTTTATGCGTTTCGATTGCCTCAAGGTAATTTTCCACAGGGTTGTTGATACCGATATCAAACACTTCGAAACCCGCGCCTTCAAGCATCATGCCAACGAGATTTTTACCGATGTCATGGATGTCTCCCTTTACGGTGCCGATAACAACCTTGCCGACCGTTTCGGCTCCAGTCTCGGCCAGCAGGGGTCGCAGTATGGCCATACCTCCTTTCATGGCGTTGGCAGCCATCAGCACTTCTGGCACGAAAAGGATGCCGTCCCGGAAATCAATCCCGACAATCCGCATTCCTTCAACCAGAGCTTCGGCGAGGACTTTGTCCGCGGGCCAGCCTCTTTCCAAAAGAATGTTGGTGCCCTCTTCGATCTCCTCTTTTAAGCCATCATAGAGGTCATCATGCATCTGCTCGACGAGTTCTTCGTCGGAGAGCGTGCTCAGATCCAGATCATCAGATTCTTCTTCAGTCATAACGGGAAAACTCTCAGAGAATTCACACTGGCCAGTCAGTCACCAATTTTATGGGTCAGCCTGCCGTGCAGTGTTTCGGCCGCGACACAGCACCATCGTATCGCGACACCTGAAAAAACACGCGCATTGCGCTCGAGAGAGCAGGCAAACCTGACAACCGGAAGAATTTTAACGAAAACGGCGAACCGCATGAGATCCGGACACCTGGGCGCCCCGGCTCAAGGAATCAGGACATTCGAACGAACAGTCCAGACCGGGGTTTGGGATCGAAACAGGTAGATTTGGGCGGCATGACTTCACTAGCATCTGCGACCGCCATCAGTTCTCCCATGGATGTCGGATAGCAGGCGATACCCAGTTGCCATCCCTCGCGGACGCGCTGCATCAAACCTGCGATACCGCTATCGCCAGTCACATAGTCCAGTCTGGGATCTTTCCTCGCATCCTCGATACCCAGTACGGGTGCAAGAATCCGATCCTGCAAGATCGCGACATCCAGATTTTTAACGGGTGAGGGATCCTGCGGTTGAGATCGAAGCGTCACGGTCGCCGCACATCCTTCCATCAGCATGAGAAACTGTCCCTGCCGCGATGGCAACACTGCCTGATCAGGGAGTATCGTTTCGACAGTAAAGTCGCTTTCCAGTTTTTGCAGGAAGGTTTCTGGGGTAAGTGCTCCGAGATCTCTCACACATCGGTTAAACGGCAGGACACGTAACTCGCTCGCAGGGAACAGCACTGTCAGGAGGTAGTCCCATGGACCCTCGCCTTTACCCTGTGCGTGGCGGCTGGCAGCGTGATGCAGAGTTGAGGCTGCACGATGATGGCCATCCGTCAGATAGGTATAACGGATATCGGCAAACCCTCTCACCAGCTTATCCAAGATTGCCGGATCGCTGACCTGCCAAAGACGTTGTTGGACGCCGTCAGGAAGATGAAAATCCAACACCGGCTCAATATTGAGACACTTTTCAACGACGCTATCAATCACATTCGTGCCTTCATAGGCCAAACAGATTGGACTGGAGGTTGCACCGACCGAGTCAAGATAGTGCCCTAGGCGCTCCTCGTGTTCCTTGCGCGTCTCCTCATGTTTTCGCACCAGACCATCGCGGTACTCTCCCACGGGAATTTCCGCAACGATGCCGGTCTGACTGTGACCGTCGACGCTCAACTGATAAATAAAGACCGAGTCCTGGTCACACTGTCGGTAAGCGCCGCTTGCCAGGAGTTGACCCAATTGATCAATGTTCTCCTGGAGCAACTGCTCTTCTGTGGGTCGCTCGCCAACGGGGAAGTCGTCCAGTGACCGCATCACGTTAATGTAGTTCTGCGGATTCGCTGCTCGAAAGTTTCGCCGCTCGTCGGGCGTCATCGAATCATAGGCAGGGCCCACCGCCGAACCTGCATGTTCGGCGGTTACTACGCGGGGTTGGAAAGCACGAATCTGGGTCACATTAACTCCAAAAGCGTATCCGCACGCTCAAGCAGGATGAGTGCCTTGAAATTCCGACATGAAGGTGGCGAGCGCCTGTACCCCTTCCTTGGGCATGGCGTTGTAGATACTCGCGCGAATACCCCCGACGCTGCGGTGCCCTTTGAGATTCAGCAGACCTGCCGCATCCGCACCTGAGAGGAAAGTCTTTTCCAGATCTTCAGAGGGCAGTCGGAAAACGACGTTCATCATTGACCGTGAATCCACGTCGACCGGACAACGGTAATAACCGCCACTGTCGTCAATCGCGCGGTAAAGGATGCCTGCCTTGTCCTCCGCATGGCGCTCAATCGCCTCTACACCTCCCTGATCACGCATCCATTTGAGCACTTTGCCGAACATATAGATCGGAAACACGGGCGGGGTATTGAACATGGAGTCTTTATCAGCCTGGATGTCGTAACGAAGATACCGGCCGATGTTCTGATTGTTCTCCCGAGCCACTGTTTTTCGAATGATGACTAACGCCATTCCTGCAGGACCGAGATTCTTCTGCGCGCCACCATAAACCAGATCGAAGCGATCCCAGGGTACCGGGCGTGACATATAGTCCGAGGACATATCGCCAATCAGAGGAACGTCCACTTTCGGCCAGTCGGCAAATCGAACCCCCCCGATGGTCTCATTAGAAGTCAGGTGCAGATACCGCGTGCCTGACTGAATGTCGATCTCGCCCGTATTGGGCATCCGAGTGAAGTTACAGTCTGTCCCATCCCAGGCGGTATAGACGTCTCCATAATGCTGGGCATCGGCGATCGCCCCTTTTGCCCAGGTTCCGGAATTAACATAAGCGCCCTTCTCACCGCTCTTCAACAGATTCATCGGCACCATGGCGAATTGCAGGGTTGCCCCGCCCTGCAAGAACAGCACATCAAACTCATCGGGCACGCCATATACTGACCGAACAAGATCGATGGCCTCTTCATGGACAGCGACAAAATGCTTGCCCCGGTGGCTCATCTCGATCAAAGACATGCCGGCACCGTGGTAATCCACGAACTCAGCCTGGCCCTCTTCCAAAACGGACAGCGGCAGGGTACACGGTCCCGCGCTGAAATTGTGCACTCTCTCTGTCATAGCTTATCTGTCTCTTTTCTCTATTTATCTATTTCTCTATTTCTCTATTTCGCTTTTCGCTTGCTTCTCTGGCAGGGTTTCAGGATTTTCTCCTGGTGCACGCACCGATTCAGCCCAGGCCGTTCACACAGTTCATAACGGTACCGCCTGCAAACGCATCAATGACGTCCAGGACGCCGTCGGATACCGCGTTTTGTGCTTGATCTGTGGACGCACCAATATGGTGTGTGCCACACGTGTTGGGGTGACTTGCCAGATCAGATGAGAACGCACCCTCACCTGCGGAGGGCTCATCAGCATAAACATCCAATCCCGCGCGGATTCCCTTGTCATTCATAGCCGCGAGCAGTGCCACCTCATCAATGACGTCACCCCGGGAGGCATTGATGAGAATGGCGCCCGGTTGAAGTTTAGCGAGAAATTCCGCATCCACCATGCCCTTGGTCCCGGCGGCGCTCGGGACGTGCAGGCTGATGATGTCGCAGGTTCCCAGCATCGCATCCAGGTCGGGAACAGTTTGGAGACCGAGATTTGCCAGAGTCTCTCGGGTCTGTGCACTTCTATCGGGCTTATCCACCACATAGACATGGATTCCAAAGGCTCTCGCCCGTTCTGCCACTGCGAGACCAATGGCACCGAGTCCGATAATACCCATGTGACGACCCATGAGCCCCTGGGCCACTGAATACTTTTTCTTATTCCATCGGCCCGCTCTCAGGTCGATAACATTCTCCGCAATCCTCCGGTCAATGGCGATCAGCAACCCCATGACCAATTCGGCGACAGCGGCTGCATTCTTCCCCGGTATATTGCAGACCGGAATACCCCTAGCTGCCGCTGCGTCCTTGTCGATGGTGTTCGTTCCGGCACCCGCGCGGATAATCAATCGCAAAGAGGCCGCGGCGCCGATGGTTTCAAACGTAATCTTCGTGCTGCGGACAACCAATACCTCCGCATCATTCACCGCCTGAGGCAAAGTGTCGCCATCAAGATCAGGTTGTAGATCGCACTCGTGACCCTGATCCTGCAGTTGCTGCAACTGGGTTTTCGGAAACTTGTCTGCAAATAAAATCTTCAAAGCGGCTCCAATGGGCTCCCCCATAAGGTCAAAAGGGTTGCGTATTTTACGACGTTCGCCTCTCGAACTTATACGATTTTTGAGGGTTTTTTATAATCGCAGCGGGTCGGTACAGTATCAGGCCCTCCCTGATAAGATCGGAAGGATTTCTTATGCTTTACCCGATACTGTCCTTATGCAGTCTTCAGTCTCCACGGCAGTCTCGGTGAGGGGTTTATTTCACCTCAATCAGCTCAATTTCAAAAATGAGTGTTTCCTGAGGCCCAATTGCCCCACCAGCGCCGGTCTCGCCATAAGCGAGCTCAGGAGGAATCACCACCTCCCAGCGCGCCCCTTCATTCATCAACTGGAGGGCTTCCTGCCACCCAGGAATAATGCCTCCGAGACTGAAGGTCGCCGGTTGGCCGCGCCGGATGGAGCTGTCGAATTCGGTCCCGTCCACGAGCGTGCCGCGGTAGTGAACGACAACTGTATCATCGATCTTCGGCTCTGAGCCGGTGCCCGGCGTTAACACCCGATACAGAATGCCGCTTTCGGTCTCACTGACGCCCTCCTGGCTCTGATAGGTCTGTCGAAACTCCTGTCCGGCCTGTTCGGCGGCTTTTACTTTTTCCATGCTTTTCTCCTGAGACTGCTGCTGAATTGCGGTGATAGCGGCATCCATCTCGGCCTGCGTGATCGCTGGGGTTGCTCCAGACAGAACATCCTCAATTGCCTGGGCAAGATAACCGGGGTCAAGGTCAAGGCCTTCGGTCATCATCTGCCGGGCAATCTGGGTTCCGATCTGATAACCCAAGGCATAACTGAATTGCTCTGTCGGGCTCGTGGGCATCGTGTTCTCTGCATTGCTTCCCACCGGCATCAAGGTGATTGCCAGTGCCAGCGAGGGCCAGAAAGGGTTTTTTGTAGTCATTCAGGTTTCCTGTTGTGGTGTTTCATCAAGGGCATCGATTGTTGCCTGCGGTGCGATGCCTTCTACCTCTATTGTGATGTGAGAGACCCGTGGACACCGCTCTCGCATCAATCGCTCAAGTTCGTCAATCAGTGTTTCTGTGCGCTCCAGGGTTGCCTGCACTGCCGCGCGATCGGCGATGTACTCCTGCAACGCCGAATCGTCCCGACGTGTCGGAGGCAAAGCGGACAACAAGGTCGCTTCATGTTTAGCGATCTCGGTTCGCAGTCCGGCCAACAGCGCTTCTTCGCGCAGTTCCACTTCAGCGACCAGTACCGTGTTGGCTTCGTCGACAACGACACTGCGAAGATCATGGTATCGCTCAATCTCGCGGTGCGCTTTAGCGATGGTATCAAAGATCGCCTCTGCTTCTCGATCACGAACATCCGTCAGCAATCGCATATTGATTGCGCCAAGAACAATAGCGGTCGCCCCAAGCATCACCGCGATCGCTATCGAGAAGCCCACGTCCCACATTCCATTGCCAGTCAGACGCGTGAGGGCAATACCGGACCCCGCCAGCAGCACGCCGATCACGGCAATGGCATCCTCCAGCAAGACAGCCAGCAAGGTCGGGTCTGTCGGCCGAAAAAATTTTTGCCATGTCGAGATACCCTCGTCCTGGGCACGTCGGCGAAACTCAAGCCAGGCTATTTTGAGGACATAGGCTTCGACAACCAGCGCGATCAGGAGTACCACTCCCGCCAGCCATATGAGATCGATCCGGAGGCTGCCCAGTACGACAGCCGGTCGGGCCGTTATTTCCCCCAGTTCCTGCCAGGCGTGCCAGGCATGTGCCAACCCCAGCCCACACCCGATCGAGAACAGTCCAATAGCGCTCCACAGATTCCAGAGATATTTCTTCTGTCCATGACCGAATGCATAACGTCCATCAGCTCGCTTCTCGCCCTGGATAAGGCCGATCAGCAGAAACAACTGGTTGAGCGTATCCATCAGGCTGTGTACGGCTTCATTCATCAGCGCTGCGGACTGGGTCGGCAGCGCGACAGCGAACTTCAGTATGGTCAGGGTGCCGTTACCTACGATTGCAGTGACAACGGCACGGCGCGATCCAGAGGACATGATGATCAGTTCCTTGCAAGTAACATCGTGCGGGCAATTCCCGCCCGAATAGGCCTCACAGTATACTCAGGCGCATCTTCAAAAATCGCCAGAGAAAGGACGGATATCCCCCATGCCGATAGACCGACAACTGCTAGAGATTCTGTGTTGCCCGGTAACCAAGCAGCCGCTCAGACCCCTGAGCATTGATGAACTGGGACAAATCAATCATCAGATTGCTGGCGGGAAAATCACTAACGCCGGCAATGACAGTGTCACGCAGGCCCTGACAGAAGGGCTGATTACTCAGAATGGGCAGCGGATCTACCGCATCGATGACAACATTCCCGTGATGCTGGAAAACGAAAGCATCGCTGCCGACCAGTTCGGCAGTCTGTGAACCGCTTATGGCCCCAGACGCTTTAGTGTCTGGGGCCAGTGACGTATCTAACGGCGTCCCTCTTTAAATCAGGCGCTGCTTTCGGCCTCCTGGGCATAGTGGTCCATCAGAATACGCGCCACTTCTGGACGAGCGAACTCCACCGGTAAGTCTTCGCCAGCGCCCAGCATCTCGCGAACGCGTGTCCCGGACAACAACACGAAATCTTCTTTCGCATGATCCGGTGCGTCACGCATCATCACTACCTTGTTGAGTTTTTTCGAGTAGGCCGTGTGATCTGCTTTAAATATCTCGATCTCCATCGCACCGTCCGGCACGGATTCGTCAAAGATCGTCTGGGCATCAAAAGCGCCGTAGTAATCCCCCACTCCAGCATGATCCCGGCCGACAATAAGGTGCGTGCACCCAGCGTTCTGGCGGAACAGCGCATGCAACACTGCCTCACGCGGGCCGGCATAAAGCATGTCAAAACCGTAACCTGTGATCATTACAGAGTTAGGGGGAAAGTATAGTTCAACCATCTTCCGGATCGCCGCATCCCGGACATCTGCAGGGATATCCCCCGGCTTAAGCTTTCCCAGAAGCATATGAATCAAAATCCCGTCGGCCTCAACTGCCTCGAGCGCCATTTTGCATAACTCTTCATGGGCGCGATGCATCGGATTCCTGGTCTGGAAGGCGACCACACGTTCCCAGCCGCACTTTTCAATTTCCGAGCGAATCTCAACCGCTGTACGGAAGGTCTCCGGAAAATCTGTTTCGAAGTAACTGAGGTTCAACACTTCGATCGGGCCGGACACCAACACGCGTCCAAGCGAGGCAAAAGTCGCAACACCGGGATGTGCTTCATCGTTGGTGCGGTAAACCTGCTGCGCGATAAAGTCCACGTCTTCTTCACTGAGCACCTCAACGGCCTCGACATCCTGAATGGCGATAACGGGATGCCCCGCGACATTCGGATCTCTCAGCGCAATCCTTGCACCGGGCAAAATACCGTTGCCATCGGCGGTGAGATTGACCACCGGCACCGGCCAGAAAATACCGCTGCCTGTTTTCATATGCTCAGCCACAGCGAGGGCATCGGCCTTGTTCATAAATCCCTGCAGCGGCGTGAAATAGCCCGCACCCAGCATGACAGCATTCGCAGCGGCAGCAGAACTCAACGTCATGGAGGGCATATCGGCCGCTTCCGCTCGCAGCGCCTCAAGGCGGGCCGGGTCATCAACGAGCAACGGCATCAGGGAATCACTGCCATGGGGTTTGATCATTTTCTTCTCTCCGAATCAGGGCGGCTCAGGGTTGCAGCCTCAGGTTCTATTATTCAGCGGGTGTTCAGCGGGGCCGCTTTCTGACTCTGGTCACGATAGGATTGCACGATATCATTTTGTATTTAAGAAAAAGGCCAAATTTTTTTGATTACGCCATAAGAGGAGGCATCGAGGAACTACCCCCGGAAGGCATATCAAACTCGACTCAGTTCGCGGCTCCTGAACGGCGCCTGCGCACAGCTTCAGCCAATTGAGCGATCAAAGGTGTTGTCTCATCCCAGGCGATGCAGCTGTCCGTGATGCTCTGACCATAGGTCAGCGCTTGTCCGGGAACGATATCCTGGCGGCCCCCGACCAAGTGGCTTTCGATCATGACACCCATCAATCGTCGTTCGCCACCGACAAGTTGTTCACAGACGGAATCGATAACCTCCGGCTGGCGCTGGGGGTCTTTGCCACTGTTGGCGTGACTGCAATCGACTAGCAGACGCGGAACCAACCCGGCATCTGTCATCAGCGACGCTGCCGATGCGATGCTTGTGGCATCGTAGTTGGGCTCACGTCCCCCGCGCAGAATCATGTGACCATCCTCGTTACCCGCAGTGGTCAGGATTGCCGAGTTGCCGTTTTTAGTAATCGTCAGGAAATGATGGGAGTGCTGCGCCGCCCCAACCGCGTCGACCGCTATCTTCAAATTGCCATCGGTGCCATTCTTGAATCCGACTGGGCAGGAAAGTCCCGAGGCCATCTCGCGGTGCAGCTGGCTCTCTGTGGTACGAGCGCCGATTGCTCCCCAACTGACCAGGTCGGCCAAATATTGGGGGGACAACAAATCAAGGTATTCGGTTCCTGCCGGCACACCGAGGCCATTGATCGCCAGCAGCAACCGGCGGGCGGTGCGCAGGCCTTTATTGATATCAAAGGATTCATCCAGATCAGGATCATTAATCAGCCCTTTCCAACCTACCGTCGTACGGGGTTTTTCAAAGTACACCCGCATAACCACAATCAGATCTTCGCGGTACTCTTCACGTATCGGCAGCAGGCGCTC
Organism: Proteobacteria bacterium UBA7447; assembly: GCA_002477475.1. GTDB lineage: Bacteria > Pseudomonadota > Gammaproteobacteria > Arenicellales > UBA868 > UBA868. The sequence continues at coordinate 48,183 of DLPX01000064.1, forward strand.
TGCGTACGCCATCGCGGCATCAGGATCATGAATCGAGCAAGGTCCTGTGACCACGATCAGGCGGTCGTCATTGCCGTTCAGGATTTCATGAATATCGCGGCGTGTTGCCGCTACGAGTTCAGCCGCATCTGCCGACAGCGGCATCTCAGCAATGATGGTGGCCGGATCTGCCACGTCCTGAATATCGACGATACGGACGTCGTCGGTCTTGGCTGTTTGCACGATGAGTATTGGCTAATTGACCGCGCCACCCCTGCGGCGCGAAACGCGGGGCAGTATATCACCGCCAACGCTCGATGGATCTTCCGGCGGGTGTCACGTCCCGTTGCCATTTCTTAAACGCTAAAATGATGTCGAACAAAAATAGCTGGCAAATACATGTGACGGGTACTGAGACGAATCAACAGGCGAGATGGGAAAAGCGCTACTTGGAGGGAAGAACCGCGTGGGATCGCGGTGAACCCAGTCCCGCCCTCGCTCTCGGACTCGCCGAGATGCCGGCCCCGCCGGCACGGGTATTGATCCCCGCCTGCGGCCGTGGTTACGAGATTGCTGAACTCGCCCGACGGGGTTATGACGTCACGGGCGTGGATTTCTCCCCGAGCGCCGTTACTGATCTAAAGCGCCTTCTGGACACCCGGCGGATTGGGGCGTGCGTTGTCGCTCACGACCTCTTTGACTGGGAGGCCGATGAACCCTTTGATGTAATTTACGAACAGACAGCTCTTTGTGCGCTGGAGCCGGCCAAGTGGCCCGATTACGCCGAGCGACTGTACCGCTGGATTCAGCCAGGCGGTATTCTGATCGGTGCCTTCATGCAGACGCACCGCGAGGGCGGGCCGCCCTGGCATTGCTCCCTTACCACCGTCGAGTCGCTGTTCCCTGAAACACGCTGGGAATGGCCGACGCGCCGGGACCAAACAATCAGCCATCCCAGCGGTCTGAAAGAGCTCGCGATTTACTTGAAACGCAAAAAATAGACACGAAAGATCATTTTTTTGGTTCAAATTGTTGCAACGTTTGAACCGGTTGCCTAAAGTTGCGCCTCTACAATTTTTTGAGACGTATCGCAATGAAATTCTTGCTATCGATCACTGCTGGATTGGCCATGGCAGTTGCCTCTTTTACAAGTTTGGCGGCAGGGGATATCCAGGCAGGCAAGGCAGCGGCGGTCACCTGCATGGGTTGTCACGGCGCCCCGGGCATGCGCAACGCCTATCCAACATTCCGGATTCCCAAACTGGGAGGGCAGCAAGCGGAGTATCTTGCGCTCGCGCTTAAGGCCTATCAAAGTGGCGAGCGGGTACACCCGACCATGCAGGCCCAGGCAGGAGCGCTGAGTGACACGGAAATTACCAATATCGCCGCATACCTAAGCAGTCTGGATGCACCAGCCAAAAGCGAACTAGGCGATGGCAATGCCAAAGCAGGTGAAGCCAAAGCTCAGGTATGTACATCATGCCATGGCGCAGGCGGCGCAAAGCCCATCACACCACAATATCCGATCCTCGCCGGACAGTATCCAGATTTCCTTGCACATGCCCTTTCCGGCTATAAGTCAGGAGTTCGCAACAATGCAATCATGAAGGGTTTTGCATCCGCTCTGAGTGCTTCGGACATTGAAGACCTTGCAGCCTATTTTGGCAGCCAGGCTTCAACCCTATCCACACCAACTAACTGGTAATCTTGGTTTTGCTGGCGGATCAGGTGTCAAAATTCGACACCTGATCCGTTGATCCCAACCCTATCGCGCCACGGCCACCGCAAGTTGAATTCGCGCGAAGCCCTTCACCCCTGACCATTACCTGGCGCTCCCCGTCTGGGTCTTTGCCCGAGCATGTCCGATCAATCATCGCCAACTAACTTTATCCGCCAGTTAGTGACTGCCGACCTCGATGCCGGCCGCTATCCTCAGGGCATCACAACCCGTTTCCCTCCGGAACCTAACGGGTACCTCCACATTGGGCATGCGAAGTCGATCTGTCTCAACTTTGGCCTGGCTGAGGACTTTGGAGGACGTTGCGCTCTGCGCTTCGATGACACCAATCCTGATCGGGAAAGCCCCGAATTTGTTGAAGCGATCAAGGCAGATGTCCAATGGCTGGGCTTTGACTGGAAAGAACGGCTTTATCACGCCTCAGACTATTTCGAACAACTCTACGCGTTCGCGGTTGAACTAATCGACTCAGGGAACGCCTACGTGTGCGACCTCAGTGCCGATGAGATCCGCGGCACACGGGGCACATTGACCACGCCTGGTGTGAATAGCCCATTTCGCGATCGAAGTTGTGATGAGAACCGCGAACTGTTCGAAAAGATGCGTTGGGGCGAATTTCCTGAAGGCAGTCGGGTGCTCCGGGCCCGAATCAACATGGCTTCACCAAATCTGCACCTGCGCGATCCAACGCTTTACAGAATCCGCTATCAGACGCATCACAACACGGGTGATAACTGGTGTATCTACCCTATGTATGATTTCACTCACCCATTGTCTGACGCCATCGAGGGCGTGACCCATTCCCTGTGTACGCTCGAGTTTGAAGACAATCGAGCTCTTTACGACTGGGTGCTGGAACACGTCACCATTCCAAGTCGGCCCTATCAAACAGAGTTCTCCCGCCTGTCACTGGAATACACGATGGTGAGCAAACGACTCCTCACCATCCTGGTGGAGCAAGGGGTGGTGGGCAACTGGGATGACCCGCGCATGCCGACGTTGTCCGGCATGCGTCGAAGGGGCTACCCTCCCGAGGCACTGGTGGACTTCTGTACTCGCATTGGCGTGACCCGAAACCAGCAGAATGTCGAGCTCAGCGTTCTGGACAACTGTGTCCGTGAGGCGCTTGATCCTGGCACCCCCAGGGCATTCGCGGTCATACGCCCACTCAAGATCGTCATTGAGAACTATCCCGAGGATAAGGAAGAGGCGCTACAGGCGCTAAATCATCCGGGAGATGAATCGCTGGGAACCCGCTCGCTGCCTTTCTGCCGGGAACTCTATATCGAGCAGGAAGATTTTCAAGAAGATCCCCCGAAAAAGTTTTTTCGACTCGCGCCTGGGCGCGAAGTCAGACTGCGTTACGCCTATCTTGTAACCTGCACAGAGGTGATCAAGGATTCGTCCGGCGAGATTATTGAAGTCCGCTGCACCTATGATCCTGAGACAAGGGGCGGCAATGCACCTGACGGTCGCAAAGTTAAAGGAACCATTCACTGGGTATCGGCCCAGCACAGCGCACAGGCGGAGGTCCGACTTTACGAACCGCTTTTTGTTGACCCGGAGCCAAATGTCTCATCAGAAAATGATCTGCAAAACGCGCTTAACGAAACCTCGCTCACCACTCTGGACAACGTTCAGGTTGAGCCGAGTCTGACCGACGCCCCTCCGGGATCGATCTTTCAGTTTGAACGTCTGGGGTACTTCTGTGTGGATCGGGACAGCACCGATGCCAGGAAGGTATTCAACCGCACCGTCGCGTTGCGGGACTCCTGGGCAAAAGCCAAGCCAAAATAGCAGGCAATTCGATCAGGCGGACGCTGCCCGCACCCGACGTCCCCGGCCCCATCGGGCCAGGATTTTTTCCTGGAGGACGAGCGCACTGGGCGTCACCACCAGTGTCAGGATCGTCGCAAAACTCAGCCCGAAAACAATCGACGTCGACAGTTGCGTCCACCACTGTGTTGACGGCGCGCCCTGCGTGATCTCCCGGGTCACAAAGTCGATATTGATCCCGAACATCATCGGCATCAGACCCAACACCGTAGTAGCCGTGGTCAACAGGACGGGGCGCAAACGCTGCACCCCGGTGCGCAGCACCGCCTCAACCGGATCGCCGATGGTATCCCGAAGACGGGCATAAGTATCGATCAGTACGATATTGTTATTGACCACAATCCCGGCCAGAGCGATCACGCCGATTCCATTCATGACGATGCCGAAAGGCGACTGCGTCGCGATGAGGCCTATCAGCACCCCGACCGTCGACATGACCACAGCAAACAGGATAAGCGATGCCTGATAAAAACTATTGAACTGCGTAACCAGGATTAGCGCCATCAGGAACAGGGCAACGAGAAATGCTTTGCTCAGAAAAGCCTGGGCTTTTGCCTGTTCTTCGTCTTCGCCTTTGAAATCAACACGAATCCGGGCATCGAGAGGATGCTTCTCCAGCCAGTTCTGGAGTTCGCGCAATTTGTCATCCGCCAGCACGCCGTCATCGACATCGGCTTTGACGGTAATGACGCGCAGGCCATCGACGCGTTTGACCATGCCCGTTTTTTGGCGGGCCTCGCGGTTGATGAAATTCGACACCGGCACTGCACCCGACGCCGTGTTGATTCTCACTGCATTGAGACCAGTCACCGTCCGGTCGATCGTTGGGAAGCGCACCCGGATATCAATCTCATCCTCGCTATCATCCGGGCGATATTCGCCAAGTTTGTACCCGCCGGTCGTCATCTGAATCATGTTGCCGATCCCGCTGATATCGATCCCATATTTGGCAGCTTGGGCACGATCTACCGCCAGCGTCCAGTCAATGCCGGGAAGTGGGCGGGAGTCCTCGATACTGTTGAGACCTGCCATGTCGTCGAACTGCGCCCTGACTTTGGCTGCAGCATCATTGAGTAACTCCGGGTAGACCGAAGAGAGTTGCAACTGCAGCGCTTTCCCCACCGGCGGCCCCCCTTCTTCTTTTCGAAGATCGATGACGACGCCCGAGATATCCTGCAGCCTTCTTCCGAGAGTATCGAAGATCTCACTGACGCGCGGTCGTAACCGCCAATCGGAAAACTCAAGCGACACCGAACCGATAATATCCTCTGCTTCCTCGTTGTTCTTGTCTGAACCGACGCGCGTATAAAAGGTTCGGATGCCGCCAACATCCAGAACGCGCTGCTCCACCGCGCGCATTATTTGGTCCTGCTCAGAAATTGAAAGATTGCCTCGGGCCCGCACCTGGATCTGTGCATTGTCGGGCTCCACATCAGGAAAGAATTCCACCCCCGGCCCAATCGTTCCGTACAACAAGAACACACCCACCAGAGAGCCGAGCGACGCCAGCAATACCAACCCCGGCCGTTTAACGGCAGTTTTCAGGAGGCCAAGATAACGGCCGGTAAATCCATCAACACTATCCAGGTCACCCTGCTCGCCCGCAAGCAGGGTCTTTAGGGCCCGCTCACTGATTTCGGTCTTTTTGCCGATCAAGGCGCCGATTGTCGGCACAAAAATCAGGGCCATCAGCAAGGAAGCGATGAGCGTGATCAGTACCGTCATGGGGAGGTACTTCATAAACTCCCCGACTACGCCGGGCCAGAACACGAGCGGTAAGAAAGCCGCCAGCGTCGTCGCGGTCGAAGCAATTATCGGTGTTGCCATCCGTGCCGACGCCTGAAGGTAGGCCTGATGCCTTGGCACCCCTTCGCTCAATTTCCGCTCGGCAAATTCCGTCACCACAATGGCGCCGTCCACCAGCATTCCCACGGCCAGAATCAGGCTGAAAAGGACAACAATATTGAGCGAGACATCGATCAAAAAGAGCGCGAGCAGCGCCGTCAGAAAAGAGCCTGGAATCGCGATGCCCACCAAAAGACCACTCCGCACGCCCAACGCGGATATCACCACAACCATCACGAGCAGGACCGCACTGATAACACTGTTCTGAAGGTCATTCAGCATCGTCCGGATCTGATCCGAGCGATCCTGTGAGTAACTGACGGTCACCGTTTCACCCAGAGTCTGCGGCCACTGCCCCTGTTTTTCCTCAACCACTGCACGTACCTGCTCAATGGTCTCAATCACGTTCTCACCGGTGCGTTTGGATACTTCGAGCGCGACGGTGGTCTTTCCGTTAACCCGGGCGAAGCTCGCCGGATCCCGAAAAGTCCTTCTCACCTCGGCAATATCACTCACCCGCACCACAGCATCGCCATCCACCAGCACGGGCAGATTGGCAATATCCCGGATACTTTCAAACAGGCCCGGGACCTTGATCGAAAACCGGCCCTTTCCGGTATCCTGAACACCGGCCGCCACCAGCATGTTGGAACTCCTCACCGTCGCCGACGCGAGGGCTGGATCCAGGCCATAACTCTCGAGCTTCAACGGATCGACGATCACTTCCACGACTTCATCCCGATTGCCGGCGATGTTGACTTCCAGCACCTCTGCAATGCCTTCAATTTCGTCCTTGAGTTCTCTGGCAATACGGTAAAGCGCCCGGTCCGGCACATCGCCGGAGAGAATCACCACCACGACGGGGAACAGGCTGAAATTCACCTCATGCACTTCCGGATCGTCGGTCGCCGTTGGGAGATTGCTCTTGGCCAGATCAACCCCCTCACGCACATCCCTCAGTGCGGCATCAGAGTCAAAGCCTGCATCAAACTCCAATAGCACGTTCGCCCCGCCCTCGTAACCGCTGGAACGCATCTCCTTGATTCCCTCAATCGACTTGAGCGCCTGCTCCATGGGCCGAATCAACAAGCGCTCGGCATCTTCAGGGGAGATACCGTCATGGTTCATCGTGACATAGATGATTGGAATATCGATATCCGGCTCGGACTCTTTGGGAATATCCTGATAAGCAATCGACCCGGCGATCAAGACAAAGAGCAGGACCGCGAGTACGGTTCGTGAGTACCCGAATGCAGTACTGATAAGAGACATGGTTAGCGCGTGCTATTGCACACCGCGGCTTACGGTCACGCGTTGCCCGGCCGATACAAACTCGTGACCTACCGTAATGATTTCGACAGAGTCCGGTAAACCGCCAAGCCACATGCCTTCAGGGCCGTCTGCGATCAGCTCGACCGGTAAGAACTGTACCGTAGTATTGTCGTTAATGACTTTTACGCCGACCCGCCCCTCGTCATCCAGCGTCAATACCGCAGGACTGAGACGATGTCCCCTGCGATCACCGAGATTCAAGCTGATCCTGGCGGTCATCCCTGCTGAAACCGCCAATCCCGGGTTATCTGCCGTGACCTCCACCATGAAGGTGCGGGTCGCACTATCACTGGCACGGGAGATAAAGGTAATCTCACCGGGAAGGCGCTGACCGCCAACAAAACTCAATTCAGCGGGCATACCGGGCTTCAACCGTGACACCTCACGCTCTGCGACCTGCCCCTTTACTTTCAATTTTGACAAATCCAGTAATCTGAAGACTTTATGACCGATATCAAGATAGTCACCCAACTGAACAAAACGCTGCTCAACCACCCCGGCAAAAGGAGCTTTCACTTGGGTTCTACGGATATCCAGGCGAATGCTTTCCAGGCTTGCCTTGGCAGAATCCAGCAGCGCCTGGGAGCGGGTCAGTTCCGTTGCCGACTGAAGATTCTTCTTTGAAAGCTGGGTCGCCGCCTGATATTCGGTTTGTCGCTGCTCCAGTAGCGCCTGCGCCTCGCGCAATCTTGCAGTTCGATCGCCCATATCGATACGCGCCAGCAACTGGCCCTCTTCGACGAGGGCTCCTGTTTTGACTCGCAATGTCGCGACGGTTCCCTTGGTTTGGGCCGGCACATCCACCTGACGCATGGGAGCGGTGACTCCCATCAGGTGCAGCACCTGCGCAACAGAACTTGCCTGAAGTGTCTGGACCTGCACAGACGGCGGTTGGACGGACGCAGACGGCACTGCAGTCGCACTGACCGCGGCGGGCATTTCTTCACGATCTGAAAAGAGGCCTGATCCAACCCAAAGGCCCACGATCAAAACGAGCAAAAACGCAGCAATAACAGACTTTCTCAAGCAATCACCTCATGTCATCTGATACGGCGAGCGCCTGCATCCGATCAACCCGTCCCGCATCCCTGATCTCGCCACACGAGGCGCTGAATTATAGCGGCAGCACTTGAAGACGCGGATGATCTCCCACGAAAATGACCCATCACTGGTGAGAAAGGATGGCGCCTAGAGACCAAGGTATCGCGTGCTGATTGACCGATCCGACTCAAGTTCCATTGAACTTCCGGACCACACAGTCCGCCCTTTTTCAACAATGAAGTGTTGATCAGCAATGCGGGCAATATCCGAGACGTTTTTGTCAATTACAAGAATCGAGAGCCCTTCATGTTTCAGCTGCTTCAGGCACCGCCAGATCTCCTGGCGCACCAGAGGGGCGAGCCCTTCTGTCGCTTCATCAAGAATGAGCAAAACAGGATTAGTCATCAACGCCCGGCCGATCGCCAGCATCTGCTGCTCGCCACCCGAGAGTTGGTTGCCGAAACTTGACTGCCTTTTCGCGAGATTTGGAAACAACTCATATACCTCTGAGATTTTCCAAGTCTTTGATCCGACATCACGTTCGCCCGCAAATGCGCGCAATTGCTCCTCAACTGTGAGATTCGGGAAGATGCTCCGCCCCTCTGGAACAATTCCGATTCCCGACTGGGCCACCCGGTAACTGGGGAGACCAACAAGGCTGGCCCGGTCAAACTCAATGACGCCTCGCGCAGAGGCCAGCAATCCCATGATGCAGTTAACGGTAGTTGTTTTTCCCATCCCGTTGCGTCCGAGGAGACTGACTAATTGGCCTTTGCCGACAGACAGATTCACGTCAAAAAGTGCCTGACTGTGTCCGTAGAAAGCAGAGAGGTTTCGCACCTCAAGCATATTCTGACCCTGATTCGCCGAGGTAGGCTTGCTGTGCGCGCTGGTTATTGCGGATATGGTCGGGGCTTCCGGTGGCAATAACCGCGCCATCAACCATGACAGTGACCTCATCCGCCACCGAAAACACGACGTCCATATCATGCTCAACCAACAGGAGGGCGGCATCCGATTTCACCCGGTTCAGAATCGCAATCAGGTTCTGGGTTTCCTCGGCACCAAGCCCCGCGGCTGGCTCATCAAGCAATAATATCGATGGAAAGCCAGCAAGGGCCATCGCAATTTCCAGCAAACGATGTTTGCCATGAGACAAAGCCTCGGCCTGAGCATCCAGTTCGTGGTCAAGGCCCACATCGTGCGCCAACTCATGAACTCTTTCGATTAGCGCGCTCTTGCGATTAGCGGGGGCCCAGAAACGAAAGGAGTGGCCCTGATAGCCCTGGACTGCGATTGCGATGCTCTCGAAAACCGAAAGCTCCCCAAAGAGGCTGGTAATTTGAAAGGTTCTGCCAAGACCCAGTTTCACACGCTCATGCACCGGCAACAACGTGGCGTCGCACTGCCCCAGACGGATCTCACCTTTGTCGGCTGTCAGGCTGCCCGCAAGCAGCCCTACGAGCGTGGTCTTGCCGGCGCCATTGGGGCCAATGACCGCGTGAATTTTCCCTTTTTCCAGACAAAGATCAATATCGGCGACCGCATGAATACCGCCAAAACGTCGGCTGATTCCCCGCGCTTCAAGCTCGACACTCATGGGCGTGAACGGCTTTGCCACCGTGTCCACCAGCCCAGCAAGCCGCCCCGGCCGAATTTGGCCACAATAATTAACAGGATACCCAGATACAGGTGCCAGTAAATAGTCATGTCCGGGAGCAGCGTCTCGACGCCAATGAAGATCCCCGCGCCAAGCAGTGGCCCTACGACGGTTGCCGCACCTCCCAGGAGCACCATCGCAATCAACTCGCCTGAACGGGTCCAGTCCATCATTTCAGGACTGATGAATCCGGTGAAATTACCCAGTAGCCAGCCCGCCAGCCCGCAGATCATCCCCGAGATGACGTAGCACACCAATCGGTAGCGGAATGTGTCAAAACCCAGGGCCTGCATCCGGACTTCGTTTATCTTGATGCTTCTGATCACTTGCCCGAAATCGGATCGTGTCAGTCGGTGAATCAAGATCATCACTGCGATCAGGCAAAAGAGCACCAAAAAATAAAGTTGGTTGTTGTCATCCAGATCAACGCCCGGACCCATCTCGCTGCGCGAATAGATCACCAGTCCGTCATCCCCTCCGTATTCCTCGATGCTGACAAAAATGAAATACATCATCTGGGCAAATGCCAGGGTAATCATGATGAAGTAGGCGCCGCGGGTTCGTAGACATATGAGGCCTGTCAGCAGCGCAAAAAATCCTGATGCCCCAAGAGCCGCCGCCAACTGTAGCCAACCGCTATTGAGATCATAGTAAGCCGGAATTCCAACCGCATAAGCCCCGATACCGATAAACACGGCATGGCCCAGACTGACCATCCCGCTGTAACCCAAAATCAGATTGAGGCTACTCGCTGCGATCGCAAGGATCATTAACCGGATAATGACATCCAGAACAAAGGGTTCCCCAGCATATTCCGCCCAGAAAGGCAGCAAAAGCGCCCCAAGAACCGTGACAACCGCAAACCACCCGCCACTTTTCGACATCACGAACTACGAACTCCAAACAGTCCCTGTGGGCGAAGGGTGAGGATCACTGCCATCAGGATGTAAATCAGCATCGCTGAAATGGCCGGCGCCGACGTCTCCGCTGCCTGGTGCGATAAAAACAATCGCAGAAAATCATCAAGAAAAGACCTGCCCAGAGTATCAATCAGCCCCACCAGCATAGCTCCGAAAAAAGCTCCCTGGACAGAGCCGATACCGCCGATCACGATAACGACAAAAGCCACGATCAGGATTTCATTCCCCATGCCGATGCTCGCTTCCGTAATCGGCGCAATCATCAAACCAGCAAGCCCGGCCATGGCAGCGCCGGCGGCAAAGACCAGGGTAAACAGCATCCGTATATCCACACCCAACGCCTGCACCATGCGCCGGTTAGATGCTCCTGCCCGGATCAACATTCCAATCCGGGTATGACTCACGACAAGATACAGCGCCAAAGC